>CAZRCV010000009.1:3538-18849 GCA_964598745.1 uncultured Methanosarcinales archaeon
CAGTTATTCTGAACACTACCGATTTAACAGTTAACAATAGTAAGCAAAACATTACTGTTAATGTTACCAGCAGCGATGCTGATGGTGACCAATTAAAAAATATTTACAACTGGCGCGTCAATGGAACACCCCTAGCAGTCTTAGTTATGCCCTTTGAACGGGTCAATGGCACCAATACCAGCAATGCCTGGGATTACTCTGGCTATAACGGCCATGGAGTTATCAATAATGAAGTAGACAATGCTACTTGGAATGGCAGTTGGGGGTATGATGGAAAAGGAGCTTATCAGTTTGATGGAATTAATGATACGATCGCTCTCACTCCACAAACGGCCCACAACTTTACCTACAACTTTAGCATTCTGCTTTGGACTTACATGAATGACAAAAATAAGAACTATGTCTTTATTTCCAAAACAGATGGAGGGCCAGTAACTACTGCTGGCTGGCTGGTCTATTATGATAAAAATAATGATAATTATATCTGGGAGTTCGCATCTGGTGAAGGCGCAACCTTTAGTGAAGGTTGTGGTGGAAACATCAGCGCACGAAATTGGACGCATTTAGCAGTTGTTAAAAATCCAAATACTTCTTCTTTTTATGTAAATGGAGTTCCATGTGGTGGATCTTCCGATAGTTCAAAAATTACTGCTTCTGGAAACCCCCTAAAAATTGGTGATAATCAGTTAAGTACCAATGCTCGATTTAACGGCTCAGTCGATGACGTAATGATTTTCAACCGCTCTCTCTCGGCAGAACAGATCATGACCTTGTATAGAAACAGAAGTGACATTATCGTTAGCAATGAAACCACCAGCGGCCAGAACTGGACGGCCGATATTGTGGTTAATGATCGCAGTGAAGATAGCGCTGTAACTAGATCTAATCAAGTAATTGTTACCGATTTAGATAGTTGTGATACTTTAACTGCCAGCAAAACCCTAACCAGTAGTGTTTCCTCTACTGGCACGTGCTTTACTATTGGCACTTCAGGCATTACTTTAGATTGTTCTGGTAGAACTATTACTTATGGAACCAGCGGTGTAGGTGCGGGAGTTGAAAACAATGGCAACTATAATCACGTTACTATCAAAAACTGTGTGATTAAAAAGGGCGCTACAGGATCTACAGCCAACAACCATGGAATTAACATTACTAATGGCGCTCTCAATAATACTTTAATTAATAACACCATAGTTACTGGCGGAACAACCAATAACTACGGTATTTTTGTTTATAGCAATTCCAATTCTACTAGAATCGAGAATAACACTATTTACACTAATGGTACAGCCGGCGCTAATGTTGGTATAAGAATTGATACAGCTTCTTTTTATTCACAAATCATTGGCAACACTATTATTTCTAATGGAACCACTACTAACTATGGTCTTTACTTACTAAGCGGCTCTAATCACAGTGTTATTACTGACAACAAAATCACCGCTAAAGGAACAAGCAATGATAACTATGCTTTGTTAATTGATACTGAAAGCAGCAATAATACTTTTCTCAACAATAATCTCTCTGTTACCTCGCCTTTTCCAGCGTGGGTTATTCGCGATGATACAAACTTCCAAATTAACAACTCTTTTATTTACAACAACACTTTCGGTGAAATCCGCTGGAATCTTAACAATTCTTTGGGATTTTTGAGCAACTTGACGCTTAACATCAGCAACGATCAAGGCTTAGGATTGGACAGAAATTTATTCATTGGCAATGGCACCATTGCTTTCAACTCTTCCGCTTTCTCTCCGCAGAGGATTAACGGCAGCGCTAATTTAACTTTGCGAGGATTGGATATATCTAGAATTGTCGGCATAGCTAAAACTCATAACTATACTACCAACACTACCTTCTTACAAGGCACTAGATTTTTTTGTAACCCTAACTTTTGCAACATTTCTAACTATTCTACGGATGGTAATGTCTTGACTTTTAATACCACGCGCTTCAGCAGTTTTTCTCCTACGGCTAACGACAGTACCGCGCCAACGATTACTTTTGTAGATCCAACCAATAATAGTAATTATAGCGTGTCAACCATTAATGTCAATTTCACTGTGGATGATGATGTCGCCGTGCAAAATTGCTGGTTTGGCTTCAGCAATGGCAGCAATATGACTTTACCTAGCTGCACTAACTTTACTTTAACCCTTGGCCGTGGCAGCCACTACATCAAATTATATGCTAACGATACCAGTAACAATATTAATACCACCCTGCCTGAGGTAAATTTTAGCATCAACCGTTTGCCGGCGATTAGTTCAGTTATTCTGAACACTACCGATTTAACAGTTAACAATAGTAAGCAAAACATTACCGTGAATGTAACCAGCAGCGATGCGGATCTTAATACTATTAAGCATATTTACAACTGGCGCGTCAATGGAACGCCCATAGCAGTCTTAGTTATGCCCTTTGAACGGATCAATGGCACTAATACCAGCAATGTTTGGGATTACAGTGGCAACAGCAATCATGGCAATGGCACTTTCTTTAATGTTACTTGGAATGATACCGGAAAGTTAGGTTTTTATGGTTCTTATGTTTTTGATGGAATTAACGGGACGATTTATGTTAACCACTCTCTTTCTTTAAATCTTGATCCATTCACGCAGAGTTATACTATTCTGGCTTGGATCAAAGGCAATCCTTCCAGCCACGGACAGCGAATCATGGAGAAATGGGCGGGCAGCGGCGCTTATCCTTTCTCATTTCAGGCGGGTGTTGATGTCAATAGTTTTAATATCTATGCCTATGATGGGACCAATAATCCAGGAGTAAACACAGGCGCAGTATTAGATGATAAGTGGCACCAAGTAGGCTTTGTTGTTGATAATGCTAAAGACAGTTTGCTGGCTTATGCTGATGGAGCGCAAGTAGCTACTACCGCTAATACACTCACTGCTACTGGCGCTAATTCCAAGGCCGTAGTAATCGGCAATGATGGCCAGTTGGCGCGTCCATTTAATGGCACTATCGATGAAATCTTGATTTTCAACCGCTCTTTATCCACTGAACAAATTTGGACATTGTTTAGAAACAGAAGTGACATTATCGTCAGTAATGAAACCACCAGCGGCCAGAACTGGACAGTAGACGTTTATCCTAACGATGGCAGTGAAGACGGCAATGTCAGCCGTTCTAACCAAGTGATTATTACCGATCTAGCTTCTTGTGGCCTGTTAATCGAAAGCCTAACTTTAGGTAACAGCGTTTCCTCTACTGGCACTTGCTTTACAATCGGCGCTTCCGGCATAACCTTGGATTGTTCCGGCCGAACTATTACTTATGGGACCAGCGGGGTTGGAGCAGGAATTGAAAACAATGGAAATTATGATCATATTACTGTTAAGAACTGCATGATTAAAAAAGGAGCTTCTGGGTCTACTTCTAACAACCACGGAATTAATATTACCAACGGCGCTTTCAATAATACTATTATTAACACCACTATTGTTACTGGCGGTACAACCGATAATTATGGCATCTTGGTTCGGGATAACTCCAATAATACTAGAATTGAAAATAATACCATTTACACTAATGGAACTTCTACCACCAACGTAGGAATTTATTTGCAAAGAGCTGCGCTTTATTCGCAAATTATTAACAATATTATCATTACTAATGGGACTGGCAGTAATGCCGGAATTTATTTGTTGAATGGCACCAACCACAGCATGATTCGGGATAACAATATTTCTACACGCGGAACTGGCGCTACGGATGCTGGCATTAGAATCGAAGATAAAAGTGTTAATAATTCTATCTCTGGGAGTACCATTTATACTTACGGGACTAGCACCAATTATGGGATTTATTTGTTTAGTGATGCCGATCGCAATATCATTGAAAACAACTCTATCTATGCTAACGGCAGCACTAGCGGCAATGAAGGCTTGCGTGTGGATACTGGATCAGATTATTCTCAGGTTACTGGAAATACTATTATTTCTAACGGCACCACACTTAATTATGGCCTTCACCTGATAAGCGGTGTTAACCATAGCATGATTCGGGATAACAATGTTTCTACTAGTGGGACAGGCGCTACTAATGTGGGGATTAGGATAGAAACTTTAAGTTCCAATAACTCAGTTTCGGGAAGCACAGTTTATACTTACGGGACTAGCACCAATTATGGGATTTATTTGTTTAGTGATGCCGACCGCAATATCATTGAAAACAACTCTATCTATGCTAACGGCAGCATTAGCACCAATGAAGGCTTGCGTGTGGATACTGGATCAGATTATTCTCAAGTTACTGGAAATACCATTGTAGCTAATGGAACAACTTCCAATGCTGGTATTCACTTAGTAACTAGTTCCAACCATAGCCTGATTAAAGATAACAACATTTCCACACGTGGAACTGGTACTTCCAATGTAGGAGTTAGAATTGAAACAGGAAGTTCAAATAATTCAGTTTCTGGAAGCATCATTCATACTTATGGTACAAGTACTAATACCGGTTTTTTAATTCTAACCAACGCCTATCGAAATATCATTGAGAATAATACGATTTATGCCAATGGCAGCACTACGGCTAATTCTGGAATCAGAGTGCAAACCGTTTCTGACTATTCGCAAATAACCGGAAATACCATCTTTACCAATGGTACAACTACCAATTATGGTATTTATCTGTTAAGTTTCGTTAACCATAGTGTGGTCACTGGAAACAGAGTTACATCTGGCGGTACCGGCCAAGACAATTTTGCCGTTGCCATCGAAAGCGGAAGCAGCAATAACACTTTCATTAATAACAACCTTTCTGTTACTGCTCCATTTCCAGCTTGGGTGATCAGTGATGACACTGATGTTCAAATCAACAACTCTTTGATCTACAACAACACTTTCGGAGAAATCCGCTGGAATCTGAACAATTCATTAGGATTTTTAAGCAACTTGACGCTTAACATCTCTAACGGCCAAGGCTTGGGATTAGATAGAAATTTGTTCATTGGCAACAATACCATTGCTTTCAACTCTTCCGCCTTCTCTCCATTAAGAATCAATGGCAGCGTTAATCTAACCCTGGCAGGATTGAATCTTAGCGACATTATAGGTATTTCTAAGATTCATAACTTTACTACTAATGCTACCTTTATTCACTTCAATGGATTTTACTGCAATCCTGATTCCTGCAACATTTCTAATTATATTACCGATGGCAATATTTTAACTTTTAACACTACTGGCTTTAGCAGTTTCTCGGCTAACTTCAGCGAACCTTTTGAGGCTGCTTCTGTCGTAGTCACTGAACCAGGCGCTCCTTCTGGCGCTGGCAAGGGACAAACCTCAGATCAGCCGCCGAGAGAAGAACCAGTCCGAGAGCCAGTGCAAGAACCAGAACGGCCTCTACCACCGACTGAAGAAATTCCGCCCATTTCCGGAACACCGCCAACTTCTGACGCTGATTTAACTATCGGCGAGGCCATCACCATTACTGTAGAATTGGAAAATCCTACCGATCAGACAGCGCATTTGCTGCCGTCATTAGCAGAAACGCCAGAAATCAAGCTAGCCAATGAAGAAAATATTAGGGAAATTTTAAAACAGTATCCTGGATTATGCGGCAATGATTTGGAAGGCAATCTTCAGGTTTTAAAGTTGCAGCAGCAGCAGAAGGTTCAACCGATCTATAAAGCCAAATACTCTGAAGCCACGGCTCGGGCAACTGATGCGCTGTTGGATAAATCCAAGCGAGGATTGGAAGTAAGTTCCATGAGCGGAGTGCTGTACAGTGATTTGTTCATTTGCGCTAATTTGCTTAGATCGCAGTTGCTTAACATTAGTGAAATCATCTTGGCGCCTGGCGAGAAAGTTAAGAAGGAGTTCCAGATTCAACCGGGGTTGTTTGTTCAACCCCGTCAAATTAAAGTAGTTTTTACGGAAGCGGGAAAAATATTTGCTGAAAAAATAGTCCTTCTGCAAAGCAGTTTCCTGACCGGCGCAGCTATCGATACCTCTTCGGTAGGCCATACCTTTGACTTATATTTGTTAATCGCTCCAGATAAGCTGTCGGCTGATTCGGATCAACTTTATTCATTGGAAGTGGCCATTAATAAAAAACCAACGTCATCTTGGAGTAGGCTGTGGCAATGGATTTATGAGCCACCGATGCAGTTCAGCGAGCTTTACGGGCCATTTAAGGTAGATAGCCAGGCGGTTATTTTCGCTCAGCAATTAAAATATGAACCAGAACAATATCGCGGCGATTATCTCATTAAGACCAAAGTATACCTGAAAAATAAACTTATCTCAGAAGATCAATTTGCAGTAAAGTTAAATTAGGCATGGAATTTTAAATTGTGCGGTTTGTAGTAATGATAAAAAATTGAAAGAACAGAATGAAATTAAAATCTTTAGTATCCCTGAGCTAATTAAAGTTAACTAACATTATTAAACTATTATCTATTTGGTAGGTTATTAAGCTTGTTCTCCTTCTTTTAGCTTTCTTCTGATAACACAATATTCATCTTTTATCTCCAAAGGAACTTCTAACAGAACATTAAACTCTACACCGCCGGATACTTCTTTTGGGGAAAAATGTTCTTGGTTAGAAGTTGGCGCTGATATTTTATCTACTTTCCATTTTACCACTTCGTTGGGCCATGGCCTTACTAATTCCAATTCATCACCAACCTTGAACTTGCTTCTTACATTAACTTCAATTATTGATTTTTGTTTAGAGCTTGAAATAACCTTTTTTACAACGCCGGCAAAAAGATGAGTTTGCTGCGAAGTTTTTTTTTCATACTGCAGGGCATTTTGTTTGGGATTGCCTTCTAAAAATCCAGGAACAAATCCGCGGTTAGAGGTGGTATTTAATTCACTTAAAGCCAAATCTATATCTGGCTTTTTTCCAGCAAAGATGTCATCAAAAATTTTGCGATAAGTCCTAGCTACAATAGAGGTATAATAAACAGACTTGGTTCTTCCCTCTACTTTGAAAGAACATATCCCGGCTTCCATTAATTTTTCGACATGTTCAGCCATGCAATTGTCTTTAGAATTAAAAATGTAAGTTCCAGTTTCATCTTCCTGGACCTCATATAATTCTCCTTTGCGCAGCTGTTCTTCTACAAAATAAGTTCCGTGGGGAATTTCTTTGTAATTTCTTCCTTCTTGTAACGTTTCCAGATATTCTGGATCTTTGGAGCGGTAAACTTTATACTTAAATCTGCAGGCGTTATTGCAGACACCTTGATTAGAATCACGGTAGTCCATGTAGTTAGAAAGCAAACACCTTCCGGAGTAAGCCATGCAGTTAGAGCCATGAATAAAAAATTCCAGTTCCATTTCCGGAACCCGGGAATGAATTTCCACCACTTCGGGATAAGTAAGTTCCCTGGCTAAAATCACGCGGGAAATACCTTGCTGCTGCCAGAATTTTACGCTCATCCAATTGATAGTGTTGGCTTGCACCGACAAATGAATTTTTGCTTCTGGAAACTGTTCTTTGGTAATGTTGATTAAGCCAGGATCAGCCATGATAAAAGCATCAGGCTTAAGTTTCATCATCTGTTTCATGTCCTTTACAAAAGGCTCGTATTTGAAAGAATGAGGAAAAATATTAACTGCAAAATAAACCTTGACACCTTTGCTGCGGGCGTAAGGCACTATTTGTTTCAAATCATCTAAACTCATAGTTGACTTTCCTCTCAGTGTAAAGCGAGGAATACCGCAATAGATAGCATCAGCTCCAAAAGCTATAGCATACTTGGCTTTTTCCAAATCGCCGGCGGGCAGCAGCAGCTCATAATCAGCCCGTGATTTATTTTTAAACTCAGTTTTCATTTAAAAAAGGGAAAATGTAGTTCTATTTATATAAATAATTGAAATTTTTAGCAATAACTTAAAACAGTAAAGCTAACAAACTAACTACGCCTTGGAAAATCAAGCCTCCAGATAAACTATCGGTCATTAAGACTATTAGCAGCAGCAGAATTCGGCCTAAACACATGAAAATTTCTCGGTTGACAAAATAGGTGGCTGCTTCTCCTTTGGCTTTATCATACTCTAGCGCTCCCAGTGGCGCCTCTAATGTTCCTTCCATGACCGCGCCAAAAATTGTAGCTCCAAAGATTTGTCCAACACTGTTAACAGCAGCTTTAAAGATCCAAGAAGCTCCTTCAAAACCAATAACCCAGCGGATAATAGTTCTCTTGCCTTTATGGTCGCTGTATTTGCCAAAGAATAAAACTAAAATCGCGCTGACGCTGGCCATAATAGTCCCAATGACTCCTAAAGAGATGTAACTGCCGAGGGTGGTAAAAATAAATAAAGGCCAAATAACCCCGCCGGCAATAGCTTTGCTTCCGCGAGAGACGTAATACAATGAATTGCGCCAATATTTTTTGTCAATCAGTGAGCGCATGGAAAACATAAACTGAATGTGTTTTTCCTGGCCGGCTAGCAAAACAATAAAAGCCAAAAATAACAATATTATGGATATGGCGAACACTGCTTGAAATCCCAGTTTAACAATTAAAATTCCTCCCAACAAGGGGCCGATCATCTCAAATATAATCGTAAGCGACTTTTGCTTGCCTACTTCTTCGCCACGGTGGTTATGGTGGCTGGCATGGTAGAAAGCTAAATTCATGCCAAACCAATAGAATGCCCAGGAAATGCCGATAGCTGAAGCAATAACTAGCAAGGGAATAGGATATTTAGGCAGCAGAAACAAACTGCCAATGAAGAAAAGATAAAAAGGCAGGCTAAACAAAACAGTGTGCTTTATGCCGAAGCGCGAAGCAAACTTGGCCGCTACAGGTGACATAACTCCAAAAACAGTAGAATAGAAAGCATAAAACAACAAAGTTGAAACCAGTGAAATGCCTAGTTCATAATGCAGGTATAACGGAATAAACAATCCCAGCATGGAAATAGACAAGCTGCGAATAGCTACTGATAAGTAAATTTGGCTCAATTCTTTTTTGGGAAAGAAACGCCACCAGAATTCTTGACGCATCATCTACAGCTAAAAGGAAATTTGAGGATATAAAAGTTTTGGTTCTATCCCCCTGATATTGGCGGATTAAGGTATCCTTCTAATCGACTTTAGCAAATAATTTTCTGAATTATTTTTCTTAATAACTTTTTGTTTTTCTATTACTGGCTCTGGCTGTCGTTTAGCTTCTTCTACAGCTGATAGTAAAGTTTGATAAGTTGTTTCTAAATCATATTCTGGAAGCTGGCACGGTTCCCACTGCAGTTTTAAACCATCATCTTCTTTTCTAGGAATTACTTCCAGGCAGAAGTGTGGCACATCTTGTCCAGCTCCCAGCCCATTTCTTATTAGGATATTTGTTCCTTGGCTGCCCAAGCTTTCAAATAAAGCTATGCTGGCTTTATTAGCTAAAATCAAGCATTGCTGTAATATTGGCTCTGGCACCATTTCTAAAATCGTAAAGTGCTGTTTAGGGAAAACTGTAATTTGGCCAGGAGTTATTACTTTATCTTTGGCTGCGATTACGGCATCTTCTGAGGAAGCGATGATCTGCCAGTCACGCTCATTAATTTCACAATATTCGCATTGGTTATCAGTCATTTTGTTTTATTTGAACAAATTGGCAATCTCGTCCAGCGCGGTACTGCCTGATGGTTGTTCTAATGGCTCTTTAGGTTTTTTCTTGAGAATAGATCCAGGCTGGCGCGGTGTTTTTGACTTTACGGTTGATTTATTTTGTCCAGAGGCCTTTTTCTTGACCTTGTTTTCTTTGGCAAGGGGCAGTTCTTTCGATTCTTTATTATTTTCTGTGTCAATCACGGTGTTAGTTGCTGTTCTATTAGCTTTAGCTGCAGCTAGCCCAGATAGTTCCAGTAATTTTGCTTCCAGGGCTGTTTTAACTTTAATTACTAATTCTTTATCGATGATCTTTTCTTCAAAAGTTAACAATCCGTCGCCTTCTCTTCTAGGAATTAAATGAAACAAAAAGTGTTGGGCTCTCTGTCCAGCAGCTGTCCCATTGGCTGCAAAAAAAGTAGTTCCGCTAACTCGCAGTGTTCGAAGCATGATTTGGGAAAGCCGCTTGGCTACAACTATAATATGGCCTAACACCGGATCTGGAACCTGAGGCATAATATTGTAATGCTCTTTAGGCATTACCAGCAGATGTCCTTTGGCTGCCGGAGCGATATCCAGCACGGCAATACAAAGGTTATCTTCAAAAACCTTTTTAGCTGGGATTAGCCCGGATATGATCCGGCAGAAGACACATTGCTGCTTTTGGAATTCACGTAATTCTTCCGGCGACATGTTGCGAATTTTCTCTTCCCATTGCCGTTGTTGTTCTTCAGTTAATTGTGGACTGCCAGCCATAAAATTAAACACTGTTAATAGATATATAATTTTTTCTGTTATGTTAAGTAATTCCATTACAGAGTTAAAATATAGTGATCTGAATTTGTCCAAATAATTTTTTTTAAGTTTGTTTCAAAAATTCCTTAACATTACTAAAATTTATCTTGACAAATTTCTTAAAATCCAATTTTCGCAGTTGCAGTTCATGCAAGGCTAATTTTACATGAGTGCTGCCTTTAGGGATGGTAAATCCAGCTGTAAGCCCGAGATATTCTAATTGTTGCAGTGCAGCTTCTCTGGCTAGAATGGAAGCAGCGGCAACTTCTACATACTTTGATTCAGCCTTTTCTACGGCTATATCGCCAACAATGCAGCCAGGATATTTATCGACAATGTGCCGGCCAGGCTGCAGGCCATTGGCTGCTTGTTGATGAAGATAATTAAGCAAATCGGTTACATTTCCTTCCCAATTATTATAATCTTCAGGCAGCAGACTTTTAACTTCGCAGGAAACAGAGCGTTTAATCTGTTCAGCTATCAGTATTATTTCCTTATCGCTTAGAGTTTTGCTGTCTGCCACGCCCAGTTGCAACAAGATTTCTCGTTCTTTGGGATTAGCCTTAACAGCCGCTACCACTATTCCCCCGAAAGTATCGCCTTTAAGAGCTTCATCACTGCCAATGACCATGCCTGATTCTTTGCGGTAATGTTCTGGAATTTGTTCCAAGCCGATTTTTAGTTTTTTGATTTGCGCAGTGGCAGAATCAGCTTCTTTGCCTTGCAGCAGCAATTTTCGCGAGTTGTAAAGAATGGCCACAACCTTTCCCTTTCTCAATCTCAATAATTCATGAATAGTTTTTGGCTGTTCCTTAGCAAATCCTAATTTGGTTAATTTTTCCGCTTGTTCTTGGGATACATTCAGAAAAACAGCCATGATTCTTTCTTTACTTAGGAATTTAAATAATTATTGTTAAGAGTTATACAACTAGCCGAGAAAGGGGTTGCTCTATCCGGGAAACCTCGGCTTTTATGCTAAAACATCGAGCGCTGAGTCTGATAATAACCGAAAGAAGTGAGATTTTCTACATAACATCCCCTTACCATAAAGCTTTATTACTAGTTAACCTTTACTTAACTTCATGAAACTTGTGGTGGCATTGTTGCTAGTACTGTTGGCAACTTCTTTGTCATTGGCTCAGCCGGAACTATATCAACAGGATTCTTTAGCTATGGAACTGCAAATTAAAGGCCAATTTGACTTGCTTTCTAAAGGTGGCAGTGCTTCCATTCAATCGGCTAAGGCAGCTTTGCTGCTGGCGCCGCGCGACAGTTTTAGGCAGAAGGTTATTTCAGCTTCAGCGCAGCCGGCGCAAAACAAAATCGAATTTTCCTGGGTTGACGGGAATTTAGGAAGAAAAAGTTTTAGTTATGATGCCGAGGTTCTCACTAAAAATTTGCGGCAAAAAGTCAGAACTAAAATTCCTTTTCCTATAATTAATGTTGAGGGTGTGGAAGAGTATCTGCAGCCCACCAAAACCATAGACTCAGAAACTCCAGAAATTATTGCTCAGGCTTCGGCTTTAGCTGAGGGCGAGAGCGATCTGTTTAAGGTGGTTTTTAACTTAGCTAGCTGGGTGGAAGAAAATGTGAATTATGATTTAAATACAATTACCGCGCAGGCATCCCAGAAAGCCAGCTGGGTTCTAGAGCATAAACAAGGTGTTTGCGATGAAATGACCTCTTTATTTATTGCCATGGCTAGAGCAGTGGGAATTCCCGCGCGGTTTATCAAGGGAGTTAGTTATTCGACTTCTGATTTATTTGCTTATCCATGGCAGCCGCATGGGTGGGCTGAAGTTTATTTTCCTACCATTGGCTGGGTAAGTTTCGACGTGACTTTTGGCGAGTATGGGTATATTGATGTAACGCATATTAATCTTAGGGATGACTTTGATCCTCAGGAACCAGATACTACTTATTACTGGGTTGGCTACAATGTTGATCTCAAAACTGAGCCTTTGCAAGTGCAAGTTATGATTAAGAAAATGGGCCAAGCTGTTCCAGAGGAAATTGGCCTTAAGCAGGAAACTTTTTCTCGAGAAGTAGGCTTCGGCAGTTATAATTTAGTAAAAGGTATCTTGGCTAATAAAGCTGATTATTACGTTGCTACCACTTTGCAGCTGGCCATCCCTAAAGAAATTAAAATAGAGGGCCGCAACAAACGGACTATTCTGCTCTCGCCTTATGAGGAGCGTGAAACTTACTGGCTAATTAAAATTCCTTCAGATCTGGAAACTAATTATGTTTATACTTTCCCTACAATTATTTATTCTGAGAAGAACACTTCTTTTAAGGGAGAGTTTACTGCACTAGCGGATGGCAAATCTTACTCGCAAACCCAGATTGAAAAATTAATTTTGCAGAATGAAGACAAAGTTTATTCTAGGCAAGTAAATTTGGATTGTCAAGGCCCGTTGGAAATAGAATTAGGGGGGCCAGCTGAAGTTTCTTGCAAGATTAAAAATATTGGCAACACTAAACTTGCCGAAGTGATGTTTTGCATAGATGCTAATTGCGAAACGATTAACTTGCCAATTAATCAGATTTTTACAAAAATCATTAAAACTAAAGGCGATAAGGCAGGCTGGAATAGTATTTTTGCCACAGCTGAGAATGAATTTATTGAAAAAAAATCTAGTTTTACCTATGCTGTGCTGGATCCGCCACAGGCTGACATTGCTTTTGTCTCTCCGAAAAAGATTGTTTTTAATGATAATCAAGAACTGTTAATTCAAGTGGGAAAAACTTCCTTTAGCTCTCCTTTAAGGGCTGAGATTACTTTGCATGGCCCGGGAATCAGCCGTAGTTGGGAAGTAGCAGAAATAAAACAAACAGAGCTGCTGCCAGTTAAATTGAGCGAGATTAGGCTTGGATTTAACAATAAGTTTGTAGTAGAAGTTAGCTGGGAGGATAGGGAAGGCCATAAATTTCAACAACAAGAAGTGATCACTGTTCCGGGAGAAGCCAGTTCATTTTGGGAAAAAATTAAGATGGCTTTCGATACGGCCATTAATTTATTGAAAATCTAGCTCATAACTGGGCATGTTGCGCTTTAAGAAAAAATCAGCTGATTTTTAGCAGCAGGAAAATTAAACAATAAATACAAGGATCTAATGGCGCTCTCCAGAGCAATCACACATTAGATCGAATTAAGAAATAAAACTAAAAGCTTAACGCTTTCTTTTTCGAGAACTAGATTTTCTTTTGGTTGCTTTGCGCTTAGTAGTTTTTCTTTTTGTAGTTTTGCGCTTGACTGCCTTTTTTTTAGCCACTCTATATCACCTCTTTGATATAATTGTTAATTAAAAAGTAATTTACGTTTATAAAACTTTTCTTTTTGCATATGGTGGTGTTTCTATTACCGCTTCTTTTTCCAAGAAATTTATTTTTTCAAAAATCCTTTTTACGATCTTCTCAACTTTTTTGAAAATAACTGTCCTATTGTCTTTATCGTCGAATCTAGACATAAATACTGAAGCCAAAGACTGCATGTACCATTTTTGTTTTTCTTTGCCTTGATTAAATCTGTCCCAAATTTTGTCGCCGATTCTAGAATATTCAACATAAGTAAAGGTAAAGTTGCTGAGTTTGTCAGCTGCTGCTACTAGAACTACATCCAATTCTGCTGATTTTAAATGATTGATGGTGTGCAGTTTGCGGTTTTCCCAGGAATCGCGCTTGTCATGTTCACTGGCTCCTACTACCAAATCAGCTATAATCTTTCCAAAATTTTCCACCAATTGCTGATAGGTAGTGGGAGTATCTTCCAAAGTGTCATGCAGAATTCCCGCAGCGACTATTTCTTCTGAACATCCGGATTTGATAAGAATATTTCCCACATCTAAGGGATGCACGATATAGGGCCACTTTGTGCCTTTGCGGTATTGTGTTTTATGCGCCAGCACGGCAAATTCAATAGTTCTAAACAACAATGGCTCATTCATTTGTTTCTTTAAAATAAGTTTCCATTATTAAAGATTGCGCCGAGATATAGTTTGTAGAGTTAAAAGAAATCTTTAATGGAAATAAGTAAAAATTTACTAAAAAATAATTATGTTTAATTTTTAAGTTACCTAGATGAGAACAATCCTGTCAGAAATCTTAAACTTTGATGCGTTGCTGCCTTTGGCGTAAAACTCTATGATGGCAAAAACAAAATTATGAGAATATTAAATGTGGGTGGCTATCCTTACTATCACTTCTTAATGTACAAGCAAGATTTTTCTTATTTAATATCTCTTCTTCCATAAATTTCTTTATAGAAATAGCGTTTTCTTTGTCCATTGATTTCGTGGCCAACAATAGCGAAATTGCTTATGTTCTTTCTTGAATTTCTTCAACCACAAAATCAACTTCTTATTCTGCATCAGGCCAATAGCTTACTTCTTTGAAGTTTTCTAAAAGCTTGATTAAAATTGTATTTTCAAACATTTTTCCTTAGTTCTGAGAATATTTAACTTTGACAACATTGGTCAAACCATTTATCAAGAACATATCATTTAGGAAGTCTTGTTACATCATGCTTTTCTTTTGCAGAAAATGATATAAATTGTAACCACATCTGTTAATTATGGCGGATATCACTAGAATCATCATTCCTATGGCAGGATTAAAAAAAGTAAGTGGCTTTAGTTTTGAAGAGGTTTTGCAAGCAGCAGCAAAAGAAGGAATCTCTTGCCGTGTTGGAATGAACCATGGTTTAACTGATAGAAGGTATAGCCAAAGGCTGTATTTTAGAGATTCTGTAATTCACGTTTTTGACGCCCAATCATCGGTTAATTTGTATTGTAGTAAACTGCTGCGTGGTAATTACTGGCAAGATAGGGATAGAGTTATAAGAGGAAATGCTTTTTGGATAAGAGGTTATTATCAAATTCTTCCCGAGTTTGACATAAGCCAATTAGATGGATTAATAGCTTTTAGGCAAG
>CAZRCV010000009.1:18949-29526 GCA_964598745.1 uncultured Methanosarcinales archaeon
TTAGGCAAGTGCACCAGGCAAATCGGTGCTGAAACTTAATTAGAAAATACTTTTTATAATTAAAATGATTCCTAATCCCACAAAACAGCCGGCGGAAATAAAGGGCATGGCAGGATAGAATTTTTTTTCATCGGCTTTCCAAAATAATAAAGCTAAAGCGGCTCCGGAAAATATTGGTATTAACAAACTGGGCCAGAATCCTAATTCTTTTAAAACCGTTCCCGCAAAAATGAGGGGAAAACCGATATCGCCGCCTCCTAATATAGCTGTTCTGACTCCCATCTTTGGCTTAATTTTGGAGAAGGCGGTTGTTTTTACCTGCGGCGCGGTTTTGCTAATTCTATAAGGAATTAACAATCCGGCAAATAATTTAGCTTGTGCTTGCGATTGAGCTAAATGAATCATATGTTTTGATTTCCACACGGCATAAGCATCATAACCTGAAATTAATATCAATAAAATTATGCTGGAAGTTAAATTAAATAAGGGCACAAATACTGCCGCCAAGCCGCCATAAACAAATAATTCAGTTAAGTTCTGCACCCAAAAATTGGGTTTGAGAATTCTCCATAAAGCTGCAGGCAAGGCGATCATAAAAGCAATAATTGTAGGCATGAAAGCATTAAAGGCTACAAATAAGGTTAACATTAAGGCGGTTAAGAACCAGGCTTTTAATACCCATATTAATTTGTATTTTAGCAGCATTAACAAAATTATTGTTCCAATTAAAATAGTAATTATCACGGGTATAAAGGTGGTGGTTTCAGCCAGTGCCGGCCGTTCTACAAAAGGAATTTCTTTAAACACCACTTTTTCAGGAATGCTTTGTTGTTGGTCAATATAGCGGTAAACCACAGCCAGCCCAAGAAACTGGGCGATAAGAAAAAACATCAACAGTAATATGGTAACTTCTTTAGTGTGTTTCACTTACTTTAGAAAATACTCCAGTTATATAATTAACTTTTCAATTTCTGCAAGTTTTAGTAAATTTATGCAACGCTGAAATTTGCTTCTGGCTTAAATGAACCGAGGGCCTTCTTTTCTTTATAAATTGTATCGCTTCCTCTACGCTTTTGCCATGGCTGATTAAATAAGCAGCTACCACGGTTGGCGCTCGGCCGTGGCCGCGCTGGCAATGCACATATGTTTTAATTCCGTTCTTAACTAATGATTGTAAGAAATTCACGCCAACCTTTAGTTGCTTTAAACTGGGCGAGTAATGGTCTGGAGTCGGCAGCCAACAATAATAAGTAGCGCCCAAAGGCTGGTCTAATTTATTGTATTCCAGGCTGATATCAGCTTGAATGCGCTGTCTGAGCAGCGTCTTTTCAAAATGAGTTTGGCAGCAGAGATTAGTACCAATATAAATAAAAGCAGTTATCTTAGAATATTCAAAGCGCAACGGCTCATGTTTTGGCTTCATTACCAGTAAACCGTTCTTGGTGTTGCTATTTTTTCTTGGCCAGCTTAAGAATTTCATCCGGAGCATACCCTACAATGATTTGTCCCTTCCAGTCTAGCACTGGCACTCCGCTTTGGCCTGATTTTTTAATCAATTCTTCCCTGTTCTTAGGCAGAGCAGCATCTTTTTCTGTATATGGAATTTTATGTTCTTTCAAAAATTCTTTGGTTTTTTTGCACCAAGGGCAGGCAGAAGTGGCGTATAAGACTAATTTTTTCATTTTCTTCAACACTTTTATTCTCTGCAGCAATGATCAACTGATTCTTCAGAATGGCAGCAGCTGTTTTTTCCAGGCTTTTGTTTTCTGCAACAGGTTCCGTGTTCTTCATTACTCTCACAAGTTTCTTTTGTTTTCTTCATAACTCTTCACCTTCCATAAAGATTATTAGATAACATTATTAGCTAAAAGTTTATATGTTTTCTGGTAATCTAAGCTTAGAGAACTTTGACAAACTATTCCAAATTCTCTTCAGAAGGCGTGGCATGTTCCAGAACCAGATTAAAAAACTTTATTCCAAAAGAATATTGTTGTATCATCGCTTTTTCCTTGATTTTCTGAAATATGGCCGCGGCATGCAGAAATTTTGGGAGGATAATCTAGATTACATTCGGCCGAAGTTTAAGATTCTTGATGCGGGGTGTGGAAGCGGGATAGTTACTAAAACCATCTATGCCCTAGCTGGAAAGCATAAATTAACTAAAATTTCTTTTCATGGCTTTGATTTAACCCCGACCATGTTAAATTTATTTAAACAATGGATCCATAAACAGGGCCTGCACACCATCTCATTAAAACAAGCCGATGTTTTGCTTTTAAAACAGCAGTTGCCTCCGAAATGGAAAGATTATGATTTAATTGTTTCTTCGGGAATGCTGGAATACATCCCTAAGAAAAAGATAGAAATAGCTTTGCTTAATCTTAAAGAAAGACTTAAGGGTAAAGGAACTCTCCTGCTGTTTATAACTAAGAACAATTTATTAAATAAAATTTTGATTAACCTCTGGTGGAAAGCCAATTTGTATGGAAAGGATGAAATTACTAAGCTGCTCTGGCGGGCAGGTTATAAAAAAATAACTTTTAAAAAATTCACTTCTCCTTACTCTTACTTAAATCACTGGGGCTTTATTATTGAAGCGAAACGGTAAATGGGATTAATGTCTCAGCAAACTTTTTTGCAATCTTTCCTTTAAGTTTTATATTGCTGGGCCTATCCCCCTATACTCTACTTTTTCGCTTTCTTTTTTCTTAGCTATATCTTTAAATAAAGGAATCTTGACAGGAAGAGCTAATTTAGTAAAAGTGGAACTAATCAATGCCTCGCCTTTATCGAGGGAAGCAATGGTGCGGCTATCTTGGCTTAGGTCTTGCGGCGATGATTCCATTACTGCTTGCCGTTCAGAGGCCATCTCTAATCCCAGGATAATCTTAGTATTCATGTTAGCTAAAATATTTTTAGGAATTTCCGAAGGCAGCTGGGTAATAGCCATCAATCCCACATTAAATTTTCGGCCCTCTCTGGCGATGGTTTCAAATATATTGCTGCCTTGTTCCAAAACTGTTTTGCCTAACACCCGAGGGGCTTCTTCTAAAACTATGGAAACCACCGGTTTATCAGCAAGTTGTCCTGTTTTTTTGTGATATTTGTACTTATCAAAAATTTCTGAAGCTACAATGGTGGCAATTAATATTTCTAATGATCCGCCAAAATAACTCGTGTCAATTATAACAATTTTACCGCGCTCTAATTCCAGGCAAATTTCGGTAATAGTATTATCGCCAGCAGTTTGCTGAAACATACCTGTGCACTGCAGTTGTCCATTCTCAAAATCCAAGCTTAGCAAGGAAATCAATTTTCTTTTGACCACAGCTAGCGTATCTTCATGAAAATGAATATTTTCAATTCTGCTTTCAGCCAACAAATTATAAATCCATTGCTGTTTAAATTTTTTGTAATACACTTGCAGGCATTGCCGTTGCGGGTCGCTTAAGCTAACAGCGCCTTGGAAATGTTCTGGTTTTAACTTGGCGATATTAAACGCCAGGGTTCTTCCGCCTGGCGGCGGGTTGACGGGGGTGTAATAAACAATCTTATTTTTAAGAGGATGATCTTTTAAGCCTAAACCCACGCGGCCGAAATATTCATCATGTGGGTCAACTACCAGCATTCCGCAAAAATCGCTGCTGGCAGCGCTCCATAACAAGCAGGACATCAGATTAGATTTGCCTTTGCCGGTGGAAGCGGGAATTAAGACGTGATGCGACAGCACTTCTTTTGCTGGCAAGGAAATCGCTAAATCTATTTCTTGACTGCCTATCCTTAAATTACCGATCGGCAAAGGGCAGCGAGGCGTGGTTACAAAAGATAAATCATCTTTGCTGACCGAACGCACTTTCTTAAAAAAACTAGGAAGCTTTTTACAAGTCCTACTTTCTTTATTGATAGTTAGAACTGGTTTTAATAATGCCAATTGATAATTTCTTAGTTCTTGTCCTAAAAATGATGATTCGCCTTCTTCTAAATTCATTCCTGCCACTAATTCTAGATTTTGCTGAGAAATTTGGCTGGCATATAACAGGTCATAAACTTGTAAAATAAATTTGTCTTGTTCATCATCAACAACTAGCAGTTCACCCAACTCTACTTGTTGCCCAGATTTTACTCTCATTACAATTTTGCTAAAATCGCCAGAAACAATTTGTCCTTTAATCATGGTAGTAAGCTAAGGATGTAACATTTAACATTTAGTGTAATCTAGAACAGCTTTAATAAAATTCAAAATAATCTCCGATTTTGGCTCATTCTTGATAGCCTTTGACGGGGCCTTTATAACTGCTAAAGCTGTCAGAAGTAACCACTAAACCGTCTGTTGCAGCAATAGTTTGCACACCCGTTATTCGCTGAATTTCCCGAGCTTCCTGCAGCGGATCAGCTTTTAGCATTTCTAGTCCAAAGTGAGTGATGATGGCCAGTTTGGGATGCACCTTAGAAATTATTTGAATTGCTGAAACAGAATCTAAATTCTTGCCTTGAGCCTTATCTCCGGGGTAGGGCACATTAAAAATTAAGACATCAGAGCCGCTTAAGCTTTCTATCAGCTCATTAGTTAAAGTCGTATCACCAGTATAGCTAATTATTGATCTCGGACAATAAAACTTAAACCCAACGGCGGTTTTATCCGTATGGCTGGCTGGCAAGGCGTTAATTTCAATTAAATCCAACCCCAACTTATGGTTCTTTTCCAAAGGAATGATTTTTTCTAACAAATTTTGGTGATATAACGTTAAAAAAGGATGGCCGCCATCCAAAGAAGTAACTACAGATTTGCTGGCAGCTAAAATACCGCGTTGTTCCAAGCCGCCATGAGTCATAGCTTCAATAACTGCATTTAAATCGTTGCAATGGTTGATGTGAGCATGAGAAACTAAGATGGCAGTATTATTTTGCAAATTAACCCCATATTGCTTGGCTTTAATTAATGACCCCGGCCCGGGGTCGAGATGAAACTGCAAATCTTTCCATTGGAGAATTATTCCTCCTGAAGAACGCAATTGTTTACTGGTTACGGCAGAACTTCCAGCTGTGCCTAGAAAAATTATGCGCGCCATCTAAGTTTTGGCAAGAAATTTTATTAATAAAGATTATGATAATGGAATCTGCTCTTTCTATTACTGTATTGTTACAGCCTTAGGTTACTAATGCTTATAACTGAGATGTTATTCCTTCCGCTTGCTCTTGGCCAATTCTAGTTCTGGCCTCAAGGACTAAATTAGCCATTAACTTTGAGAATAAACCAGGAGTTCCAGTTATTTCGACTGTTAGGCGGCCATCGTTTATTACTCTAAAATAATCAGTTCTAATTAAGCCAGGCTGCGCTCTGGCGGTAATCACGGTTCTTTCCAATGTCGCTGAAATCGAGCTATCTCCATATTTCATGGCGTCTTCATAAGCAACATGGCCGGTCTTGCCAGCAACAGCAAACTGCTGCATATATTTTCTTACTTCTTCTGTAGCTCTTTCTAAACCGGTAGCAGCTGCGGGCAAAAAGTTAACTCCGGTGGTATGATCGTACCTTGTGGCCAAACCATTATTAGTAATTATAACTTGATCGGGAGTTTTACCATCATATTCTGGAATATTCACGCCAAATAACGATTGTATGCCACGCCAACTTTTTTGGCCGATCGATACGCCTTCTGGAGAACCATCGATGACTTTCATTTCTGCTCCTTCGGGAGTGTAAAAAGTAACCACTGCGCCGTCTTTGTTGCCAATGTAGCGGGTATGGCTTCTCTCTACAAACCGCCCAACCAATTCTTCATAAGCTTTGCTGCTAAATTGTGCTACTGTTTCACTAGCCCCTTGCAAAGCCGGGCCAACAGTTTGGCAAGCGCCAGCAATAGGCGCAAGAGCCACCGTAGTTAAAGCATCTGTTAATAATTTTCGCCTTGAATAAACCATAACTTCCAAATAAAGAGGTTATTTAAAAGGTTTAGTATAAAATTTTCTAAAACAGCAGGGTATCATACTTGACAATATCATAAATTTTATATCATTGAGATCACTTTAAGATTTGTTGCGTACTATCCTGGGATGAAATGCCTAAATCAAAGCCTTATGATATTGAATCTTTAGCTGATGATCATCCAGAGGAAGCAAAAAGGTTATGTAGTTTAGTAATTACTTCTTTGGCTGACACCAGCGCTGAAGCTAGATTAATGGCAATCCAAATTATGCACAAGCGTTACCTGCCGCAAGTTAGAAGAGCTTATATCGTTACAGAGCAAGTAATTATTGAAACTGAAGATCACGCCGGGGTGCCAACACCACATTTTATGGGGCAGTTGCCAACGAAATACCTTTCGCATCTGCCTTATCTTTTTCCTTGGGATTTAAACAAAAATTAATGGTACTATTGCCTGTTCTGCTCTAAACAACCAATAACTTTTTAAAGAAATCGTCACTTTTAGAACCGACAGAGAGAAAAAGCGTGAGGAAAGTTTATTTATGAGTGAGATATTAGTTGCAGAAAGGGCTATTGTTGTTCCCGGAGAAGTTCTGGCTCAGGGCTTGGATTATGTGCCTGGAGAAAATACATATCGGGAAGAAGAGAAGATTTTCTCTAAAATTTTAGGTTTAGCTTCTTGGTCAGGAAGGGTAGTAAAAATTACTCCTTTGTCGGGGCCTTACGTTCCTAAGATAGGAGATAAAATTATCGCTAAAGTAATTGACATTACTTTATCAGGATGGCGTGTGGATACTAATACTGCTTATTCAGCTATGCTTAATGTTAAGGATGCTACCACGCGTTTTATCAAAAAAGAAGAAGACTTAAGTAAAATTTTGGCTATTGATGACTATGTTATTGTTGTTATCATTAATGTAACTTCACAAAGATTAATTGATGTAAGTATGCGGGAGCCTGGATTAAAAAAAATTCAAGGCGGAAGAATAATTGAGATTAACAGCCAGAAAGTGCCACGCGTCATTGGCAAAAAAGCCAGCATGATTACTTTAATTAAAGACAAAACTGGTTGTGAAATTACTGTTGGCCAAAATGGATTAATTTGGTTGAAAGGCTCTCCGGAAGGAGAAGTTATGGCTGAAAAAGCCATCAGAATTATCGAAGAAAAATCGCACCTTTCCGGCTTAACGGACCAAATTGAAGCTTTCTTGAGAGGAGGAATATCGCATGGCCTATAAAAAAAGGCTAGACGGCCGCCAGGATCAGGAGTTGCGCCCGATGGAAGCTAAGACTAAAGTTATCCACAACGCCCAAGGTTCAGCCACCTTTAAAATCGGCAGGACTTGGGCTATTGCTGCAGTTTACGGTCCGCGAGAAATATACCCCAAATTTTTAGCCAATCCTAAGAAAGGAATTTTACGCTGTTATTATAACATGATGCCTTTTTCTGGTTCTGGAGAAAGAATTCGTCCAGGCAGCAGCCGGCGGTCGCAGGAAATCGCCATGGTTATGACAAAATCCTTGGAACCGGTAGTTGACTTGTCACAATATCCTAATGCAGTAGTAGATGTATTTGTGGAATTGCCGCAAACTGATGCTGGAACCCGCTGCGCTGGAATCACTGCTGCGGCCATGGCTTTGGCGGATGCCGGAATTCCCATGAAAGATATGGTAAGCGCTGTAGCCGTAGGGATGGCCGATGACAAAATCATTGCTGACTTGACTTATAAAGAAGAACACATCAACGAGTTTAATGAAGAATCTAAAGGAGCTCCTGTTTCGGATATTCCTTTGGCCATGGTCAATAATACTAAAGAAGTAACTTTATTGCAAATGGATGGAGAAATCAGCAAAGAAAACTTAATTAAAGCCTTAGAACTAGGCCGCAAGGTACTGGAACAAGTTTATCAAATACAGGTAACTGCATTAAAAGCAGGATTCCTCAGAGAATAAAATGATCATTAACAGCAAAGCCGTAAAAGAATTAGTATTGCAAGGAAAGCGATTAGATTTGCGTTCTTTCACCGAGTACCGCCAGCCGATTGAAATAGAGACGGAAATCTCCTGGACGGCTGAGGGCTCAGCCAGAGTTAAGATTGGTCCCACTGAAGTGATGGCTGGTGTCAAGTTATCGCTAGAAAAACCTTATAACGATACTCCCGACGAGGGTGGTATTATGATCAATGCTGAACTGATTCCTCTTTCTAGCCCGGAGTATGAGCCGGGGCCGCCAGGAATAAAAGCAGTGGAACTAGCCCGAGTTACCGATAGGGGGATTCGTGAAGCTAAAGCTATTGACTTAAAAGCATTGTGTATAGAACCTGGAGAAAAAGCCTGGTTTGTAACAGTTGATATTATTTCCATTAATGATGCCGGCAACTTGTTTGATGCGGCTAATTTAGCGACTTTGGCTGCCTTAAAAACGGCTAGGTTTCCCGTAGTTGACGCTGACACCGGTGCCATTGATTACAAGCAAAAAACCGCTAAGAAACTACCGCTTACCAAAGAGCCGATTTCAGTAACAGTTTACAAAATCAACGGACAACTGATCATCGATCCCACTACTGAAGAAGAAAAGAGTTATGAAGCGCGATTGACAGTGTCAGCAGATAAGAAGGGTACCATTTCTGCTTTGCAGAAAGGCGGCGAGGGAACTTTAACCCTAGAAGAAATTGGTAAAATTATCGACCTGGCCATAGATAAAGCTAAGGAATTACAGGCAGCACTAGAAAGGTTTCTTAAAGCATGAATGAAGAAATAGATTACACCAAGTATGAAAAAGCCAGAATGATTGGTTCGCGAGCTTTGCAGTTATCTATGGGCGCGCCATTTTTGTTAAAGCTCAGTTCGGAAGAGTTGCAGGCAATCAAGTTTAATCCGGTGGAAATTGCCATTAGGGAAATGCAAGCAGGAATTTTACCGATAACTGTTAAACGGCCAACAGCTGTAAAATAATTTTCAGAGGATCATGAATCAATCTGTTCTAAGTTTAAATGATTCCTTATCATGAATAAGACCATTACTTTAAAAAAATTGCAGCAGTATTTTTCTGTAACTGAACAAGCTCTAACTCAAGCCAAGTTAGCTTTGAATGGCAGCGCGCAAGCTAAGGATTTTTTAGATATGGCTCAGCGTTATTTTGATGACGCTCATTATTTTATGGAAAAAAAAGATGATTTAGTGTTGGCTTTTGCCGCTCTTAATTACGCCCATGGCTGGCTGGATGCCGGCGCGCGCAGCGAATTATTTTTAGTGAAAGATTCAAGATTGTTTACGGTAGATGAGAATTAAGCCTAAACAGTTAACTATTTCTTTATCTTAGATGACCTTTTAATTGTATTAACTGGTTAGTACTAACTTGTTGGAAAGATTTATAAAGAAAATCTCCTTTTTTTACACCATTAGTAAAACAAGCAGTGAATAACTATGATCGTGCAAAAAGATTTCATTTCCAAATTAAAAGATTTTGGCCTTAACTCTTATGAAAGTAAGCTTTGGATTGCTTTATTGAGCCGGGGCATGTCTACTGCGGGAGAATTATCAGACATTTCTAATGTTCCTCGTTCTCGGGCTTATGATGTCCTAGAATCTTTAGAGAAAAAGGGATTTATTATAGTTAAAGTCGGCAAGCCAATAAAATATTTGGCTGTTCCTCCAGCTGAAGTAATAGTGAGAGTGAAAAAAAGAATTCAAGAAGAAGCAGAACAAAGAGAGAAAATACTGTCGCAGTTAAAAGACAGCCAAATTTTAAATGAATTAAGCCAGCTGCATTCCGAAGGCGTGAAGTTAGTTGACCCTACTGACAAAAGCGGCGCTTTCCGCGGCCGCGAGAAAGGTTATGACCATTTGCTAAGCCTGATTAAGTCAGCCAAAAAATCTGTAACTATTATGACCTCACTGGAAGGAGTAGAACGAAAATATAACTTGCTGGCCAATCCGTTAAGAAAAGCTGCCAAGAATGGAATCAGCATCAAGTTTATGGTTCCCAATAATACTAACAAAGAGTTGATTAAATCATTGTCAGAGTTTGCTCAAGTGCGGCCTTGCCAGGAAGCGCCAGCCAGATTCTGCATAATTGATAATCACAGCCTGTTTTTGTTCTTAACCGATGACCAAAAGACTCACAAGAGTTATGATTGCGCCGTTTGGATTGAAGCTCCAGATTTCTTAAATTACTTCAGCCGGCTGGTCGAGAAAGAATAGTAGGAAAAGTATTATGGCTGAAAAATCCTCTTTGTTAAACTATCTTCTTACCGAGATCGGTGAACGAACCACTGAACCAATTGCCGTTAATGATGTTAGCCAATTAGAAAGTACCGTGGTTTCTGCTTATCAACCACTGCAGCAATCAATTAAAGGCTTGCATCATAGCAAAATTTTTGACATTTATTTAGACGCTAAAGACATGGACAGAGATCATGTTAGAAGATATCAAGTTGAGCTAGCCCAGTTGCAAAAAGCTCCCTTTAAAACTAAAGAAAGTAGTTGGTTACGGAAGTTGGCTCATACAACTTCAAAGTGGAGAAACAAAGTTTATGAAAATGAACGATTTGGATATGGTCCAAGCGGAACTCCTTATATATTAGTAGACATATTAGCTAGCGTTGGTATCGTGGTAGGGGCACTAACAACTGGAACAGGTATTGGTATG
>CAZRCV010000010.1:0-26432 GCA_964598745.1 uncultured Methanosarcinales archaeon
ATCACCTCTGATTTAGATTAAGGAAAGAAGTTGTTTCTTTTAAAACTATGTTACCCCCCCCCCCGAGAGTAATTTATCTTCTAATCTCTAAAGTTTTATGCTCGGTGAATTGGTAATCATAATATAACTCAACAAAGAGAGCTGATTCATAAGCTAGGCTAGAATCCAAACGGCCGGAACAAACTAAATCCATCTCTTGCAGCCTGTCTGCGGTGACAAATTCCACTCTTTCTGGCTGCAAGACTTGGCTTCCTTTAAATTCACAAACCAATGGCACACCACCTAGCACTGCTGTGCCTAAGCGCAAGGATTTGACATTTCCATGGCCTTGGTCTGATATTTTCATGCGCAGCTCTAGTTCTGAATTAGTGCCAGTATAGGGAATAACCTGCAAGTTGGTAAATTGTATTGGCGCTCCTTGTCCAGAAAATGATTTCAACTTAACACTGTTTCTATCGCTAGGTTTAACTTCCTTAAAATCACAACCGCTGCCCACAGAGTACAATCCACTGTCTACACAGATAGTGGGAGAAAATTCAACTTTCGAAGAATAACTAACTAAAATTAAAAATTTTTGATTATTCATCTCTTGCCCGATAATTAAAGGCTTGACTGTTCCATCAAACAAAATTAAGCTTTCGCTTCCTTCCGGCGAGAGCATGGTCCGGCCAGGCAGCGAATCAACAGCTTTTATTTGCTCTGTTACATCAACTGCATTACGGTCCAAACCGACCAAACTAACTTTAATATTTTCTGCATCATAACCTGCATCGTTCTTAAGTGTTAAACGAGCTTGAAAACGATTATTCTGATACACTGTTTGTGGAAATCCCGCAGTAAGCACATTTAATTCTTTGATCCCAGTTTTAAAATCGGTCACGGGCGGACCGTTACTACCACCTCGACTACAGCCAACTACAACTAAAGATAAAACCAAAAGAACTAAGATAGAAGTTAATTTCATGATGGCTTCTCCACTTGTATGCCGGGTATATTCTGCGTAACCGTGTAATCATAAACTAACTGCGCTTCAAATGTATCAACAATAAAGGGCAGTTCATCTTCAAATAGCTTGTACTCGGCAGGCAATTCTAAAAAGCATTCGGTTAAATGATAGCTTTTAACTTTCTGGGGAATAATTATTTCTCCCCGTTGCAAGCAATTTAGGTCGCCGCTATTGGGAAAGAAACCTTTCTGCTGCAAACTAGTTAAGACATATCCTCTCACTCGACTTAGCTGGCCAGTACCAAGATCTTCCACCGAAGCTGTAAAGACTACCGGACGATCAGCGATAATGATGGGATCATCAGGAAGATTGCCAAAACCATAATTTAGCCTAGCTAATTCCGCTCCGGAACTAGAAAACCCTGCATTTAATCCAGATAATGTTGTAGATTTGATTTGCTGTTCCCAGCGGTCACGATCGGCCTGAGTTTTTACAAAAACACGAGTCAAAACTGTAGTAGTAACAATATTTGACAAAGTAGCTTCTATTTTTAGATTATAATTTCCTTGCAAATCTTCCGTAGGCATGCAGATAATATTTAATGGATTATTTCTCAAAGTGGTAGAGTAACTGGAAGATTCCTGCCCATTAATAGTAATTGCGCCAGTTATCTCTTGATTGCCGCGAAGAAATTTACAGTTAATGTTAACATCCAAGGGCTGCTGAGCCGGATTTTTAATTAGCAGAACAGAAGGATAACCTTTGCGCGGCTCAAAAGCCACCTTAGGAAAGGATTTGCTAACCGGACCAAATTCAACAGCAACAAATTCCTTTCTAGAATAATCTATTATCCCGCCTATACTGCTTTTTTTTAGTTGATTAATCTCGGTAGTTACACATTCATCATAAGCTCTTCCAGAACTCAATCCCTTGTTTTGACAAGTGATTTTAGCCAATGATTTTTGCTGTTCTTCACTAATGCATAAATCTAGGTCTGTCAATCTCCCCGAAGCCAGGCAAGTCCAATAAGATACAATTGGTTTCTCTGGTTTAGGCTGTTGCTGTGCTTCCAAGCGAGCTTGAAATAATTCTTGCGGCCCGGCTACTAAAGATTGTTGGTACTTGGCTACAGCGCTGGGAGCGACTCCAAAAAAAACTAAAGTAATCAGGTAGAAAATGGTTAATACTTTTAAAACGGTAACAAAAGATGTGTCCTTTTTAGTGGCAAATAACCCTAACATGCCCCACCAAGGAACATAACGCAAGAAGGTGATATTTATTGCTTCTAAGGGTATTCTTAACTGAGAGAAGATATCTAACAATCCTAAATCAAGCATAAACAAAATAATCGGAATAAGAGCTCCTTTTATTTCTCCCCCTGCTCCCTCGGCAAAGGTCCCACTATGCCTAAATTTTCTAACCAGCCCGTGTACCGCCATCGCTACCAAAAGTAAAGGCGCGGCGTAATAGCGTATGAAACTAAGATCGTAGCGGCCGTCCAACAGTACGTACCAAACAAAAAATAACACTACCAGAACTATTCCTTCTCCTTCAAAAATAGTTATGGCGCTATAAAACATAAAAAAAGAAGCGATAATCAAAGCCAGCCAAAAATTATCAATTTTTTCATAAACAATAAATGAAAGAAAACCAGCTATACACAATATTAACCCGGGATCACTATTCCTTACCTTTTCATGAGTAGCTGACACTACATTAACTGAGCCGCTGCCAGCATTCTTGAGTAACTTTCCAGCGGCGGCAAAACCGCGCAAAGTCCCTTGTGATGATTGGCGGTTTAGCCTAGCAGAGATTCTGGACTGAATCTCGTTATAAATACTAGTATAAGCGCGTGGAACACCGCTTCCGTCTTTAGCTGCCGCAGAATTATCTCCCATCTCAATGCCTCTTTTATTAAAAATAATCAAGCTGGCTATAAAAATCTTGCCCTAAGCCAAAACTCATTCCAAAGAAGCTTTTAACTCTCGAATTTCCAAAGTTTGGCGCGGCTTAATCTTGACAGCATTGGTGCCCTGCACCACATCTATGCTTACATCCATTTTTTCAGAAACTCTAGCAGTATCTAAATGCCGAACGCGGCCATTGAAAATAACGTCAGCAATCTTCTGCGAAGTCACATCCACAAAATTAAAACTAATTATCAGTTTTCGATTATTATTTTGCACTGCCCGATATTGCTCTAAAGATAAATCAAAGTAATAAGTAGGATAATCAACTGCTTTTAGGAACGATTTAACTTTAACATGCGACAGTTGATACGTGCCACGTTCAGCAGAAAAGACTAGCTCATTTTCACCTTGATTTATATCTAATGGAGACAATTCTAGCGGAATCATCTGCACTTCACAGTCAGGAACAGCATTATAAAGCTCTTTGCCGTTTAATTGTATTCTTAATTTAGCTACATCTTGAATACGGCAGTTAGGTTGGAATTGCAATAGGACACTCTCTAGATTGCTCTTTTCAGTTTCCGTTACCAGAAAAAGATTTCTGGATTGCTGAGCTCTCAAGTTTAACACATCAGCAATAAGGCGAATATCGCGCACGGTGATTTCATTAGTCTTCCAAAATTCCAGGCCGGGCGATGACACTGAAAACACCATCACATTGCTATTTTGCAGAGCATTATTAGGAATGACTATGGGTTGAACTGCCCCGCTTACCGCTGGAGAGTTATAAATCTCTTCTCCATTCAACAAGATAATCAGGTTGCCTTGATTAAACTCGCCGATGGTAAAGCTTAACAATACATTATCAACGGTGCTTAAATCTTGGATAAAAAAGGAAAAATCACTGGTAAGCTCCGAGAAAGCTTTGTTACTGACCCGCGCCAAGTTTTTTTTAGCCAGAACTTGGCTTTCTTCTTTGGTAAAAACATTGATCACGGGAAGCGGGTGCTCTACTTCTTTTTTATCTAAAAAATCCAATCGGCCAGGACTCTCCCTTAACAGCACTTTAAAAGAAGGCAAGCCTTCTTCACGCTCAGGGACAGAATCATCGGTTCCCAACAACTTTTCCCGCTCGCTAGGTGGCACCAGGATAATAAACATAATGATTAAACCGGCAATAATCGCCAACAACACCGCCGCGCCGGCAGCTTGTCCTCTTTTAGTTTGCATATAAATTATAGAAACCTCAATAATTTATAAAGATTGTGGGATGGCTGGTTATAAGTTATTAGCCCTATGATAAAATAGACAATCTGTAAGTAATGGATAATTAATTTTAAATTACAAGCTTAGGCATAACAAACAACAAGTTAAATTTGCTGAAATCTTAACCGTCTCGCTTCTTCTTGCTAACAATCTTTTTATACCCAGCTAAGTTTGTTTAATTATGGAAATTTTAAAATCAGACTTCAAGAAAGGTTTGGTTAATTTAAGAATAACTAACAGCGATGACTTGTGGTATTTGAGCCATCTGATCGAACCTGGCGACTTGGTAAAAGGCAAAAGCACCCGTAAACTCAAAATTGGCGATGCTGAAAATGCTTCCATTGTTAGAAAACCGGTTACCGTTAAAATTGAAGTTGAAACCGCAAACTTAGATGAAACTGGTTCTTGCCTAAGAATTAATGGCAAAGTTCGAGAAGGGCCACAAGATGTTCCTAATGATAGTTATCAAGCCATTCCTTTAAAAGTTGGTGATGAAATTAATCTCGAGAAATTTCACTGGCTTTCATTCCAAAAACAAAAACTGGAGCAGGCCAGCCAGAAAAATTACAATTACCTCTTTTGTTTAATGGATAGGGAAGAAGCGTTATTTGCCTTAACAGAAAAATCAGGATATAAAATATTAGCCAAAATTAAGGGAGATGTGCCCAAGAAAGCCCGATCCGACCACATTGTTAAAAATTTTTATCAAGAAATAATTAAATCACTGGAGGCTTATAATGAGCGGCATAATCCTGAATATATCATTCTAGCCTCTCCCGCATTTTACAAAGACGATCTTATGAAAGTATTAGCTCAAGATGAATTGAAACAAAAAATTATTTCCGCAACTTGTTCCGATGTCACGGAAGCGGCTCTGCATGAAGTAACCAAAAGCCAGGAGTTGGCTAAAGTTTTACAAAATAACCGGGCTAGAGAAGAAGAATTGTTAGTAGAAGAATTATTAACACAAATTAAAAATAACCAAGCTACCTATGGTTGGAAGCAAGTTAAACTAGCTATTGAAGCTGGCGCTGTGGAAACATTACTATTAACGGAAGAATTTATCCATCAACAAAAACAAGCCGGCACATATCACGAGCTGGATCAGCTGATGCAGAAGATAGAAGCCTTAGGTGGACAAATTCATGTTTTATCTATAGACTTCGATGGCGGTAAAAAACTGCGTGGCTTGAGCGGGATTGCTGCCATCCTAAGATACAAATTAGAGTGGCAGAAGTAATTTTAAGGTAAACATCCATGATTGCTTAATGTAAAATTTTCTTAAAATATGTTGTAAAAAATAACCCGCAACCTCTTTTTTGCAAAACCACAACCTTTTAATAGTAGTCCGTTATACCGATAACCCAGTAACAAAAACCATTCATTAGCTTATGGTTAAGAAAAAGGGGGGGGGTTAGTAAAAATGATTGTAAAAGACGAATTGTTAGGTAAGTTAAGAAGATATTTTGACCTGAATCTTTACGAAGTAAAGTTATGGACGGCTTTGTTAAGCCGTGGCGTTTCTACGGCTGGCGAACTTTCAGACATTGCTGATGTGCCACGATCTAGAAGTTATGATGTGCTAGAATCTCTAGAAAAAAAAGGGTTTGTAGTTATGAAAATCGGCAAACCCATCAAATATATTGCTATACCTCCCAGCGAAGTTGTGGACAGAGTCAAGAAAAACATGCAATTGATAGCACAAGAAAAAATTAAACGATTGGAAACTGCAAAAAATTCACCGTTATTAGCAGAACTTGACACATTGCATACTCAGGGTATAAGCCTGGTTGATCCGTCAGAGATGAGCGGTTGCTTGCGCGGAAGAAATAATCTTTACAATCACTTAGATTTGCTTATAAAAGAAGCAAAAAAAAGTATTAATATCATGACCTCGGAGAAAGGCTTCTTGCGCAAGGCTGAGGGCTTATATTCCAGTTTGAAAAAAAATAAAAAACATGGTGTTAAAATTAGAATTTCCGCTCCACTAACTAAAGATAATAAGAAAGCTGTGGAAAATCTTAAAGGAATTGCTGAAGTTAAGCATAATGAAACAGTATCTTCCAGGTTTGTTACAGTAGACGGAAAAGATGTTGTTTTTATGACTCTAAATGACACGGAAGTCCATCCTTCTTATGATTTGGGAGTTTGGGTTAAAACACCTTACTTCACTACTGCTATGGACCAAATGTTCGAACACATTTGGAACATTAAATAGAGCGCCTAGTTTTTTACCTTTAGATTTTATTTTTTAAATTCTGATTAGTCAAAGTTCTCTATAAATCTTTATATAGTTTATTTATTTTTAACCGACCATGGACATGCAAATCCTTGTTTCTAAGCTGCATCCGCTAGAACGAGCAGTTATCCCTACTCTTAAGGACCATTGCCAATTAGCGCCTATCATTAAAGCTTCGGGTTTAACCGAAGTGGAAGTTATCAGGGCGTTACAATGGTTGGAAAACAAAAAAATTATTACATCAACATCACAGAAAATAAAGATTGTTTACTTGCAAAAAAATGGGCAACGCTACCGGCAAGAAGGATTGCCAGAAAAAAAATTCCTTAAAGCTCTGTCAGACCAGTTTAAGGGCCTTAATGTTATCATCAAAAAAACCAAATTAAGCCGGGAAGAAATTAATGCCTGCTTGGGATTGCTTAAGAAAAAAGAAGCTATTGAAACCAAGTCTGCAGAATTCCTGCAGGTTAGGATAACCGAAACTGGTAAAAAGGTATTAGAAGGAACTAGTTTAGAAGAAAAATTTCTTCAACAAGAATTTCCTCAGCTATTAAGCAGTATCAAAGACCAAGCTACTTTAGAAGAGCTAAGAGCAAGAAAAGATTTCTTAAAAATAGAAGATGAAAAGAACATCACAATAGAATTGACACTGCTAGGAAAAGAACTAATCACTTTGGATCTGAAAGGCGAGGTGGTTAACCGAGTTACTTCTTCGCTGCTTAAAAGCGGAGAATGGAAAAAAAAACAATTTCGCTCCTACGATGTCGAAATTAACGTACCTGCTAAATACCCAGGAAAAAAACACCCCCTTAACCAAGCTGTAGAGTATGTAAAACGAATTTGGTTGGATCTGGGATTTAAGGAAATGCAGGGAAATTATGTTCAGTCGGCTTTCTGGGACCTGGATGCCTTATTCGTGCCTCAGGATCATCCAGCTAGGGAAATGCAGGATACTTTTTATCCAGAATTATGGACGAAAATTAAACAAGTGCACGAGAATGGCGCAGATACTGGCAGCCGAGGCTGGGGCGGAGTCTATTCTAAAGAAGAAGCTGCACAAGTCTTGCTGCGCACGCATACTACGGTTCTCTCAGCCAGAAAATTAGCGGAACTAACCCCTAGCGATCTGCCGGCAAAGTTCTTTAATGTAGGATTAGTCTTTAGAAACGAAGCATTGGATTGGAAGCATCTGACTGAATTTTATCAAATTGATGGGATCGTTATCGACCCTAATGCCAATCTGAAGCACCTTAAAGGATACTTAACACAATTTTATAATAAAATGGGATTTCCTAAAGTTCGCATGCGCCCCGCGCACTTCCCATACACCGAACCGTCATTAGAAGTTGATGTTTTTCACCCTATTAAAAAAGAGTGGGTGGAATTGGGCGGAGCAGGAATTTTCCGGCCAGAGGTGGTAAAACCATTGCTTGGGATCGATGTGCCGATCTTAGCTTGGGGACAAGGAATTGGCAGAATTATCTTAGAATACTGGAAAGTCAGCGATATTCGCTTACTTAATAAAAATGATTTACAACAGTTAAGAGAATTGAAATTATGGCTAAAGTAGCTGGAGAAATAAATTGCCCACAATTACGTTAAATAAAAAAAATTTGGAACGATTAGTTGGTAAAGAGCTGCCGCTAGAACAACTAAAAGATAGGATCAGCATGTTGGGCACTGATTTAGAGCGAATTGAAAATAATGAAATCCAGGTAGAAATATTTCCCAATCGGCCAGATCTTCTCTCAGAACCTGGTTTTGCTCGGGCATTTAGTTCATTCCTTGGCGTTAAAACTGGCCTTAGAACCTATCCCGTAAAACCCAGTGGGAAAACTATCATCGTTGACTCTTCGGTTTCCATGCGGCCTTACACAGCTTGCGCCATTGTTAAAAATTTAACCTTCACTGCAGATTCCATTAAAATGATCATGCAAGCCCAGGAGAAATTAGTTACGACGCATGGAAGAAACAGGAGAAAATCAGCTTACGGAATTTATCCCTTAGATAGTATCAATTTCCCGGTTAAGTACATAGCTAAAGACCCAAAACAAGTAATGTTTCAGCCGCTGGGGTTCACAGAAAAAATTCCTGCAGACAAAGTAGAAGAATTGCATCCCAAAGGAAAAGAGTATAGGCACTTAACTAAAGGATGGGAAAAGTACCCCTTCTTTATTGATGCAAGAAACAATGTCATGTGCATGCTTCCTTATACTAACTCTGAAGACACGGGTAAGGTGGTCGAAAACACCAAAGATGTCTTTATTGAATGCACTGGAACAGATTTGGAAAATGTAAAACTAGCTCTAAATATGTTAGTAACAATGTTTGCGGATGAGGGCGGAGAAATATACAGTTTGCAAATCAAATATCCACAGCAAACTATCACTACTCCCGATTTAACTCCCCAAAAAATTAATTTGGATTTAGGCTATGTTAACCGCAGACTAGGATTAAATTTAACGTTATTGCAGACTCAAGAATTGCTAGGGAAGATGGGTTATGGCTATGAAGGTAAAACCATCCTGATTCCGGCTTATAGGGCAGATATCCTGCATCAAGTTGATTTAATCGAAGATATTGCAATTGCTTATGGCTACGAAAATTTCAAAGAAGAAATTCCTAATGTAGCCACTATTGGCGAAGAGAACCCCTTCGAAGTTTTTGCTAGAAAAATCAGGGAAATCATGATCGGCATGAAACTGCTGGAAGTTAAGAATTCACACTTGGCCACTAAAGAAGACCTTACTCTTAAAATGGAACAGAATAAGAAATCAATTCCTTTAAAAAATGCACTAGGAGAACACAACCATTTACGCAATTCTTTAATTCCAGGAATTCTAAAAAATTTACATGAAAACCAGCATCATGAATTCCCGCAAAATTTATTTGAAATTGGCAGAACTTTCAGTTTCAATGAGAACACCGAAACGGGAGTGGAAGAAAACGAAACGCTAGCAGTAATTTTATGCCACGATAAAACTGATTTTACTGAAATAAGACAAATTTTAGACAGTTTGAAAATTTGCTTGGGTCTAAACCTATCGGTTAAGGAAACTCAACAGGATGGTTATATCAGCGGACGCGTGGCTAAAATTAACTGCGGTAACCTAGAAGTGGGAATCATTGGAGAATTGCATCCTCAAGTACTAACTAATTGGGAACTAACCTTGCCTGCAGTTTGTTTAGAATTAAATCTTCAAGAATTGTTCAAACTTACTTCGGCTTAAAGTTTAACCCGCCACTAGAGTAAACACTAAATCTCGCAATTGTATCACTAGCTATAACACTATTTTGTCGCTAAATACTGTTTAACATCTTTAGCTATTTCTGTGGCAACTAAAGAATTTCCTTGTTCAGAAATGTGGCTCCAGTCAATATATATAGTTTCGGGATGCTCCTCAAAAATTGCAGTTAGATCGATAGTGTTATGATTTTCCACTACTTTGGCAGTCACCTCCACAAAGCTCTGGGGCAGGTAAGAGCCTAAAGCTATTTTTTGTTCTTCCTGAGATTTTAATTTTTTAGTAAAGATAGTTGGCTGCCAATAAAAAAAGGCTTTGAATTGGAACTGCTGGCTTAAAGCAGCTGCTATCTGCTGGTTCTGCAAGTAAATCTGGCTGGTTTCTTCCACCAAAGCTCCGTTAAGAGGGGGGTAATTTTGTTTAACTAACTTTACAGTTATCCGCTGCATTATCTCATTAAAGTGCGGAGTCAATCCCAGAGGATAAAATTTTTTAAGCAAGTTAAATTCCTTCCGCCGGTTAATGATATTCTGAGGAAGGCCGGCAGCTTGATTTTGAAAAGAAGAATAAACCTCATTAAATCCATCATAAAAAATCACTATATCTGGAATATTTCCTTGTCTTAGTTCTAGCATCAAACGGATTACTTCTTGAGTATTAACATAAGCCGACTCTCCGAAGTTAGTTACTTCTACGGCGAAACCTTGATCACACAATTCTGTTGCTAACTGTGAGGCAATAGTCCCTTCGTCGCGGGCACCAGAACCCCACAGGGTTGACCCACCAAAAGCAAAGATGCGATAACTAGTGTTATATTTACCACAGGAAGAAACAGTTTTGCGTACAGAACGGTCATCCAAATTGACATAAGTTCCATGATAATTGGGTCTACGCTTAAAGTCGAGGTAGGGTGTGTACTCAAAAACAGAAGCTTCTTGAAACTCCTTGAAATAGTTTTGCGCCCAGAGTTGGTCTTGAAAGACATTAAGGTCCAGACGCTGATCTTGAGCTCCACTATGAGTGCCTAAAAATAGCTTTAAAACTACGAGAGAGCCTAACTCTAATATTAATAATATAAACAATATTAGGCCAAGCAGAAATATTAATTTACGCCAGAGAAGAAAATATCTTTTATTTCTGTTCCACCATAACTCTACACGATTACTGCTTGCTGCTTCATTTTTTTCTGAATTCACTAAAATAATTACTATAAACTAAATTATAAATTTATCTAAGCTGTTAAGTCCAGTAACCATTTGAAAGGGTATAGCTGCAGATTAGCCTAAATTATTGCAAAATTACCTTACTATGATACCTAGATCCTTTAAAGTCACACCTTGTTCTGCTTGTTTTAAAACAGATGGCAACTCTTTACTATTTATTCTAATTTGTTTCGTTGAATCACGGTCGCGAATAGTAACAGTTTGCTGTTCCAAGCTCTCGAAATCAACAGTAATACAAAAAGGCACACCTATTTCATCCGCGCGAGCATAGCGCCGACCGATGCTTCCAGAACTATCAAACAAACAGGAGAAAGTTTTTTTTAAATTTTCATAGATTTCTTCGGCCTTAGCTAAGACCTTAGGTTCATTCTTAACCAAAGGAAGTACTGCGCAAGAATAAGGGGCAAAAGTTGGCAACAATTTCAGAACGATATTGCCTCTCTGCGAATCTTCATTATAAGCCAGGTCCAGCAAGGCATAAACATTCCGATCCACACCAAAACTTAGCTCCAAGACATGAGGAATTAATTTACTGCTAGTTTCCTCGTCAAACACCTCCAAATTTTGTTTGGATAGCTGCTGATGCCCTTTTAAATCATGGTCGGTTCGGTAATGCAAACCCCCAACTTCCGTCCAACCTAATTCGCGCAAATCTATTTCTAAATCAAAATGATACTTGTTATAAAAAGCCTTTTCTTTATCATTAAGTTGATACAATCTAAATTTACTGCCTTCAATTTTTAGAATATCCAGGTAAAATTGTTGAATTTTGGCTAGATGATATACATAAAATTTAGGCAAGCCTAAACCTACTAACTCCTGCGCGGTTCTAGTTGTAACCTTTCCGCTGCTCCTGTCATCAACCAACAGGGTTAGTAAAGGATATTCTTTAATTTCATCAAAATGTTTATGGGCATTAAGTTTGGCCGGATTAAAAAAAATCTGCAATTCGGCCTGAGTGAATTCCCGTTGTCTTAAAGTAAGGTTTCGAGGTGAGATTTCATTGCGGTAAGCTCTCCCTACCAGAGCCAACCCTACGGGCAGCTTGTTTCTCAACAACTCAAATTGCAGTTTAAAATTAACATAGGGTGACTGCGCCGTTTCAGGCCTGAGGTAAGCTGAAGCTACTTTGCCCACGCCAACAGGGATGGGGAACATCATATTCATTATGGAAACCGGCTGAAAAGCAGAATGGCACTGTGGACATTTAAGATGGCTAGCTTTAATTTCTGAAGTTAATTCATCTGGACTAAATCCTTCCACTCGCCTATGGAGCGCTTTTTCTACTAAATGGTCAGCTCGTTCTGTGAATTCACACTTGGAACATTTAACTATCGGATCAATGAAATTATCTAAGTGCCCGGAAGCCTTGAATACATTAGCTGGCATGATATTAGCTGTTTCAATTTCATGAAAATTAGGATCCAAAGACAAAAAATAGTTTCTCCACTTGGCTTCAAAGTTATGTTTCAAGCGAGTGCCTAAATGCCCATAATCGTAAAATCCCGATAGTCCGCCGTAAATTTCACTAGACTGGTAAATAAAACCTTTTTTCTTCAAAAACACCGCAAAATCAGACATAAATATTTTAGTACAGAGAGAAGTTTATTAAGTTTTTTATGAAAATCTTTCAGGAAAATACGAAAATTTATGAATCTTAACCGCCTTGTAATAAAAATAACTCCTAATTTTTTCTGGAAATTCTGCTCTTAATTTGTCCATTAATCGATAGAAATCTTCTTGTGAAGTTAATTCGCAGTCGAATTCAAAATCACTTCCACCAATAGCTACATCTTTGTAAACAATATTAGGATGTTGTAACATAAATTGGTTTAAAGAAGATACAATATTCATATCCTCTAAATCTAAATCAACTTTATAATATTGATAGCCTAGTTTGTTAAAATCTAACAATAATCGATAAGCTACTATTACTTTATTTTTTTCAAGTAGTTTTAGTTTGTATTTAACCCCAGCCGCTGTCATCTTTAATTTGCTAGCCATTTTTAGTAAAGATATCCTAGAATTTTCTTTAATCAGATTTAAAATTTTAATATCGTTGTCATCATATTGGGCTTCTTTGAAGCTCTCAGTTGATAAAATAGTGGAATCTCTCAACTTCTCATCGACTAGATAATTCCTATGATAGTGAATGAAATCCAAAAATACACCAAAATTCTTTTTGAGAACATATGGCTTAAATTGTTTTAGAAAATTATCATAAGATTTCTGATATTCCCATAAATTTTTAACTAAGAATCCAACTGCTAAATCATATTCACCATCAATTTCAAAAACAGTAAAATTGTTATCCTGTTGTATGAAAAAACTTATGATTTCCGTTCTAACTGTGGGGGTTATTCTTTGCAGTTTCAAGTAAAGCCTAATTACAATAAGCCTAAATTTAGTGAAGTCAATGACAGTAATATAGTTCTTAATTATTCCTAAATTTTCTAGGCGCTTAATTCTATAAGCTACCACGTCACGGCTTAAGTTGGTTTTCTTAGCTAAATTATTAATAGATTGCCGAGAATCCTGATCTAGTTCAAAGATAATTCTGCGGTCTTTTTTGTCTATTTCTAGCATTTTTGCTACTATTTAAAGAATTTTATATAAATATTTTGTTTTTTTAGTAATTTCTACAGGTTAATTTAATAAACATAAACTTAACTACTAACTAGTGAGTAGGAATGAGAACGTTAATTATCCATTGTAAAGAGTACAGGACCTCATTTGTTGAGTTAGCCAACAGGCCTTATGGTATCGAACCGGAAGAGATAAGGCCGGAAGGAATCAAAAATGAAAATTGTGTAGTGGTACTAGTTTGCGTAGAACAGGGAGACACGCTAAAGGGTCAAGTATTTCCATTAATTGAAGAAATTAAAGGAACAGCAAAAAACTGGGGTAGTAGAAAAATACAAATAACTCCTTTCGGCCATCTTTCCAGCAAGTTAGCATCTTCCAAGGAAGCCATTAATGCATTTACCTTAATGGAAGAAAAATTACGGGATGAATTTATAGTTCTTAGAGATCACTTTGGTTCGCACAAAACATTATTATTAGATATCTTTGGACATGTTGGCAATATAAGATTTAGAGAATTTTAATCTAATGATATTTAAAAAATAAATGGTAGGAATTTACTAGCTATAAACTTCTTTAATTCAAATTATAATGAGTACGATAAATACATGGAAGAATCAGGACACTATAAAGCGCAAGAAAAAGTTTTAAAGGAATTATTACCGGAAATTGCTGAACCAATCCTAGACTTAGCTTGCGGAACTGGCTTCATTTTATCAATACTTTCTAAACTATTTAATAGTTTATCCGCTAATGATCTCTCTATTGGAATGCTAAATTTTACTAGGAATAAATTAAAGAATAAAATTTTGAATTATAGCAATGAAAATGCAGAGGAATTAGTATCTTGTGCCAGATTTAAAACCATAATTTGTTGCAACCTTTTTTACTATCTGGTAAACTATAATAAAGCTATAACGAAATGGAAAAAACTCCTAGAAGAAAGTGGTAAAATCATCATAATTGAAGAACATCCATTTACGATAAAAGAAAAGATGATAGAATTAAAAAATATTGTTAACCCAAAAATGCCAGAAGAGATAATTCAAATTATGAATGAAAATAGCTTAAGATTAGTTCGAACAGAAAAAACAGCAATAGATAGCTTCCATGATCTGTATGGTTTTGCCTTTGTTAAATAACTCACTTATTTAACCAACTTACTTCTTCGGCCGTAAGTTCTAACTCCAAAGCTAAATTTGTATGTTGTTCATTTCCGATTATCTGCTTAAGATAGGAAAGTTGTTCCCTGGCTTTATGTTTGGAGATATGGCTTACAGCGGCTAATTTTTCGCTAATCTCCTTGGCCCTGGCATTTTTCATCTTAGCCTGCCACATTCTTAAAATTCTCATTGTCGGCATGTATTTAACGAAGCTGTTATTTTTAGCTATTTTGGCAGAAGAAATACCCGCAGTAAGCAAATCATTAACATAAGTCAAAAACCGCCAATGTTGCCGCAATTTAATACGTCCATAAAATTGATCCGCTCGAGCTAACCACTCATAAGCCTGAGCTAAAGAAACAGCGTCACGGTATTCTAAGGGTAAGTTATGATCTAGCCAAAACATCACTTCCCCTAAATCGATATCCACATTTTCCAGAGCTGGAAGAGCGTTCTGTACAGTTGAGGACTTGAAAATTATGGTCAAGGCCTGCAAGATCGAGCTGGTTCTATTGCGATCAGTTAATTTACTTACTTCTGCAAAACTTAATTTTTGGCTGCATGTGTGCAAATCTAGCAATGCCGCTCTTACATCGCCTCCAGATTGCCTAGCCAGAGAATGCAAAGCTTTTCTCTCATAATTAATTGATTCAGCAGCGCAGACTTTTTCAAGCAATTCAGTGATACTAACATAATCAATAGGCTGATACTGTACTAAATAACATGAATTTTTCAATTCCTTAAATTTCTTATCAAAAGGATCATTAGCTGTTAAAATCACTGGAAAGGTAGATCTTTCAACAGACTTAAGAACGGCAGGAATACAGCCGCGATCGGCAATACCAGAAATATTGTCTATTTCATCAATCAAGATTAGCTTTGGTTTGAACAGCAAGGATCTTTGTCCCAGCGCTGCCTGCAGAAAAGTCCTGATGCTTTCTTGGTCGCGCAAATCAGAAGAATTAATCTCTAGCAGGTCATAATTTAGTTCATGAGCTAGCGCATAAACGGAACAAGTTTTGCCACAGCCGATAGGCCCCCACAGCAAAATTGCTCTTTTGTCTTGTCGCTGATAGTTAACAACGTAATCTTTAAGCTGTGAAACCGCCAGTTGCTGTCCAATAACTTCTGCTAGTTTGTTAGGAGCATACTTAGTTGTAAACAACATAATGTTTTCGAGCAAACCCAACTTTTAAATCTGCCGATATAATTGAAGTTAATAACAACAAAGAGTATTGTACATCATTTAGCTACAACTTTACAAATTCCATAGTTCCCAAATCAGAAAACATATCAAAGCAAAGCTAAAAATGGCTACAATCAAATTTTCGTAGGAATTAGGTAACCCCACATCGATAAAATTAACTCCAGTAGTTAAGGCAAAAATAAAGTTAATCAACAAGCCCACTAACAGCACACTCCAAATCGTGAACAATTTTAATCTATAATTTACAGCCATGAACAGAACTGTGGAACTAGGCCTATATAAATAAAGCTATGGTAAAAACTAAATCTTTCATTCATTAGAATCTAACCTTAATTCTAGGTTATTTATTATCCGTTGAATTGGCACTAATGATTTGTATGAAACTTAATCTAGAAATCATTTATTAAGGTAACTGCTAAATACTGGAATTAAATTTTCAATTATATCATATTTACCATATTCTTTTTGATCTATCCAAACATATTCTTCATGATCGTCGCTCAACACAACTTTATCCGATTCAGCGAAACATTCCAAAAATACGCCAATAATTTGCCACTGTTCCCCTTTTACAACCGGCCTCTATTCATTTACAAAAAATGGGCGACCAATCACAACCCCTAACCCAGTTTCTTCTTTAATCTCTCTCACTAAACTTTCATCAAAACGTTGTCCTGGTTTAACTCTGCCCCCAACTACATCAAATTTCCCGGCATTCGCGCCATCCGCATACTTTGTTGATTCTTTAATAAGTAATACCTTTCCATTATTAATGATAAAACCCTTAACCGCTACAAATAATTTAATTTCCACAACACACACCTTAATCATTAGTGCTTATTTAATTTTTCGGGGGAAGTGATTTACAGATAACACGATTTTTTAAGTTCAATGAATAGGATTCAATAAATTTATAATTTAATCTAAATTATCAGTTCTGTGTTATGGGCAAAAAGAGCTATCACGTTGTAGAGATTGGATCTGGAGACCAAGCTGTAACTGTTTTAACAGCTCTTAATGCCAATCCTTTGTTTACTACTATTTATAGAAATAGCAACACTAGAACACTAGACCGCACTTTTAACCTGGATAACACTGTGATAGTTCCTGGCAGCTATCGGCAAAGCCGGTTGCATCAGGCAGTCCAATTATCAGCCTTAGGCGACACCTTTGTAGAGCGGCTACTGCGGTATTTTGTAGAACTAGCGCAAATTTATCTTGTATTTGTTGGCCTGCCAGAACAGGAACTAAAAATTAAGATTGAAAATAACTATCAAGGCTTGCAGAGTAAACGCGGAATTAATTGTAGAAGCATTGATCTAGCTTTGGCTCACCAAGATCCGGTAGAAATCAATGGTGTTATTCAATTGGTTCCATACTTAAAAAAAGCCAGTGTTAAAGGTATTGAAGTTTTGTTTCCAGCCAACCTGCGTTGACCAAATTTCCACCAAGAATAATTTTCCTATGGTTTTGATTACCACTATTTATTTATATCTAACAACAATACCTAAAATAACGGCATGAAAGATATTCCGTTAGCCCTAACTTATTCTGATGTCTTGTTAGTCCCTAAAAAAACAGCCTTAACCTCGCGTAACGAAGCTAATGTAAAAAGCAAATTTACTAAAAACATTTCCTTAAACATACCTCTAGTAAGTTCAAACATGGCTACAGTTACAGAACACAAAATGGCTATTGCTCTAGCTCGCGAAGGTGGCCTGGGAATAATACACCAGTTTAACACCATCCAAGAACAGGTGGAAGAAGTAAAAAAAGTAAAACGCTCTACCAGTTACATCATTGAAAACCCAATCTCAGTGCCGCCAACGGCCACTATCGGCGAAGCCATAGCAGTAATGGAAAAGGAAAACGTAACCAGCTTGTTAGTAGTAGCGGATGAAGAATTGGTTGGAATCTTTACCGCTAAAGATTACCTCTTTGAAGATGATACCGATAAAAGTATTGCTTCTGTGATGACAACCAAAGAAAATCTAATCACCGCATCATATGGTATTCCTTTGGAGGAAGCTAAACAAAAATTAAAACTACACCGCATTGAAAAATTGCCTTTGCTGGAAAACGGCCGGGTTAGGGGTTTGATTACTACTAAAGATATCAAGAAATTAGAGTATTGGCCGCAAGCCTGCCGTGATTCCAAGGGAAGACTGCGAGTGGGCGCAGCAATAGGGGTTAAGGATACATTAGAACGAGCTGCAGCCTTAGTAGAAGCTCAAGCAGATGTGTTAGTACTAGATATTGCCCATGCCCATTCCGATTTAACCATCCAGCGCCTGCGTGAATTAAAACAACGATTTCCGCAATTAGATGTGATGGCTGGTAACATTGCTACAGCCGATGCAGCCTTTGATCTTATTGAAGCTGGAGCTGACGGATTAAAGGTAGGTATCGGCCCATCGCCAGTATGCACTACTAGAATTATTTCTGGCAGCGGCATACCTCAATTTACGGCAGTGCTTAATGTTTCTGAAATGGCTAGTAAATTCAACATTCCCGTGTGCGCTGATGGCGGGATTAAATACCCCGGAGATGTTTCCAAGGCCATTGCGGCTGGAGCTAGTTCTGTACTAATTGGGCATCTATTTTCTGGCACCGATGAATCGCCAGGAAGAATCATCATCAAGGATGGAAAGCGTTACAAAAGATACATGGGGAGCGCTTCTTACGACAGTAATCATGAAAGACGAGAAAAACAATTTAAGAAGTCGGTTAAGGAAAAGTTGGATGTGTTTGTAGAAGGTGTTTCTATATTAGTTGATTACAAAGGATCAGTAGAAGAAGTAGTTAAAGGCCTAATCAAAGGACTACAGAGCGGAATTAGTTATTGCGGAGCCAAAAATATTTTTGAAATGCAGCAAAAAGCTGAATTTGTTAGGATTACCAATGCTGGTTGGATGGAAAGCGGCAGCCGTGGTGAAAAGTTAAGTGAATAAAGAATAAGTTACATTTATTAATAACTTCTTCTGCGAGAACTTCATGGATGATGAAGTTAGTCTAGTAAATGCCACTATTGAAACTCCTGCGCCAGATATTTATGCCCTGTTGTCTGCCCTGGGTAAGAGAGCTTACTATCCTAATTTGGGCGTGACGCAGCAAAACCTTGATGCTAGAGGCAGCAAAATCAATGCTGTGAGGGGCCAGGCTTTTGATAATAGCGGCCAGCCTATGGTTCTAGAGTGCATGTTGCGAGCTGCTGCTTCTTTAAGTGGGAAAAGTTTTCTTTATAGTCCGCCTCATGGAAATCATCAGTTAAGAGAAGCGTGGAAGCAGCGGTTGTTGCAACAAAACCCAGGCTTAGATGCGGCTAATGTCTGCCTCCCCGTAATTACCAATGGTTTAACGCAAGGGCTTTCTATTGCCGGTCAGCTTTTTTTGGATATAGGTGAATCGCTGATAACCCCGGATTTATTTTGGGAAAATTATACCCATACTTTCCGCGACAGAACCATGATCACTTTTCCGTTTTATGATAAAGATAAGTTTAATGTTGGAGAATTGGAAAAGATATTAGAACAGCCAGGAAAATACTTTATCCAATTAGCCTTCCCTAGCAACCCTTCCGGATATGCTTTAACTAATGATGAAGTCATTGATTTAACAGAAGTAATTTTAAATTCGGCTAATAAAGGCAGTAAAGTAGTAGCCTGCTTGGATGATGCTTATATTTCTCTGCTACATGATGAAAGGTGTTATCGTTATTCCCTTTTTAATAAGTTAGCTAGCCTTCATGAGCGAGTTTTGGCGGTTAAAGTGGATGGAGCTACCAAAGAATTATATGCTTGGGGGTTGCGAGTGGGAGCTATCACTTTCGGTTCTCGTGGAATGACCTCCGCTGTAGCGAAAGCTTTGGAAGATAAGGCTGCCAGTATTGTTCGCGGCGACACTTCGGCTGTGCCAACCCCTAGCCAAGAAATCGTCTTAACAGCGCTTCGTGATCCAAACTTAGAACCAGAACTGAAAGAAAAAAATGGAATATTGTTAGTTCGATACCATGCGGTTAAAGAAATTCTTGAATTAGGTCATCAAAGTAATTTTGAGTTCTTTGAACCACTGCCGTTTAATTCTGGTTATTTTGTTAGTCTGGGTTTAAAGAAAGTTGATGCTGATAAAATTAGGAAAGTTCTTCTAGCAGAGTATTCTACGGGGGTTCTGTTTTTTCCACCAAATCATTTAAGAATATCCCACCCTTCAGTAAGCACTGGCAACCTTCAGCCACTTTTTGACAATATTTATTCAGCTTGTAAAAAAGGGTAGGATCTAATTTTACTGCGCTAGATCTGGACTTAATTTTTAAAAGATTTTTTAAAGTAAAACTATTCTTAAGGTTAAATCATGGAATTACCGGCAAATTATGATTCCTCGGAAGCTGAACCCAGGATACAGAAGTTCTGGGACTATCATCAGGTCTTTCGCTTTCAGCCAGCTTCTACTAAACCAGTTTATAGCATAGATACCCCGCCGCCTACGGTTTCGGGAAAAATGCATTTAGGCCATGCTTTTAGCTATTCTCAAGGAGACTTTATTGCCAGATACCAGCGCATGAAAGGCAATAATGTGTTCTATCCTTTCGGCACAGATGATAATGGCCTAGCCACTGAAAGATTAATTGAAAAAAGCAAAAATGTTGTTTCCAAAAAAATGCCCAGGGCTGAATTCGTTAAGCTCTGCTTGCAAACATTGGAAGAAATCCGTCCAGCATTCGTGGCTGACTGGAAACGTATCGGCATTAGCTGCGATTTTTCCATTTTCTATTCTACTATCAATGACCATTGTCGAAAAATATCCCAGCGATCATTCTTAGAACTATATCATCAAGGCAGAATTTACCAGAAAAAAGCGCCCATAATTTTCTGTCCCATGTGCAAAACAGCTATCGCCCAAGTAGAAATGGAGGACGTGGAAAAAGACACTACCCTTAATTATATCAAAGCTAAGATGCCTACTGGTGAATTTATAATTTATGCCACCACCAGGCCTGAACTCCATCCGGCTTGCGTGGGCTTATCTTTGGACGAGAATGGAGAGTACGCAGTAGTAAAATTAGAAACTGGAGAGAAATGGATTATCAGCCATACCACTGTAGAGAAAATGAATACAGAATTTTCTTTGAAAATAGTAAAATTGCTTAAAGGGAAAGAATTAGTAGGCAAGAAAGCAGAAATTCCCTTTGCCCAGAAACCAGTTTCAATAACTCATGATGCTTCAGCCAATACTGATTATGGGTCAGGAATTGTTTTTTATTGCACTTATGGGGGATTGGATTGCGTAGAGTGGATGGCCAGGCACCCAGAAGCCAAACCAATTCACATCATGGATGAAACTGGAACATATAATGAATTAAGCCCTTACCAAGGAATGAATTCTGAACAAGCTAGGAAAAAGATTTTGCAAGACTTAGATCAGAAAGGAGTGTTGATAAAAAAAGAAAAGTTGACGCATACTGTAAATGTCCATGAACGCTGTGGGACAGGCATAGAATATGTGGCTACCAAACAATGGTTCATAAAATACTTGGACCTGAAGGAAACATTTCTGAAAGCAGGAAACAAGTTGCACTGGTACCCAGAACATATGAAAGTGCGTTATGATAACTGGATAAAAGGCCTTAAATGGGATTGGTGCATTTCTCGCCAGCGGCATTTTGGAGTACCCATGCCGATCTGGTATCACAAAAAAAACGGAGAAGTTATTTTGCCTTCAAAAGAACAACTGCCAGTAGATCCTCTTTCTGATCTTCCTAAAGGTTATACTGCTCAAGAAGTACTTGGTGAAAAGGATGTCTTAGATACCTGGGCTACATCCTCTCTTACCCCGCAATTAGCGATTGAATTGTTTACGGAAGAAGCTGTTAAGAAAAAATTGTTTCCCATGAGCTTAAGAGTGCAAGCTCACGATATTATTACTTTTTGGTTGTTTAACACGGTAGTTAAATCGCAGTTGCATTACCAAACTAATCCTTGGAAAGACGTGGTTATATCCGGACATGCTCAAGATCCCCATGGCAGAAAAATGTCTAAATCCAAAGGCAATGTTATTGAACCGCAAGAGATGATTAGCAAGTATTCGGCCGATGCTCTACGCTTCTGGGCAGCCGGTTCAAGATTAGGAGATGATCTCCCTTTTCAAGAGAAAGATTTAGTTACTGGACAAAAATTTATTACCAAACTTTGGAATGCTGCTAAGTTTACTTTAATGCATCTTAACGATTATAAGCCGTCTACTGTTACTGAAGTTTTTGATAGGTGGCAATTGAGCCAGCTGCACAAATTAATTAAGTCTTGCACTGAAAGTTTTGACCGCTATGAATATTTTAGAAATAAGCAGGATGTAGAAAACTTTTTTTGGCACACTTTTTGTGACCAATACCTAGAAATTGTTAAAGACAGATTGTATAATCCCAACATTCGCGGAAATCAGGCTAAATCCAGTGCGCAGCAGGTTCTTTACCAGAGCTTGATTAGTATCATTAAGATGATGGCCCCTATCACGCCATTCATTACTGAAGAGATTTATCAGTTATATTTTGCAGGCAAAGAAAATAAAACTAGTATTCATAATTCAGATTGGCCAAAGTATGAACCTAACTTAGTTGACGAAACTGCGGAATTAGCTGGATCTCTAGGAATAGATATAATTAATACCGTGCGAAAATGGAAAGCTGAGCAAAAACTATCTTTAAAAGAGGGAATTAAAACTTTAGTTTTAACTAGTGAAGAGCGAGGCTTTCCCGAAGTGATACATTCTATGGAAGCTGATTTAAAGGCCGTGTTAAGAGTAGCAACTATAACTTTTGTCGGTAAAACAACCTTAGAAAGCGAAAGATTTGATGTGAAAATGGGGATCGTAAGGTAAAAATGTTCTTGCATTGTTTATAAATAACTATCTTTATGCACCTTTATGAGAAAAGAATCGGATAGGTTTTGGTTAAGGTACGACAAAGTTCAACAAGCTGAACCAACAGAAACTATAACCAACCAAAATGGTTTACTTTATGCTATTTTATTTAATGCCGAGGGCAGTGGCAATAATGAATGTTTTTCGGAGGATTTAAATTTTGTTCATCAATCTTTAACCCAGTCTGGCGTAGCTCATTCGAGAATTTCAGCTCTTGAAGGGAATGGAAAAACTAAAAATTGGTTTATAACCGGTCCGGCTACTACAACTAGTTTGGAAAAAGCAGTAAATTCCGTTCGTCAACAAGCAACTTCCAGGGACAGGTTAGTGGTAGTTGTAACCAACCATGGAAATTTAATTAATAACAAGTCTACTGTTAGAACTTATGATGGAAGAATGAATGAGGTTGATTTTGAACAAATCATGCATAATCTGCCTGTAAATTTTGCCCTGTTTTATTTTGCTCAATGTTATTCTGGTGGTTTTGCGGAAAGAATTGGTTACGGAAGAAACATTGCTGTTTCCAGCGCCTCTAGGACCGGATGGTCTAATGGACACAAAGGAATTTCCATGTTAGGAACAACTTTATTAGCACCTGTGGGAAACCATTTTACCCATTACTTGTTTAAAGATGTCTTAAAATATGGTAATACTATCGAGTCAGCCTTTGATACTGCAGTAAATACTGATACCTCATTATTGCGGTTTGTTACAGTACTGAACCCTAATACTGGTTTTGAAACTCCCCAATTAAGGTGGCAGAATGCTGACCCTGCTAAATTGTATCTCAATTAATTATTCTAACGGCACATTGCTCCATAACGTCCAATCTTCAGAAGGGGAATAAGCTCCAAAAGTGAAATAAGGTGGCTGAGTTTGGCCAAACCAGCCATAACCAACATTTTCCCAGCTAGATTTAGTAGGAGCTAATCCGCTCCCTGAAGTATGCAAAGGAATATTGAAATGCCGCCAAGTTTTCATTACCGAATGAAAGCCTGTTAAGTCAGTAGTATAATCAGCGCCAGGCTCGACTATCAATTCCCCTTTGTAGCCTTTTTCCTTAAGCAATTTTACCATATCCCTAATGGGAGTATTGCCTTCTCCCGGAGCTAAATGTTCATCTTGGTATCCGTAGTTGTCATTCAGGTGAATGTGACCAACAACATTGGCATCGATCATTTCCCCTAATTTCTGTAATGACCACTTATCGAATTCTCGATCATTTTCTTCAATTGACTTCTTAGAATCAGCTATCCAGTACTTTCGCCACATATTTAAGTGCCCTGTATCAAAAGTGGAAGTGATGTGTTGTACAGCCATTTCCTGGGCTTCTTTTCCTGGCATGCCCCGACGTTTAAGGTACTGAACCATTTTATCACGGCTGCCGTTAACCAGCTCGATTATTTCTTCAGGATGCGCGCCGTAATGTTCTGGAAATAAATTTTCCATAGCCACAGTTAGCGGCTTTTTTAACAAGCCGCGTTTTTGCAAATCTTTAGTCTGGTCGTAAGCAGTCATGGCCAACTGCGCGTAGGAATCACATGATTCACGAAAAGCGTAGCTATCAGCACTTTCAATAAATCTTTGTGTTTCTTCAGAATCTTTAGCTTGTGACCACTGCGAAGAGGAAGCTTCTTTACTATACTTCATTTTTCGTTCCATTTCCCTTAACTGTCGATCGATAATATCTGTGGGGTATTCCATTTCTTCAGGAACTAAATCGCTTACTCCACCGAGAGCCATACGCGCCTGCCGCTTTAACTTCCACTTCTCTTCAGGATCTACAGATTTTTCTACTTGTTCATAAAATTCGCGGGCCTTACGCAGCTTTTTAATAACTTCAATCGTTTCTTTAAAGTCTCCACCATAATACGTACCCCAGCCGCGACTAGTGGCAGCATTAGTGTCCAGCGTCGTAATAATATAGGCTTCTTCCGGTCGCACTTCGATGGATTCTTCATTAGCAAACTCAACAAACCGCTGCCATTTGCCTTCCATAAAAGTTTTCTTATCAATTTTTCCTGCCCGTAAATCACGCCAAGCTTGCCGTGCCTCCTTGGTTAGGTCCCTTGCCTCTTTTTCTAAGTCTTGCCATTCTAAATTTTCAATTTCAAACTGCTGCTTGCTTTCATCAAATCTCGGCACACGCTCGCCTAGCGATAATTTTTTGCCAAAATAATCGATATAATCGCCGGCTTTTACTAAATTGCCTTGCTCATCAAAGTAATCTTTTCCTTGATGTTCCTTCCAGGAGTCGCTTTTTTCATCATATCTATGGTAAACTGGCCTAGTCACGCGCCGATTTTTAGAAGCTTCAGAAACTAACCTTCCCGTCCTAGTGTCCACCACCCGGTAAGAAGTGCGACCCTTTTCATCTGAGAACATTTGGAACTTTTCCTTCCACAGGCTGTCCTTTTCATTCCATTTAGCATCAATGATTGGCCGTTGATACTCGCCAGTATGCACCACCACTGGGCCACCCTGGGCTACATCTGCAGCAAATTCTATGGCCCGCTTGACTTCTAAGATAGAGAAATTTTTAGAAGCTTTAGAAACATTACCCTGTTGGTCCATGCCAGCTAACCCATAAACACCAAAAGTAGAGTGGGTAGTAAAATCTATTTTGTTGGCTCGGCCTATTTCTACAAAAGCTTGGCGCTGCTTCTTGCCATACATTCCCGGAGTTTGTTGTCCTGACTGTCCCTTCCCTGTTCCAGAAAATACAAATTCCAATTTTTTTGTACCAGCATGCAACTTTGATTGAATGGCCTTAACATTTGGTACAGGCCCCATAGCTAAAGTCATTCCTAAATCACCAATGGATACACCAACATCACCAGTTGACTGGCCACCGGGAAAACCATGATTATGGTGTTCATGCGCAATGGTATAGCCACGATCCATCGGACTGCTGTATTCCGTATTATACCCGTAATCCATAATAATATAGATTAAAAAAAGATTATTTAAACGTTGTGGCAAGTGTCTAGTAAAAGATTAAGTTTAGATCGTTTCTATTGAAACAGTAACCTAATACCATTCCAAGAATTAAGCTAAACAGTTCAGAGTTATACGGTTTTTAGGCCTTAGCTGGAGAAGCTGCGCTATTAGTCTTATCCTGCTTAGATTTAGATCTACGTTTCTTAGGTTTAACTGCCACTAACTTGTTTTTATTTTCCCATACCGGCAAAGACAAAGATTTAAAGGCTTTAACTACTTCCTCGTGACTGGCTCTATTTTTAACCTCAATAACCTTGTTAAGCGGTTCCAAGTGCTTGATATTAACTTTTTTTCTGCGAGTAGAACCATCGATGAGAACGAATTGCGAATCTATAGCTTCCACTATCACACAAATTTTACCAGCATCCCTTCCAGCCAATTTCACGCATAATCTACCTGGCTCAAAGATCATAATATTTTCCTCGCTTTAACTCGAAGGGTTTGCCGCATACAAGCTGAACATAACATTCCGCCGTAAGGGCGTTCTGGACGACGAGCAGACTTAGGAAATTTTTTTAGAATGGCTGGCCTTTCCCGCAACACCCCAGACAGAACTATACCACAAGAACCACAAACAGAACGGTTCGGCTTACGCTCACGATAATGAACAGTAGTCCTGCCTCCGGGAGTTCTAACAAATATTTTGCGAAATCTTCCTGATTTATGTAATCCTGCTGGCATGATTTATTCGATCGAGAAGTATTTTTTACTTACCCGAGTCGCCTCAAAGTTATCCCC
>CAZRCV010000011.1:0-334 GCA_964598745.1 uncultured Methanosarcinales archaeon
AATTGTCACCGGTTGAAATTGCCTGCCCCAGATGGAAAACTAAGGGATACTGATTGCGCGAGTACAAAATCTCTTTTTAGGATCATCCAGTCAGTTCCATCTAAAAAAGCAGAACCGCTTAAATTATGGTTAGCTCAAGTAGGTTATGATAGAATACAGGAAATAGAAAACCCAGAATTAGCCCAAAAACGCATGAAAGAACTCTACAAAGCCAAAGGATACTCTAAAGATTGGGTAGAAAAGAGAGTCCGGGGCATTGCCATAAGGGCTGAAACGAGAGAACTTGCGAGATCATATGAATGATCTGGAACTTCCTATTATAACCAGTGAAAAT
>CAZRCV010000011.1:344-26305 GCA_964598745.1 uncultured Methanosarcinales archaeon
CGAAAGGAATTGAAAAATGTTTTAAGCATGTTTGATAGTTGGCATGGCGGGGTATTAAGGTAACGCCTGTCACTGTTAGTATCAAGTAAACTTCTTAAATATGGCTACCTTATTGTAACCAGTAAAAATTATCTTTCGCCACAAGAAAAAAAGAAGAAATTGAACTAAATTTCTTCGTTAGTAGTTACCTGCTCCGACTGCGTGGTTATGGATGGTTGTTTCCGGTTAGATTCTAAAAAATCCAGCTGATCGGAAATTTTGGCTGGATCAATTTTAGCGCAAACATCCGGGATAAACTCGCCGGCAGAGAAATCTTTAATACGATAGCTAGTATCAAAAACAATGCAGGCTTCATTATAAATTTCTGAAGAATAGAAAGCTAAAGTAGCCCCATCTTTAGCGCCATTTTCCAATTCCAGGACTTGCGTTGCAGGCAGGGAACCGCGGACATATAAATATTTTTCCACCGTCGGCCCGCGCAATCTTATATTGAATTTAACTGCCTTGCCGCTTTCATCTACATACGGAGTGAACGATTGATCTCCCGGCACGCCCAGCCCCCACGTAATTTTGTAGTAATGTCCCGTGACTGGTTCAGCCGCATCACGGTTCAGGTAGCAAAATTTGTCGGCTTTGCAGATTTGACTTCCTTTACAACTTAACTTGTTATCTTTGTCAGCCGTGCAGCCAATAAAAACTGTACTTTCCGCTGTTTCACCAAAGATCTGCGCCACCGGCTGTTTCACCCCGCCTGGAGTTTGCACGAAAACATAATTTTGTCCAGCTTGATTAGTTTTTTTAAGATCATCAATATTACAGTAATCAAATCCAAACTTGGGGCCAACTGAAGCCACAAAAGAGGGCAAGTTTGCCCACCGTTGCAGAGTTTCATCATTAGCTGCGGCCGTCCATTTTTTTAGAGTTTCATCTGGAATCAGGAGATTGGACAAGGCCCTGTACCTACCCCCGATGCTGGCGATGCCTTGAGCAATGCCGCCAACCCAACCAACCCATTTGCCATTTACCAAGCCAGCATAAGCTTCTCCGCCAATACCTTCCAGCCATGATCCTTGCCATTCATAACGCTCGGCAGCATCTTCACCGGTAGCTATGTCGTTAAGCAGACGTTCTTTTTCGGCAAGGCTTATCTTGTTATCAGATAAAAGTTCTTCTAGCTCAGTATTCTTAACATCTAATTCAGCAGCTTGAGCATTACGTTGTGTTTTCAAATCAGCTAAGTTCTTCTTAGCTTCAGGGGTAGTTGAGTGAGCGTCTTCTAGAGCTTTAATCTCAGCATCAAATCGAGCAATACTAGACCTTAAATCTTTAACTTCAGCATCAATCGTAATAATATCGCCTAATTTTGTTCTGGCATTGTCAGCCAAGGCTTTAGCTCGTTGGTAAGCTTCCCTATGTGAGGTATCACTATCACCCTGCATGAAATCACGCACGTCCTTGTCAATTAAATTAACGCTATCACGCCCAACTGCGCGTAAAGTAGAAAGGTGATCCAAAGCTTCATTAGCTTCTGCTGTCAAGCGCTGAGCGTCTTTCCTTAATCGTTCAGATTTAGCTTTAGCTCTATCAATATCCGACAAGCGTTGCGTTCGCGCGCTGCCTTTCAAGTCATCCAATCCTTCTTCTAACTTAGCCACAGTTTCAGCAGCTTTTATGGCTGCTTCACGAGCTTGGAAGGCTTGGGAAGTTCTAAGGTTGTATAAGTAATCGTAGTAGTTGAATTGCAAGTTTGAATCTGTACTAGCTATAATAGTTGAAATTTTATCCGCGCTAAGTCCAGCTGTTCTGCCCATACCAAGTAATCTTTCTACTTCATCATACATACCCTTAGATAGAGCTTCTTGGACTTTTGATTCAAAATCTATTCCAACTTGTGGCACTGAAACTGACTTCCTAATTATCTCATTACTTTTCGCGACTACAGTATCCATTGCAGCATTAATATCATCTGACAACAGGGGAATTAATTCTGGACTATCTGTTAACCGTATCCTGTCACCATCAGGTTCATAATAAGTCCATATACCTTCATTATCACCAGTTGCTATACTATACACAAATGTTCTTCTAGTTATCGGATCATAAATTAATCCACTACTTTGAGTAGAACCAATTCCAACAACAGCCACACCAATACCTGAATTTTCAAAATTATCGTTTTGATAAACGAGAGGCATATCGCTAAAACCTAATTTAGCACTACTTACTTTGCTAAAAACCCTAGCCTTAGGAGCATTATTCCACCTTAACTCACCCCTACCAATAGGAACTCTGTTTCCTTCAGTATCAAAATAATCAAACCTATTTTTGCCATCTTCTTCATGCACTTCAATATGCAAATCAGTAATACTACCATCAGGTTTTACATACTGGATAGAAGAAGGCATTCCTAAAGGGGTTTCAGAAGGATGGGATATACCTAATGGGCTAAGATCATTAATATTAAGATTATTTAGATTATTAATATTAATATCTTGTCTTTCAGCCACAATATCTATAGCTCTTTTTTCAGAACTTGATAAATCACCTACCCAAGTATTAGTTAAAGTTAGTGCTCCATATTTAGCGTTCAACTCGGGGATAGTTTTAACTTCCTTATCCAAGATTTCTTGCCAAGCATTTTTACCATCAGTGAATTCTATTTTTCCTTCTTTTTCTCTAACATAAAATGGTATACCGTTGTTGTCAGTAATTATATATTTAGCAGTCTCCAAATCTAAGAGGGCAACAACAACTGGTGGAGACCCAGTTCCAGTAGTTGATGGTTGGAATGGAGTAGAAACGCTTCCCTGCGGTGAACCAGTACCAGCAACGCCGGGTTGAGCAACAGTAGCAAGTGGAGATACTGCTTGAGCTGCACTAGCTGGAGTAACTAATTGAACTTTACCTTTAGTTTGTTCTACAACTTGCTGGGAAGATATTTCAGTTTCTTTTACTTTTCTGCTGTTAATAATTAAGGTAGCGGCTTGTTTTGCTTCAGGTGTCTTACTCTGATCAGCTAATACTGCTTGAAGTACATCATCACTTTCCTCTCTTAAAGCTGTAACTTCAGCTACAACACTAGCACTTTTACCAATTAACTGATTATTCAAAACATTGTTAGCTGCTTCCCTCCTAGATAATATAGTTTTTATAGCTAACCGCTTCGATTCAGTTAACCCTGAAGGAGCATCTAAAATTCCTTGCAATTCACTATTATCACGATTATTATAACTATTAATCTGATTCTCTACTTCTTGTACTAACTGAGTTCTTTGAAAAAGATTAAATCTATTTTGTATTTCAGCCGATGCTTGTGGAGAAAGCGGTTGCCAGAACTCCTTGGGGGGGATACCTTTAACAGATCCGGATGAATCAATGCGACTATTTATTTCATTTAATATACGGTAGCCATACTCTTTCCAAGTTACTTGTTCATTACCTTTGATAGCTTTAAATTTATTATAAGAATCCTGCGATAACTTCCTGCTTAATTCTCTTTGGTTTTCAGAACAAGTAACAGGACAAGTATCTTCTACCGATTTCCATTCACCAGCTCTTAGCCTTTCCCAACGACTAGTTTCATCATTGTATCTATAAATTTTTTCTTTTCTTACACCAAAGGTATCATCAGGATAAGTTACTGTAACTTCATTTTTATAATACTGCGGTGTTGACGAGATTGATGGGAGTGTAGAAAGCTTATTTCCTTGTACAGCAGCCCTATATTCTGGAGTAGAGATAGTTAGAGCATGTGGATCTTGACCAGTGTCTGGGTCTTTTTTTTCGGATAAACCTTTTTCAGTGGTAATTCCCACTCTCTTATAAGATCCTTCCAGGTTTTTTTCTATTATATAATAACCTACCTCTCTACGATCAGATTCTGGTAAATAAACACTATCTTTGTAAAAAACACGTCCCCCACTTTCACAGTATTGGCCTATTTCTGCGGTTGAACAACTTAAGGGGGGTACTGTAGGTGTTACAGTTCTAAGAATTGGGACCTGAGGTGTTCCACCAGCCAACCCCGCCACATTCTCCGTTCCTTTCAACCAATTCTCTATTTTACAAAAGAACCCGCATTCTTCTTCAGCAATAACCACTGTGCTAAGAACTATCAACATTAACATCCAAACACCCATCATTTTTTTAGTCTTCATTTCAGCAACTTATTATTTCTTTAAACTTTTTATTGTTTTCTTCATAATAGCTAAATTCTATCGGTTCACCGTAATACTCTAATCTATTCCTTAAATAACCCATTTGTTTAATTACAACAACCTCGGCATCATAATGATATTCTTTGGAAAAGAACGTAAATAAACATTGATGGTTCTGTGAGCGCATCCCTTGGCTAAGCAAAAGAGCAATTAGCAATTCCTTAATGACTTCATAATAATTCTCAAAAACAAAACTAACATTATTCTTAGTTATTGTAAGTGAATTAACAAACTTTTCTCTAGCTTTAGCAGTTTCAATTAAAGATTTAATCTTCTCAGGATCAATAGTTACCTTTCTAATAAATTTTCTTTGGCATTCCTCCCAAGGCATTAATTCATTCATTTTATTGTAAAGTGCCCCCACAACTTGATGCCATTAACTACATTATTAAGCAAATGTTTAGGCAGTTGAGTAATTTTAGTTCTAGTAAATAACTGAATTTTGTGGCCGAGGATTTTTTCATACTTATTCAAAGAAACTTCTTTAACCCTAGCGCATTCCACAAACATATCAATATCGCTGCTAGCCACGCTGTCGCCTTTCCAAACACTGCCAAAAAGAATAATTGATGAAGCCACCAGTTCCTGGCTTAAATAGTCTATAACTCCGCTATTAACAATTTTATTAACATAGAAATTTGATTTTTTAAATTTGTTTTTCCATGTGTCTAAAAATTTATAATCGCTGCCAATAATGCCATCCTTTCTCAGATTATTAAGGTAACGCTGAACTGTTGATTTGCTGATTTTAGTTTTTTTAGCTAAATCTCTCACAGTTAATTCAACAGTGGGATTTCCATAAATATAATTTAAAATCTTTTCTTGTCCCGAAATCAGGGACATTTGTCCCACGTTACCGGACAGTAATAATGGTTTAGTTTTCATGTTCAAATAATTATTAACTACAGTTTACAACCTTATATGCGTTATCAAATATTAAATTATGATTAATCACTTCTTTAGCCAGAGCATTTCTCCCTTGATAAGCTTTTACAAAACCATTCCAGCCAATGAACCCAGCACTAATTTTACGAGTAAATAGCTTAAACTTCTTTTGCACCGCTTCTTTATCAACAGAAGGGATGATAATAAGATTAATATCAGAATCTCTTTTGGCTAACCATTTAGCAAAAGAACCAAAAACAATTAATATTTCTGCTAACGGCAAGACTGTTTCCACTAATTTTTTAAGCCAAAAATCGCCTAACTTAGTTAAAGCGTAACTATTCTCGGCCACCTGTAACCATAATTTTTTTCCATGTTTAATTTCATCTCGAATGTTATAGATGCCCAACTTAGAACTCCCATCGCCTATTTCCTGCAATGTTTCTTCAGATTCACTAAAATAAGCTTTAGCTAAGTTATCATTAGGTTCAACTAACTCCATTCCATTTTTTTGTTTTAAGCACCAAAATATTTTATAAGTAACCATTTTAATTATTTTTCATAAGTTAAATATTAGTCTGCGGCTGCGCTTCAGGCGTTCGTGAAGGTTGGCCTTCTTCAGGAGGTATTTCTTCCTCCTTCTCTAAAAACTGTCCTCCCGCCAGTTCTTCCAATTTAATGTCATCCACTTGATCACAATAAGCCGAGCCTACGGTATACTGGGCAGTTTGCACTGCTCCAACAATATTATCTACCATGGCAATGGCTTTGTCGATTCCCGTAAACACCCGGCAAGCTGAAACTGTGCCCGGCGCAGGAAATTCATTTAAACAAAAAGTAGCACAAGTTAAAATTTCACTTACAGTCAATACTGAAGTAAACAAACCTACTGGCGAAGACAAGAAACTTTGAATCAGCTGGCCAATCTCAGCTACAGCGCCAAAACCAACAAAGTCCCACCACGAACCCAGCACGAATTCACACATCTGCACGTCATACAAACGATCACAGCCTTCTATAGTTGTTAGGCCAGCTGGAACATCTTGCGCATAACACAATATTTTGCGGCAATGCAACTCGCGAGCTTTTTCTACATTCAACACAATGCCGGGCAGGCACAAACCAATAGAAGAAACAATTAAATTCTCTTGCAGTGAATTTGCGGGAATGCCTAAAACTCCCCTTAAGGAAAGAAGATTATACAAATCAAGCACTGTCCTCTGCCACTTGCCATACCAATCCAAATCCCAGCTTAGCTTTCCATCACTGCCCGTAACACCCGGATTGCAAGCTAAAATGTTCATGGGTATTTGCGCGGCGCGGACAATTTCCCAGGTTCCTTCAGTGCCGGCTGCCATGGCATAGCAGCTGCCTTGTAAGATCTTAACTGCAGCCTCCGCCGTGCCAAAAGAAGCTACAGTAGCATAAACATTAGTCCTATATGTTTCAATCACACTTTCCGTGCTGGTAGTAAACAAATTAACCAACTGATTCAAGCTGACAATAGTCTGAAAGATCTGCGTAACAAAATTCAAGATTTTAAAGCCGACAGCTAAATAATGGATAGCATTGGCAATTTTAAACAGATCATTATCTTTTAATTCCTTAACTTTCTTGGCGATATTCTCATCCACTGCGCCATTGCTGCTGAAAGCAAATTCTGCAGTTAGTGGCACAACTTGCAGTTCAGCTGCCTGCAATGCTTGCCTGTTTAATTTAGTAAATATTTTCAGCTGGCACTGATAGTTAGCAGTTATCTTCTCAAACTTATTATCTTCATTCACTGACAAGATCTGGCGGCCGTCAAACGGCTCGAATTCCAAGATGACATTTACCGTAGGATTTCCTTCTCCGCCTGGCGCGATACCACCATACAATAAACTGCTGCGCAGTTTAGGCGCGCCTTCCAGAGCTTCACAACTACCCAAATCTACACTCAAAACTTCAGTATTTAATTCCAAACTGCGCAGAGGAACAGAAAACTGCATCCTAGCAGGAGCTAGATTAACTGTATCTAAATCCACAAATGATTGGCTCGTTTTCACTTTTCCCACTTCCCAATAATCCGGATCTTCCTCTTCGGACAAGCCAAGCAGTTTTATTTTATAATTGCCATTGCTTACCTTGCTCTCAATATTGCGCGGATCGATGCCCCAAGCTATAGCCTCATTGCCAGACGTGTCTCTAATCTTTAACTGTAAACCTACATCCCTGCCAGTGCCGCTGCGCAAACTTTCCGGCACCAACAACTTGCATTCCCAGAGGCCTTCCGCTCGCTCGCAGCCGTCATCTTGTGTCAGTTCAAGCCAGCCGGCAGGAAGATCTAAGCGCGCTGGATATTTTAAAGCCGCGCTGTCCACTAATTCATTTAAGTTGACTTGAACCCGCAAACCACTATCTTCCCTGGCGGTAAACTCCATTTTTAATTGATCTTGGCTTTGATAATAATCATGCTGGCTAGCTTCAGAGAATCCATAAAATTCTAACCGTTCCACTCGTGGCCCGCTGGTATCAACTATCAAAGCCGTTTCCACTAATTGCTGCGGATCTTCATTGCCTGCATTATCTTGAAACTTAACCAAATTAATATGCGCTCCTCCCGCCGTGGCTGTAATATCCCAATAAGCTTCCTGAGTAGTAGCATTAAAATAATCTGGGGCTTCGCTAACCAGGCCGCCCACGCCACGCAAGTCAGCCCTAATTCCGTTAGCGGTAATTCCCGCTCCTTCTTCTTTAAATTTCAAAATAATACGATTGCGGTGGCTGTTGACATAACTTTGCCCTTCGTAAACCCGTTCGCTGCCAAAAAAGATTACCAACGGCGGAGCGCTGTCTACAGTATAAGACAAACTTTGGCTGACGGTATTACTATTGCCAAAACGGTCGCTGACATAAATGTTAAAATTTATTTCTGCTGCTGGATTAACCACTGCCTGGCTAAATCGGCAATGCCAAAGATCAAATTCAACCCTATCCCTTTGACAAGCATTAGCGCCAGGGTTAGCATTTTGCAAAGATGTTTGCGGAGAAGAAACACGCATTAATTGATAATTAAACTCGCTGGCATCGCGAACATCCACCACGATATCAGAACGGAAAGAAGTAATGCCGATAAACTGGCCCAAAGCAGTAATATTTATTTTTTCTACTGTTGGCGCCACAAAATCAGTACGGAAAGACACGGCAGAACTGGCGCTTTCATGCCCTAACTGATCTGTGGCTAAAACTTTGATGGAACGCAATCCTTGTCCGGAATTAATTCCCTGCAATTGGCCATTATATGACAACTGAGTTTGTCCAGCAGGTACGGGAATTTCCTGCAAGACAGTATTTTGTTCATCTAAAACCGCTGCGCGCTTTAATCCCCCATTATCACTAGCTAAAAACCCTAAATTAATAGTTCCATCGGTTTGCTGCGCTACTTGTAAATGGCTAACTTGCGGAGCCGAACCATCAGCCAGGATCACTGCGCTTTGCCTAATTTCCAGGTAATTTACTGTAAAAGGATAACTTCCTTCTGGCACTCCCTCAGACAACTGGCTCTGGTAGCTGCAAACTGTACCCAAAGTATCGCTGCGGCAGTCATTAAACGGTTCGCTGCGCGGACCTACTTGTAATCTAACTTGTTCTGGCTGCACAGCTGCAACACCCGTAATGGTAGCCTCCACTTGCCACTCGTCACCGTTGGCATCGATAAACCCGGGAACTCCAGCCGCGCCTGCATTTTTAGTAATGCGCAGGCTGGCCGCAAGGACGTTAGCGGAGTATACTGGCAAGCTAATTAGCAGAACCAACATCCATATTGCTGTTATTTGTTTTAATGCCATTGTGGTTCTAACAATCTTCGATATTGCGGATCGGCTGATAAATTGCCGATCAATGGCCCGACCTGCAGATCTTCTATAACCCTTGCTGGCACGGTCGCGGTGATTTGATCACATATTTCGAAGGCGCAGCCAGCGCCGGGCAGGCAAACAAAAGAGCCGCATTCTTGTTGCGGGATTGTAGTAGTCAGCGGCGTGCCCAGCAAATCTTGCACTGGCAGGAACACGGTTAAATTTTGCGAGTTGTACAAATCTTCAGGAGTAATAGTTAAATAGGTAGCCGTAGTATCCCACTGCAAACGACCACTCATAAAACTGCCTAATTGCATCTGTTCCAAAGTAGTGCATTCTTCAGTTTCCCAAGTCAAAATATTATACTGGAAACATCTTTCTTCGGAAGGAATGATTAACTGGCGGTTATCAGTAACCATAGCTGTAACTTGGTAAATTCCCGGATATAAATTAAGTGATGCCGATTGCCCCCCATTAACAACTGCCGAAGCGGTATAATCAGCCTGCCTAGTTGGTGGATTAAATCCAGAAACCCGTTCTAAAGTTAGAATTACATTTTCATTGCTATCTAAATCGATCGCTTGATTAGTAAAATAATAATCATTAAAAGGAATTAAGCTGTTATTAGCCACAACACTAATTGCCGGAGTCCCTGGCAAGAGAAAACCGCCTTGGTTAAAGAAACACTGCTGAACACCGGCTTCACAAGAAATGTCATGATAAGGAATGACTATCCCCGCGCCACCGGTAGTATAACGGCATTCTAAAGGAGTGATGCACTTGCGCAGCAGTTTTTTCTTCACCTTCAGAGAAATAGTTTTCTGCTGGTCTAATTCAATAACTCGCTCGGCAGCTACCGCGCCAGCCACTGCTGAACCTAACAACAACGGGGTATCTTTAGTTTTATAAGTATCTATGGGGTAAAAATTAGTTAAATAGCCGGGTTTGATAAAATTAATTTCACCGCCATACACCGCAGGATATTTTTCTTCGACTGCACCAAATTCGTTAGTCAGGCCGATATCACACTCGGCTTGCTCAGGAATAGAGAAACCGATCCTTACTGCTTCCAATGGTTCTTTAGTAAAACTGTCTACCACTACTGTTTTTATTAGTTCCGTGCCGCGCTGTGCTTCTTCGCAAGCCAAAGGGGTTAATGAACGAGGATAAGCCTCGCGAACTTGCTCGTTTACACCGGGTTGGTTATTTCTAATGTTGGCTTCCAAGGCAAACACAAAGTTATATCCTTGCCCATCCAAAGCCGTTGGATCAGTGATGGCCACTAAAACGGGATAACTAATATCATAATGCGTTTCATACTGTTGCATTCCAAACTGCAAGAAACTATAACTAACAAATTGGCTGTTTGGCTTAATCACATCACGGTAACTATTAGTTTTAAAATAAGGTTCCCAATTTAAGTAATCAAAGCGCACGCTTAAATCTTCAGCGCCAGCCAAGGGAAGAACCATGTTATCCAAAACTTTCTGGCTTAACACTCCACCGCTAGGAAATTGGCTGTAATAAAAATTATTGCTGCCTAAGAAACGCAGCAATGGCACATAGGATGACAGTACTTGTTGATACTTTTGTTTCAGCGCAGTTTCGCTCCATGATAAAGCTGAAAAAAAATCGAAAGTTAGGTCAGAAGTGGGAGCAAAAGAAGCTAGGTCTTTGCGAGAGTAAGCAGTCAGCAATTCCAGCCCTTGTTTTTCCAGGAAGTGGTTGGTTTCCTGTGTTTTCTTAATCAATTCAGCAATTTCATAATAATGCTGTAATGGCAGTTGAATGGAAACAAAAAATGTATCCATTTCCGTGTTGGTTCCGGCATAAGCTGCTTCCAGAGGCATCTTTAAAGTAAAACCTACAGCTTTATCTTTGATAGCTACATCTACGGTTTTAGCCGGTTCTAGCGAAATGGAAAATCCTTGCTGTTCCAATAACGCATAATCATTAAGACAAGCATCTAAATGCTCTTCCGCATAGCGCTCTAACTGCTTTTCCATACTTAATTGGTCATTGCCAGTTAGCTTAGGCTGGTGGGAAGCATAAACTACCTTGTCATCCTCATTGCGCTGCTGGTTGTAAAACCAATATGGAACTTTAGTTGGTTCTAGGTTCACACCTACAGAATCAGTCGGATAAGACAGTGAATATTCTCCCAAGACTTCCGGATAGCTATACCCGCCCTGCTGCCCTAAAATTAACAGCCCTTGTTTTGACACTTGCCGTAAACAATTTTCTGTATATAGCTGCACTGGAACGAAAGCTTCTGGAACGCGGCTGATCAACGGTTCACCAGCCGTAAACAATTTTTCCTTGGTGGCAGTTTTGGTAACTATCAGCACGCCAGCAAAAGTAAACAAAATAATTATGCCTATGATAATAAAAACCGTGACCTGGGCGGCTTTTCCCAGAAACAGATTTAAGGCAGGCAAAATAGAACATTTTTTGCCGCAAACGGTAGAACTAGCTCTAACTTCTAATCGGCCTCTTTTGTACTCCATCTCTGCATTATAGAAAAGAAAGAGCGTTTATAAATCTTACCGAAATAGACGGTAATGTTAGATTTAATTAAGGTTATCAACCTGCATTTCTTATGCAAAAATGTTATCAAGATTAAATCACTTAACTCTGGCTTTATCTGTTACACCTTTAACTAAGGCTACTTCACTTGAACTAAGCAACCGTTTGCCGTGGTAAACCACTTGGCCATTGGAAATATTTAATTTAATTTTTTCAAAATCTTTAAGCTCAATTAATCGATCCTGATTAGCCATCCCTTCAGGAGTTACCAATTCGCCAGAAGCAGAGTTGTTCATTTCCAGCAAAACAATATTTTTACCTTCTTCTGCAGCCAGGATCATGGCATTAGATTCTTTATTTCTAAAAACCGCTGGTTTTAAATTTAGGCAGAAAACTAACTTCTTGTTTTCAAAAGCCTTCTTTGGCAAGAATTTTTTTAAACTGGTTACAGACTGCCGAAGCCCTAATTTTCCAAAATCTACTGTCAAGACAAATAATGAATCAGCCTGAGGGTGGTCAATTACTTGTTTAACTAAGCCTACTGCTAATTGCAAGGGAAATTTTTTTCCTTCTAGTTTTGCTTCCTCTTTGCTTTCTTCCAGCTTCAACACTAACTTTTCCACTGGTTTGGCTTTTCCAGCCCAAGAGAAAGAAAGATCTTCCCAAGCTGCTTTTTTCAATCCAAGGCTAAACAATATTTTTCGGCTAAATTCTGGCAAAATCGGGCTAACTAAAATAGCCAGATTTTTAGCAATGTTTACCGCAAACCCCACTGCATTTTCACTTTCAGTAGGATGCTTCCAGGGTTCCTGAGCTTGAAAGTAAGCATTGCCCAAATCGGCAATAGACAAAATCCCGCTTGCTGCAGCTTTGAAATCTTTTTCCTGATAACAGTTAGCAATTTTAGCGGATATTTCAGTTATTTCTTTCTCTAATTGGAGATTGGGCTTAACTGCAGTTATCTTGCGATAATTTTTATTGGCGAAGGTCAAAACTCGGTAGCAGAAATTTCCCAAATTTCCCATCAAGACGTTATTATTTACAGCCATAAAATCAGCCAAGTTAAAATCTATATCAATTAGTTTTTGGTCTAAATGATAGGCATAATAAAATCTCAGAGCTTCCGCGGGATATTTTTCTGCAAACTGGCTGGCTGTAATTAAAGTGCCGCGGCTCTTGCTCATTTTTTGGCCATTTACCGTAATAAAGCCATGAGTAGTTATTTCCGGCAAAGGTATCTCCATAGCCATTAATAGCGCCGGCCAAAATAAGTAGTGAAAATAGACAATATCTTTGCCAATAATATGATAAATTTTGCCGCGCTTCCAGTAGTCTTGCCACTCTCCACCAGCTTTAGAACAGTAATGAGCGGTAGTTGCAATATAGCCAATGGGCGCATCCAGCCAGACATAGAAATATTTAGTTTCTCCAGTTTCTTGCTTCGAACCCGGAATGGGGAAGCCAAAGTAAGGAGCATCGCGGCTGATGCACCAGTCTTCCAACCCTTTAGTCAGCCATTCCTGCAGTTGATGCTGGATTTCTGGCTGCACCTTAGCTTGTTTGGAATTAAGCCAGGATTGCAGCCTTTTAGAAAATTTATTTAAAGCAAAGAAATAATGCTTAGAATTTTTAACAATGGGTTTAGTATTGGTTATTACAGAATAAGCATCCAGCAAATCAGCAGGGGCATAAGTAGCGCCGCATTTTTCACAAACATCGCCATACTGATCCGCTGCCTGACATTTCGGACAAGTTCCTTTAACAAACCGATCAGGAAGAAAACGCTTGGCTTTTTCATCGTACATTTGCGCTACTTCTTTGATGTAAATATAACCTTTCTGTTTAGCCGTGTTGAAAAATAATTCTGAAAATTGCTTGTTTTCCGAAGAATGAGTTTTGTAAAAATCGTCAAATTTAATTAAGAATTTCTTAAAATCGCGCTGATGCTCTTTCCAATACTTGGTTACAAATAGTTCCGGCTTAATTCCCGCTTTGGCTGCATTAACTTCAATCGGCGTTCCATGCATGTCGGAAGCGCAAAGGTACAGCGCATCATGGCCTTGCAGTTTCAGAAAGCGAACAAAAATGTCCGCCTGGATATATTCCAACAAACTGCCAATGTGAATGCTGCCATTAGCATAAGGCAGAGCCGCAGTCACCACAATTTTGGCAGATAGTTCAGATTTAACACTCATCAATTAACATAAAGAAGTTTATTTTATAAAAGTTGTTGTAAAAAGAAAGAAGAAGAGTTCACTGCTCATTAAGCAGTTCCACCAATGCCAACTAAAAATTTTATTTAACTGTAAGTTTGTTGACTTAAACAAACACCATTTTCACAGCCGTAAGGGCAGTCTTGAACTTTAGATTCAACCATTGAGTCAACATCTTTACAATACCATTGATGTAATGAATCTGTGCCCTTAGCGCAGTAATCATCTCTTCGGACTAATCCAATTTGGGTATAGCCTTTTTTATCCACCAGGCCCTCCGGATCGGTATCGATACATTTGCTTACCCGCTCTTCCTCTGGAGTGGTGTATGCGCCTTGTATATTTACTTGGCTGTTCATAACTACATTAACTAGAGCGACAACTCCAACTACTATTACTATAACTAGATAAGGAGCAGCACTGCTCAAATTATTATCTGACATATAATATCACCTCTAATTAACTAAAGAAAGCTAAAAATATATTTAAAGATTTACTTTTTTAAGGCTACTTAACAACAGCGTTGGCATCAAGAAAAGGTTCAGTGAAACAAAATATTTAGTGAATTTAAGGAAAGACAGCAATTGTCAAATAGATCAAACAAACATTTATAAATAAGGGGATAGTTTAAACTTAAAACCGTTAACTACCAACAGTTATTAGCTGCCCGCGTAGGAGGTTCAGATGGATAAGGAACAAATTAAACAGGCACTGGAAGAAATTAAGAAACAGCCTAAACGCAAGTTTTCTCAGACGTATGATTTAATTATTAACCTTAAAAACTTGGTTATAAAGCAAAATCCAGTTGATTTTATTGCTACTTTACATTACTCTAAAGGAAAAACGTGTAAAATTGCTGCGTTTGTAGACCAACAGTTGGCAGACCAAGCCAGCCAAGTTTGTGGCTTAGTGATTAGGCAAAGCGATTTTCATCAATACAAAGATGCCAAATTATTAAAGAAATTAGCTGAAGAATATGATTACTTTATAGCCCAAGCTAACCTTATGCCCAAAGTGGCTGCTGATTTTGGCAAAGTGCTGGGCACCAGAGGCAAGATGCCCAACCCCAAACTAGGCTGTGTAGTGCCACCTACGGCTAACTTGGAACAGTTGGTCAAGAGGCTTAACGCTATTGTAAGGGTAGTCAGCAAAAAAGGCCTCAATCTGCAATGTATGGTGGGCAAAGAAAATCAGCCAGACGATGAAATCATTGATAATATTTTAACTGTTTACCAAACAACCATTAAAAATTTGCCCAATGAAACCCAGAACATTAAAAATGTGCACTTAAAATTAACTATGGGCAAGCCGGTGAAGATATAAATGGCCAGCGACAAAAAGAAAACTTTTGTACAAAACTTAACTCAGTGCATTCGCGAGTATCCTTTAGTGGGATTAGTTAATTTACAGCAGTTGCCCGCTCCTCAACTGCAAAAAATGCGTTCCCTGTTCCTTAGCAGCGGAATCAAAATCGTTATGGCCAGAAAAAAATTGTTAGAGCTAGCCATGGACAATTCAGGCAAGCAAAACATAGAAAGCTTAAAAAACAAAATCAAGGGCATGCCCGCGCTATTGTTCAGCCAAACCAACCCCTTTGTGCTTTACAAAATACTGCAAAAAAACAAATCGGAAGCTCCCGCTAAGGCTGGACAGGCTGCACCAAAAGATATCCTAGTTAAAGCCGGGCCAACCAACTTTGCGCCGGGGCCTATTATCTCTGAGTTGGCTGCCGTAGGAATTAAAACTAAGGTAGATGCTGGAAAATTGGCTATCTTAAGTGATATAGTTATCGCTAAAGAAGGAGAAGCCATTTCCGCCAAAGTAGCGGAAACTTTAAAGCGCCTGGATATTAAACCCATGGAAATTGGGCTAAGTTTAGTCGCAGCCTGGGAGAACGGAATAGTCTTTGAAGCTAAACAGTTGCATATTGACGAGGGAGAATACCTTAATAAAATAACTACTGCCAGCCGCTGGGCGGTTAATTTAGCCTTGGAAGCAGCCTATGTCACCCCATTCACCACAGAGTTATTGCTGCAAAAAGCCTTTAGGCAAGCTAAGGCTTTATCTTCAGAACAAAACATCATCACGGGCTTAACTGCATCAGAAATGATCAGCCAAGTACAGCGCCAAGCTAAAACATTAGTTGAAACCGCTAATATTACTCTCGAATTAGAAAACAATTCTCCAAAATTGGAACATGAAGCAAAAAAAAAATCTTTTGAACCCGATCCCCTGAAACCACGCCAGGAAGGCTATCCTTTAGATAAAAAGCACCAGAAAAACGTTTCAGCGCAGCAGCCTGAAAAAAAAATGAAGTTGGAAAATGAAGAAAGCATCATTCCTACAGCTCAGGAAATAATTAAAACCACCATGGCTAAAAATTTTGACAAAGATAATCAAACTATTAAATTAGAGCGGGCTAGAGCCAAAGCCTTTTCCGCTGAAAAGCTAATAGAAGAAGAGTTAAATTTAGCTCAACAAGAACAAAAAGAAAAATTAGCAGTCAAAGAACAGCAAAAATCCATCCGCGAAGCGGAAGAGTTGTATCAAAAATTAAAGAAAACAGGAACATTGCGAGAATAAACTGTTAATTAACAGTTGCAGAGGTTGTTAGCTGTCAAAAAATAACCGTTATTAAAAACGTTTACATTCACCTAAAACTCATGAGGAGGCAATAAAAATGGAATACATCTACGCGGCAATGCTGCTTCACAAAGCAGGAAAAAAAATAACTGAATCAGCTGTTAAAGCTATCTTAACCGCAGCAGGGATTCATGTTGATGAAGCCAGGATCAAGGCTGTAGTAGCAGCATTAGAAGGGGTAAATATTGATGAAGCTATCGAAAAAGCTGCAGTAGCCGCTCCGATAGCCATGGCTCAACCAGCTAGCAGCAACGCGCCAGCAGCTAAAGAAAGCAAAAAAGAAGAAAAACCAAAAGAAGACGAAAAGAAAGCTGAAGAAGCAGCCGCTGCAGGGTTAGGAGCTTTGTTTGGATAAGCCAAAACTTTTTTTTATTTTTATCATTGGTAAATTGGTCAACAACAGAAGTGAATAGATAATGAGTGAAGAAGGTTCTCTTAGCGAAAACTTAAGCCAGCTGCAACAAAAGTTTAGTTCTGTTAAAAGAGAGGAACAACAACTGTTTCAAAAGTTGGTTCTTCTTAGAAAAAGCATTAAGGATTATGCTGCAAGAATTGCCGCTCTCAAAGTGGAACGGGACAGCGCTACTTCTGAAGTAAAAAAATTAAAACAACAGCGAGATACCCTCAATACTTTAACTCAAGAAAAAGCTAAAAGCAAGCAACAAGCTGAAAAAGAATATCAAGAAACAATACCTAAACCGGATTACAAGAATCCTAATGCCCTGTCAGCAGAGATTGAGCGGCTGGAACAAAAAATAGAAACAGAAGTTATGCCTTTTCCCAAAGAACAGCAGCTTAGAAAGAAAATTAAGGAACTTAAAAGCCAGTATCAACAAATTTCTAGCCAGCACCAGGCAGTAAAAGAACTGCGTGAACTATCCCTAGAATTTAATGAAAGCAGGAAACAAGCTCAACAGATGCATTCAGCAGTGCAAGAAAAAGCTAAACTGTCGCAAAGCAAACATGAAGAGTTAAATCAACTATATGGCTTAGTTAAAGGATTAAGGAAAGAAGAAAAAGAAATTTTCGGCCAACACTTTAAAACAAAATCTAGCCTTAAAGAATTGCGCCAGAATATCGCTGCGGCGCGCAAAAGGACTAAAGATAAAGATTATAATTTTAAACAGAAACAAGATAGCCATTATAGTGAACAAGTAAAATTAAAAACAGCTGAAGTAGAAGAAAAATTAAAAGCTAGAAAAAAATTAAATTTAGCAGACATTCTGGCTTATCAAGCAGGAAAAGAATAGGACATTAACGAAACCAGTTAAAAAATGATTTATTCTAAACTTCTGATTCCAAGCTGATCTTAGCAGTTTGCGGCTGCGGTTGCAAAGATAACTTTTCAGTTAGATAATCCGTTACATCTTTCCACAATGGATCTCTTTTTAACAACCTGGTGTCACGGTCTCGAAAATACATGCTGGAAGTAATACCTAAACATTGCAACGAACCTGCTAAAATATCCATTCCTTCACTAATCTGCCCATAATCTCTTTGAGAAAACCCAGTTGCTAAATAAGCTATCCCACTCGATAACAACAGCCCCGAAGCAGCAAAAAAAGGTAATCTGAACGCTTTGGCCATTGTATCAATAACCCATCTCATTGGCTTTACAGCCTGAGATTGATTAAATTTAGTCCTGCTTCTTAAGGCGTCGAGGTTAGCATAAGCTTCTATAAAGGGAGTGGCATAGAATCCTCCTAGAGCAATAGCATCTCCTAATAATCCTACTAGTTCCGGCCTTACTTTACGTTGTTCCAACCGCTGCCCGATTTTAGTATATTCTCGCTGCACTTGTCCATCTAAATAATTCCACATCCCCATAAGCCTAGCAATTTAATTATTATTTATAAAATTTGTTCCAAAAAAAATCAAATTCCCATCATTTCCCTTAACTCGGGAGAAGGCTTCCAGGGTGGATCAAAAGTGATATCTACTTCCACCTGCTCAGCGCCGTGTTTCTTGATTTCGCTCTTAATTTCTTCCACCATCTGCGGGCCGTAAGGACACATCGGAGAAGTGAAAGTCAGTTTAACATAAACATCATTTTCCTTAACCTTAATTTCGTAAATCAATCCTAAAGTCCAGACATCAATGCCTATTTCTGGATCTTGATAAGTTTTGCACGATTCAATTACATCCTCTCTCGTAATCACCATATCGTCGCCCCCAATAGATTATACACAGTATCATAAGTATGTAATTTCCGTTCTAATATTTCCTCAGAGCGAGGCCAGTTTTCAATTAAAAGTTTGCGCCAATGGCCTGCTGAACGAGCTAAGCTGGCAGGAGCTACCAGATCAACAGCAGTATGCATCACATAACCTAGTTTCATGCCTGAAATAATTGTCTCGGCCACACAATCCATAACGTGCCAGCCGCCAACCATTACCTCGGTTACATCCCTGCTTTTTAAGTAAGAATCCAATGAAACACAAGTATATTGCCCTTGACAGCAAGCCCTGGGGCCATAATGGGCTGTTCCTTCAAAACCGCAAAACTTATTTTTTTTAATAACAACTCTTTCCTGGTTAGGGCATGCGGTTAACAGCTCTGGCAAGGTTTCCTGCCAACCATCCATCCAATATTCTAAAAATATCACCGGGATTTCTCTGTCAATACCGCTCTGGATTAAAGCTAGTTGCGCAGGAACAGCGGCTTTAATTATTTCTTGTTCTTTGACTGCAGAAAAAGACCTAGCCTGCATATCCACGATTACTATCCCGTATTTTTGCTCTGTCTGATTCATAGTAGATTAATTCCCATTTTCCACTTCCATTAATTTAGCAAATCCCTGAGTTTCGATTTCCAGGGCTAGCTCCGCTCCGCCTTGTTTGATTATTTTACCCTGATGGATAACACTGACTTGTTCTGGTTTTAAAAATTCTAAGAATTTATTGTAGTGAGTAATTAATAATACACCCATAGAAACTTTAGTTCTTATTTTTTGGATAGTCTCAGCAACTACTTTAATAGCATCGACATCCAAGCCGGAATCAGTTTCATCCAAAATAGCATATTTTGGTTCTATCAAGGCTAATTGTAAAATCTCGGCGCGTTTTTTTTCTCCCCCAGAAAATCCAGCATTTAAATCGCGCCCAGAGAAGTTGCTATCGATGGATAATTCTTTCATTTTATTTTTTAACAGCAAATTAAATTCAATAGCCGAATACTTATTTTCACGGCGATTGTTAACTATAGAGCGCAAAAAAGTATGCAAACTTAATCCTTTTATTTCAGCTGGATATTGAAAAGACAAAAATAATCCCAGTTTAGAACGCAAATCGGCTTTCGCGGAAGTAATATCACGGCCATCCAAGATTATTTCACCCGAAGTTATAACAAACTTAGGATTGCCCATTAGAGCTTGGGCTAAAGTAGATTTGCCTGAACCGTTTGGGCCTAACAAGGCGTGTATTTTCCCAGCTTGTAAAGTTAAATTAATCCCATGCAGTATTTCTTTTCCCGCTACAGAAACATGCAATCCTTTAATTTCTAGTTTGTTCATAGCAAAGCTCCCTGTACGGCTTTTAAAGACAGCAACGCGCATTTTATTCTGGTATGGCTTATAGGTATGCCTAGTAAATTTAGGACTATTTGTTGATCCATTTGTTTAATCTCCCTCAACGATTTTTGACGAAGCTCATCGGATAACAAAGAGATAGCCGCCTGGCTGACCACACAGCCACTGCCTTCCCAAGTAAAGTTAGCAATTTTATTATTTTCTATTTGCAAGTAAACCGTGATAGTATCACCGCAAACTGGATTAAACTCTTTATTTACGATTTTCGCTTGTGGCAAAGGGCCTTTGTTGTGTGGAAAATTATAATGTTCAAGAATATTTTCTTTATACAATTCTTGTTCTTCAGTTAATGGCGCAACACTAATCTCAGATTTATTATTAATGCCAGCCGTTTCTAGGACACGACAAAGCGCATCTACATCATTATAATCATTATAAAAATAGAAGGAAGCCCTGGTGACGTCTGACAACCCCAGCTTAGTTAACAAAGGCATAGCACAATGTGTTCCAGAACGCACAGCAACATTAGCTTGGTCTAAAAATTCGCTTAAATCATGGGAATGCATATCATTTAAGATAAATGAAAATACCGGACAGCGCCGATCAACTTCGACAGGGCCAATTATTTTCAGCCCAGCCACAGAAGATAATCTTTTTAGAGCATAAGCAGTTAGTTCATGGTTATAATTTTCAATAACTTTCATGCCTATCATTTTTAAGTAATTTACTGCAGCGGCTAAACCGATAGCTTCAGCAATGGGCGGAGTTCCAGCTTCCAACGCTTCTGGCAGGCCAGCCCAAGTAGAAGTTTGCCAAGTAACTTCTTTAATCATCCCGCCGCCATATTGGTAAGGCTGAAGTTGCTGCAACAGTTGTTTCTTTCCGTAGAGCACGCCTATCCCCGTAGGGCCGCACATCTTATGGCCAGAAAAAGCTAGAAAATCACAGTTCAAAGCTTTAACATCGATAGCTAAATGCGGTACTGACTGAGCAGCATCTACTATTAAAATAGCGCCAACTTGATGAGCCAGCCTAGCCAGTTCAGCAATAGGATTAATTGTTCCTAGCACATTAGAAAGATGAGTTACCGAGACAATAGCAGTTTTATCGGTTATCAACTGTTTAGCTCTGTTCATGTCCAAAATAAAATCGGCAGTAATGGGAATATACTTAATTACAGCTCCGCGTTGTTTGGCTGCCATCTGCCAGGGCACTAAATTGCTGTGATGCTCCATTTCAGTTAAAATAATCTCATCGCCTGGTTTTACTAAAGTATTAGCCAGAAAATTAATTGATTCCGTAGTCCCTTTAGTAAATATAACTTCATTAGTTTCCGCGCCTATAAAATTAGCTATAGTTTGCCTAGCCGTTTCATAAGCCAGAGTAGCTCGCTGCGACAACTGATGCAATCCCCGGTGGACATTAGCATTATATTGCTCATAAAAATCCGTCATGGCTTGTAGCACTGGCTGGGGCTTTTGCGTGGTAGCACTATTGTCTAAGTAAACCAACCCTTGGTTGTTTCTAAATATTGGAAAATCTTCTTTTTTCATTTTACCTTCAACACCAGAAAACCATTAATGGCCGATAATTTCCAACTCGATTAACTTGTTCAACTCCACGGCATACTCTAAAGGCAAGGCTTTGGTCAATGGGCCTACAAAACCAGCGACAATCATTTTGATTGCATCTTGTTCATTCAATCCACGGCTCATTAAATAAAATATTTCCTCGTCGCCAATCTTGCCCACAGTAGCTTCATGAGCTGCTTCCACTTCTGAATTTTTAATTTCTAACACCGGAATAGCATCCGACCTAGATTGCTGATCCAGCATTAATCCATTGCATCTCATATAAGCCTTACAATTGGAAGCTTCCTTAGTTACATGAATCAAACCGCGATAGGTAGAAATTCCCCCGTCCTTGGAGATACTTTTCGAGTCAATAACTGAAGAAGTATTAGATGCAACGTGAATTACTTTGCTCCCGGTATCATGATGCTGCCCTTTGCCAGCAAAAGCGATACCGATGCTTTCACTGGAAGCGTGTTCGCCAACTAACACCGAACAAGGGTAAAGCATAGTAACAGCGCTGCCAATGTTGCCATTCAACCATTTAATAGTAGCGCTTTCTTCAACTATGGCCCGCTTGGTATTGAGATTGTAAACATTCCGGCTCCAGTTTTCGATAGAAGAATAAATCATCTTGGCATGCTTCATCACGAAAATTTCCACACAGCCAGCATGAAGAGATTTATCACTGTACCTTGGACTCGAACACCCTTCCACATAGTGGAGTTCAGCTCCTTCATCGACAATAATCAAAGTATGCTCAAATTGGCCGCCTTTCTGGGCATTCATTCTGAAATAAGCTTGCAGTGGTAATTCTACTTTAACATATTTAGGCACATAAATAAATGTCCCGCCGCTCCATACTGCTCCATGCAGCATCACAAACTTGTGGTCATTAATTGGCACGCAAGAGCCCATAAAATATTTTTGCACTAACTCTGGATATTGTTTAACTGCCGTATCCATATTTTCAAAAATTACTCCTTTGTCTTTCAAAGTTTTTTCAATGCTGTGATAAATTACTGAGGAATCATATTGGGCTCCCACACCAGCCAGAACCGTTTTTTCAGCTTCAGGAATGCCTAATCTATCAAAAGTTTTTTTGATTTCCGGGGGAACATCATCCCATGATTTAGCTTCATTAGCATTAGGATCAACAAAGTAAACAATATTGTTAAGGTCTAATTCTTTTAGTGATGGGCCCCATTTTGGCAAGGCCGTTTGTTGAAATAGAGCTAAAGCTTTAAGCCGCTTATTTAACATCCATTCTGGTTCATTCTTAGTTTGAGAAATTAATCGAACTACTTCTTCATTTAAGCCTGGGTTAGCCGTAATACGGGCCTGATGATTGTCAGCATCATCATACTTATCACGGTTAATGGTAATCTTCTCAGCCATTACATACACACCTTGTTATTTAATTCACAGCTTTGGCAAGGCAAGTCAGCAGCAAAAACCTTTTTATGCAAATCGCACAGAACTCCAGAATTGCGGATAAGGTTATTTAACCTCATTACTTCTGGAAAAAATGATTGGTTATTGAGCAATATCTTATCGACAGCTGCAGTAAAATCAATATCAAATTTAGTGCCGAGGAATTCATCTTGAGCCCGTTTTGCTTTTTTATATTGTGAAACAGCCGCTTCGGTTAGAAACATGGTTTTAGCTACTTCTTTTTGCGACTTGCCTTTACTAATCAAAGCTATCGCTAAGCGCTTTCGAATAGCTGGCAACAAATACCAGACTTCTAATTCTTGTGGAAATATTAACTTGCTCATCAGGTTAATTAACTATAGTTAATTTATAAACTTTATGGACAAATAATCTCTAGCCAGGCAGCGCCAAGCAAAATCTAAATCTTTAAATATTGACTGGGATTAATTAGTAATACTAAATTGAGGTGAATTATTATGGTTGGCGTGGGTGGAACTTTACAGTATGGTGTAAAGAATGAATATAATGTTCTAATTTATGACACGACCAGAGCCAGAGTTAGGGCTTTAATAGGTGACGAAAAAGTGGCTATTGGCCAGCTGGCAGCTCAGTACAAATAGGTTAAAGAATTAACCGAAGAAGACAGCCTCTGGGCAGAAGGCTCTTTCATTGAATCTTGCAGTAATAAAGATTGGGAATTAAAGAAAAGAACTTTCCACATGAAACACAATGAAGAAATGAATTATAATTGTAAACAATGCAACGTTAAAATTTCCGCCCATAACCGTGATTGGCACGCCGGAATGTGCGATAAATGCTTCGACAAGATGATACAATGAATAAAGAACTCAAAAACTTAGAAAGAGAAGAATTATACTCGCTTCTTTTAGATTTATCTTCATTAAGGAAAGAAAATGCTGATTTTCTGAAATTAAAACTACAAAGTGGAGCTGATGAAGCTGTAACCTATTATAAACAGAAAATAAAAGAGGCTTTGTGGCAGGAAAAGACAAATCTTCGTGAGGCAAGAAAAGCAATTGCTAACTTTAAGAAAATATCCAAGAGTACCGAGCATCTTCTGGAATTGATGGTTTTCTATGTTGAAAATGGAGAAAAAGTAGATAATGAGTATAGCGATATGTACGAAGCATTTTACTCCAGCATGGAAGCCATGTTTGACCAGATAATTAAGACGTTGAATAGTAACCCCAATTTTATATCTAAATTTAAAGGAAGATTAGACTCTATTCTTGGTAAGAGTTGTGAAGGATGGGCACATAAAGATACGTTAATGGATATTTATGGGGGACTTAACCATGATTGACACTACTTTAATCGACCGCTTAACTGTACTCGCCAACAAAGAGAAGAAAATAAAAGAGTTTAAGCGTAGATTAAGAGTAAAAGGGAAAATAGCCGAAAAAGGAACAACTAAAAAAGGTAATATCACTCTCAAAGTAAAGAAAGACGATGATGAGTATAAGTTCACCGTCTTAAAATCACATAAGGCGCGCTTTGCATTGGCAGAAAAACTTAAAATGAATAGCAGCGTATCAGCGGAAGGCATCCCAAAATTCAGAATGATCATCTGTACCAGATTAAAAGCACTGGAAAAAGGAATCCAAGAAGGAAAACAAACCAAATTAAAAGAGGCAGATTAAAATGTTCCAACCAAACTTCAAATATACCCAACAAATCGTAAATAATCTCCTGAAGATAACCCAAGCAAGAGAAACTATTCTCAGTGCTAAACTAATCCCTAAATGGGAAGTATCTTTACGCAGAGATGCGTTAATCCGCTCTGCCCACGCTTCTACTGCTATTGAGGGCAACAAGCTTACATTAGAAGAAGTAAGCCAATTAGCCCAAGGCAGAAAAATTACTGCTACCCGAAAAGAAAAGCAGGAAGTCGTCAATTATCTTAATGTTTTGACCAATATCGAGAAGTATCACGAAAATGGCAAAATCACAGAAAAATTACTCTTAAAACTTCATAAAGACGTAGCTAAAGAGACTTTAGAAAATCCACAACACGAAGGCACATATAGAAAAGTCCAAGTGTATGTTGGCAATAAAATTACTGGTGAAGTAGTCTTCATGCCACCAAAGGTGGAAGAAGTCCAAAAATTAGTCCAAAATCTTTTAGAGTGGATTAACCAAGAAAAAGAACTCAATCCCGTTCTCTTAGCTGGATTAGCTCATTATGAATTTGTCAGAATCCACCCATTTGTGGATGGAAATGGCAGAACGGCTAGAGCTTTGGCTACTTTAATCCTCTACACGCGAGATTTTGACATTAAACGTTTCTTTGCGTTAGATGATTATTATGATAGCGATAGAAATGCCTACTACGCGGCTTTAAAGTCTGTAGATAAAAATATGTTAGACACGACTAATTGGACAGAATACTTCACAGATGGTGTTCTGATTTCCCTAACTAGAGTAAAAGAGAAAATCCTCTCTTTTTCCATTAAACGAACTGGTCCACAGATAGCTCTAACTGAAAAGCAGATGAAAATCATGGAAAAATTGGTGGCTAATGGGAAAATAACCAGTGGAGAAATTCAAGAGCAGTTTAAAATTAGCCGTCAAGCCGTTCATAAAGAGCTTAAGAGAATGGTTGAATTAGGCGTAATTGAGTCTAAAGGAGAAGGTAAAGCTATCTATTACATCGCCAAAACCGGTTGACGTAATGGTTGACGTAAGAGTTGACGCAAAATGCACTACAAATTTAGCCCATCAAGCTTAAGCTTACTGAAAGACTGCCCTAGATGTTTTTGGCTTCATTTCAATAAGAACATCAAACGGCCTGACACTGTATTTCCTTCTTTGCCCAGTGGAATGGATAAAGTTCTCAAAGAGCATTTTGACCGATTTATGAAAAGAGGAAAATTGCCTCCAGAACTTCAGCAATTAAATAGTGAAGTAAAACTCTTTGATGATGAAGAACTCCTCCAAGCCTGGAGAAGCAATTTTAAAGGCATTCCCTGGACTGACAAGAAAGGCAATCTTCTTCATGGAGCAATCGATAATCTTCTCAAGAAAGGTAAGAAATTGATTGTTTTGGATTACAAAACTAGAGGCTTTCCATTAAAAGAAGATACGCACGA
>CAZRCV010000012.1:0-26036 GCA_964598745.1 uncultured Methanosarcinales archaeon
GAGCCGACAGTGGAAGCTGCCAAATTCTTATTAAAGCAAGGAATCGTTGATTATCCAGAAGCTAGAGCAGCAGCAGAAAGAGTTTATGATACTTGTTTTGCAGTTCATACATCTGGCTGGAACGATCGCTTTTACGTTGCCGATAGTTTTGGTTTAGAAGGCGAAAGGAGAAAGAGTTCTGCGCTAGGAGTTATTCGCAACGGCATGGCCGGTTATTTTGAGTTAGTTACCCACTTTGGCTTTGATTTGGGAGATCATTTGTGGAAGAAAAGAGCTCTATTAATGGTTCCAGATTCATTTACTAAGAGCAAAGGATACCTCTTTCTGAGTGAGCCTAACTTAAGAGTACTAATGGCCTATGTAGGTTTAACTTCTCCAGAACTAGAGCAATGTGCTCTGGAAGTTTGTGCCTGGGCAGCCGATCGCTATCGGCGAACTCCAGAGGAAAAAATAAAACATTTTTTGGATGGGCCGATAATAGCTGGCACTCCTCCACAAATTAGGGCCTTAGAATCATTAGTAAATACTTATGTTAGTGATGGTAAAAAAGATAAAGTTTTAGCAGATTTGAACTCACTTTCAAGAGGATCAGCATATAATATTTGTGAAGAGTTAAAGTCAACGCGGTGATAAGTTCTTTGTTGCCATTCCTATTTCTAGTATCCTGAATCACAACCTATTTAAGCCTATATCAACAAGGTTTAGCCGTGGTTGATGTAGAAATTGGTAATTTATTAAAGGCAGAATTGCAGCGGCAGAAAACTTCGCTGCAAATGATTCCTTCAGAGAATTTTGCCAGTCCGGAAGTGTTAGCAGCTTGCGGTTCAGTTCTTAGTAATAAGTACGCGGAGGGCTATCCTGGAAAACGTTATTACCAAGGCAATGAAGTGGTTGACCAAGTAGAATTGTTAGCTATTGAGCGGGCTAAAAAATTATTTGGAGCAGAGCATGCCAACGTGCAACCATATTCTGGCAGTCCAGCTAACAATGCCATCTATACTGCCTTGGCCGGTGTTGGCGGGAAAATTCTAGGAATGCGCCTTGACATGGGCGGCCATTTAACTCACGGCTGTCCCGTAACCGCCAGCGCTAAATTTTTTAATGCGGTGCAATACAGTGTAAATCGCGAAACTGGATTACTAAATTATGATGAAATCAGAAAATTAGCTAAACAGCACCAACCGAAAGTTATCATCAGCGGAGCCACGGCTTATCCTCGGATTATTGACTTTAAACAGTTTCATGAAATAGCTGAGGAGGTAGGGGCATACTCTTTGGCTGATGTTTCCCATATCGCCGGTTTGATCGCCGCAGGAGTTCACCCTTCACCATTGCCGTTTACTGATGCCGTGATGACTACTACGCATAAGACTCTGCGTGGCCCGCGAGGAGCCTTGATTATGTCTAAAAAAATAGACCGCTTGGTTAAAATAGATCGTCTTTCAGAAAAAGAAGCTGCTCAACAAAAAGATCTTGCTCGTAAAATTGACCAAGCCGTATTTCCGGGGTTGCAAGGCGGGCCGCATATCAATACTATTGCTGGTGTTGCTGTGGCTCTGCAGGAAGCTCTTAATCCCGATTTTAAAATTTATGCTAGGCAGATTGTTCGTAATGCCCAAATGTTGGCTGATACTTTATTATCTAATGGAATTAATTTGGTAACTGGAGGCACAGATAACCATTTGATTTTAATTGATTTGACCAAAACTAAAAGTGTAGAGGCTGCTGGCATGGGAAAACCAATAGCTGTAGCTTTGGAACAAGCCGGAATAGTTCTAAATGCTAACACTGTCCCCTACGACCCTTCTACTCCATTTAGGCCTTCTGGGCTGCGCTTAGGAACTCCGGCTTTAACTACCCAAGGAATGAAAGAAAGCGAAATGAAGGAAATAGGAGAGTGGATCTCCAAGATTATCCAAAATCATCAAGACGGTTTATTGATCCAGAAAACTAAATTTAAAGTACAGGATATGTGCAATAAATTTCCAATTTACCCAACTCTTTAATTTAGTAAACCTATCTAAAAATTAATTATGGCAATCATACTCGATGGAAAAAAATTATCTAACGAAATCATTGAACAATTAAAACAGCGCATAAAGCAAGAGAAACTATTGCCTTCTTTAGCCATCGTTCTTTGCGGTGAAAGCCCTGCGTCTATCATGTATACTGGAATGAAGAAAAAAGTTTGTGCTGAAATCGGCATTACTGCAGAAATTTTTCACTTTTCAGAACCAGTGGCAGAAGAGGAAGTTATTCAAAAAATCATTTCTTTGAATCGGCAGGTAGATGGAATTATTGTTCAGCTTCCTCTTCCAGTTAATTTAAGCCGCGATAAGATTCTTTCTTTTATTGATCCTGCCAAAGATGTAGATGGATTGACAGAGGTTAGCTTAGGTGGAGTTCTCCGCTATAATGAACAATTAGCTCCAGCCACTCCCAAAGGAATTATTCGTTTGCTGGAAGCTTACCATATTTCTATTAAAAGCAAAGAAGTAGTTATTGTAAACCACAGCGATATTGTCGGCAAGCCCTTAGCCATGATGTTTGCCAACCGCGGAGCTACAGTAACTGTTTGCCATGAATTTACTGAGCGCTTATCAGATCATACCAAAAGAGCTGATATTCTTGTTAGTGGTGTTGGCAAACCTTATTTTATTACTAAAGAAATGGTAAAGCCGCAGTCGGTTGTCGTGGATGTGGGAATTAACAAAATTGGCAATTCAACTTGTGGCGATGTGGATGGCGCGGTTAGTTCTGTTGCAGCTTTCCTCACTCCTGTTCCCGGCGGGGTTGGGCCGATGACCATTGCTATGTTGTTAGAAAATGTAGTGAACAGAGCCTCTAAAAATTTATAAGGGCTCTGTTAAAGTTGATTTTTATGAAAGTAGTGATAACCATTCCTGCTTATAATGAAGAGCGCACTATTTCTAAAATTCTTGTTGAAATTAAAGAAGTTATGGGCAAGCAGGATTATGATTATACGATTTTGGTTTATGATGATGGATCTAGGGATAGGACATCAATAGTGGCTGAAAAGAATGGTGCGAAGGTAGTTTCTCATAGCCGAAACCGGGGGTTGGCCCAAACTTTTAGAGATGAAATGAGCGAGTGTTTAAAGTTAAAGGCTAACATTATTGTGCATACTGATGCTGACGGCCAATATCATTCCCAGCATATTCCGGAACTAATTGAAACAGTAAAATCAGGCTATGATTTAGTGTTAGGCAGCCGTTTTCTCGGCAAAATACAGGATATGCCATTTCTTAAACGATTAGGCAACATAGCTTTTTCCAAAGTATTAAGTTCATTAATTAAAGTTAAGCTTACTGATACTACTACTGGATTTCGCGCGTTTACTGCGGATGTAGCTCGTGAAATAAATTACATTAATACTTTTACTTATACTCAAGAGCAAATCATTAAAGCTGCTAAGCAAGGTTTTAAAATAGCTGAAATTCCGATTATTGCTAGAAAGACCAGAGCCAGCCGGCTGTTTAAGAATCCTTGGCAGTACGCGCTGAAGGCTTGGATTAACATTTTTCGGATTTACCGTGATTATGAGCCATTAATGTTTTTTGGCCGTGTAGGCGCTTTTTTCTTTTCGATGGGAATAGTTCTGGGCAGCTGGCTGGTCTATCGATTTCTTACTTTGGGCTATGTCGGCCGAACCCCTTCAGTCATACTTAGTTTGTTGTTGATTTTAACGGGGATACAGATAATTTCATTTGGCTTCTTAGCTGATATGCTGCGAAAATAGTTTTGGGCTATCTTCTGCAGTTGAAAAATAATTAAATAGATGGCGGTAAAATAATTAAACGTGGCTTTGAAAGAGACTTTAAAAAATATAAGCCGAAGTTATGTGCGGTTTAAATTAAATTTTCACTATGCTTATAACCCAAGGAAGCCACTGCTGGTGTTGAGAATTTTGAAAGGATATTTTGATTATTTAATCTTAAATAAGATTCCTCTCAGGTATGTAGATATAGCTGTAGGTTATGGATGTAACCTACATTGTCAACATTGTTCGGCTTCAAAATTCTTGAAGATGGGGGGAGGTAGGCTGTCAATGGAGCAGTTTAAGGAACTAGCCCAGCAATGTCTAAAACTAGGGTTGATTACGGTTGGTTTTACCGGAGGCGAGCCAACTTTGTACCATGATATTGAAGAAATCATTAAGGCCTTTCAGCCACATAAATTAATGGTTTCCTTGATCACCAATGCTACCCTTCTTAATTCGGAAAAAATTAAAAAATTTAAACAGTTAGGGGTAGATATCCTTTGCGTTAGCTTGGATAGTTTTTTTGAAACAGAACATGATGCTTTCAGAGGTGTAAGCGGCGCTTATCATCAAGCTTTAAAGTCCATAAATCTAGCCTTAAACAATAAGTTAAAAGTAATAATTGTAACTACCGTTACACATAATAACCTCCGGTCGGATAGTATCACCGAACTAATCAAATTCACTGAAAGAATGAAACTTCTTTTGATCTTCAGCTTAGCCTGTCCAGCCGGAAAATGGAGCGAAAGTAATGAAAACTTATTATTGGACCAGGAAGATATTGCTTACATGAACGAGTTATTTATAAAATACCAGCACTTAAGGAGGGACTTTGAATCAAATTGGTGGAAAAAAGGATGCGGTGCTGGAAAAGAAAAACTATATGTTACCGCTTATGGAGATATAATTCCTTGTCCGTTTATTCATATTTCTTTTGGCAATATTAAAAATACTAATTTAAAGATTATACGTTCAAGAATGCTGAAAGTGCCAGAATTTGCTGTTTATCACCCAAAATGCTTGTCCGGAGAGGATAGAGATTTTTCACGAAAATATGTCCTTAAGGCTAATTTAGTTTCAGAGATTCCAGTGGGCCATGAGACTATTTTCAAGGACGTAAAGAGCTCATTGCCTATTGATACAGCTATTACCAACAAATGAACAGACGCGATGCAGCTTGTTTTAGTGGTACTATCCTTACTTTAGAATTAATTTTCCTTATTATTTTTCTTCAAAGCCTTGCCTCAACCATTTTCTTAAAAGTGATATCTTTTTTGGCAATTGGAATTTTGCAATATCGATTGGTAATAGCTGTGCATGAAACTGCCCATTTAAGTTTTTATTCATCGAAGAAAGTTAACCAATCTATGGGGAAATTTCTTTCTAGTTTATTAATGATAGATTTTAATAATTACCAAAAGAGTCATTGGTTGCATCACCGCTCAAAAGAAGCTAATGAAGATCCAGATGCTTACATTTATCAGCCCATTTTACAAGCCAAAACAGGACTGCAGCGGGCGCTGGTTTTCACTTTTGGTTCTGTCCGGGAAATATTTAGGAAAATAACCCTAAAAAGCCTTTTGTATAAACCTAACTCGCGGGGCGGCATTGGCAATATGCCTACAGATAAATTCTACATTTTATTTGCGCAAATCATTTTATTTTCATACTTCTTATATTTTCAAAAGCCGATAAATTATATCTTTTTATGGATATTGCCACTGGCTACGGTTGCTTTAATGCTTAACAGAATCAGAGTTCTAGTCGAACATGCTGGAAGCAGCAGTCTTGATGCTTCCTACACTTTACTCCCAAGCGCTAACATTAAATCCAACTTTTTAGAACGATTGATAATTTCTCCGTATAATTTCAATTATCACTTAGAGCATCATCGCAGACCATCTCTGCATTATAAAGAATTGCCTAAAAATATAAGTTTAGGGAATAGCAGAAGTAAAAAGGAAATGTTAAGAACAACCTATTTTCATTTATTAATGAGAATACTCTTTACCTTAAGATGAAACTGCTGCAAAAAACCAAATGCATAATTTGCAAGACGGAATCTTGTCAAGTAATAGCCGTAGGGAGGGATTACGAATACCATTCTATTAAAGAAAAATTTATGCTAGTGCAATGTGGGTTATGTAGCCATCTTTATCTAAATCCACGCCCGTCTAAGAATTTATTATCTATGATTTATCCCTTCACTTATTATACCAATAATGCTAAATCTCCCCTATTTCTAAAAGGATTTATCTACAAAAGAAAATTAAATTCGGATATAAAGCGCATTTTAAAATATGGCTCTAATTTTAGCAACATACTGGATATTGGTTGTGGAAATTTGCAAAAGTTAATTCAGCTTAAAAAAAAATTGGAAGGGGATACTAACTTGACGGGGTTAGATTTAGGATTCTCTGATAAAACTAGGCGATTGGCCAAGGAAAATAATCTTAATCTAATTCAAGGTAATGTTGAAACTGCCGAGAATTCGCTTAAAGGTAAATACACTATCGTTTTAATGAGTCAGTTGATAGAGCATCTTTATGACCCATTTCTAGCTCTAAAGACTTGTAATGACATCATGACTAAAGATGGCTTGTTGTTTATAGAAACTCCTAATCCCGGTGGTTTGGATTATAAAATATTCAAAAACAAATATTGGGGTGGTTATCATTTTCCGAGACATTTTAATCTATTTTCTCCGCAGGCATTGGAATCCTTAGTTAAACAAAGTGGATTTAGGATAGTAACATCTGGATTTCTCCCTTCAGTTGGATTCTGGGTTATTTCTTTGCGCAATGCCTTGGGATTAAACAGTATCTCCAAAAGCCGTTCTTTGTGTGAATTTATTAATTTCAGAAATGTTCTAATCGTTGGTTTTTTTTCTTTGATTGATTATGCGATCCTCCATTTTGGAGGGATGACTTCCAACCAATTTTTGATCTGCAAGAAGGTATAACCTGCTTAATAGAGATGTTACTTATCGATTGAAACCCAACTATTTAAACGCATTTCAAAATAGCCATAGTTAATCTTTTTTCGCTCGAATCCAGCAGAGGTTAAAAAATGGATTAGTTTGCTGCGGCGGTATGCTCCCTTATGTTCTTCTATTTCTTTCGAACTTACTAGTTTTAATGCGGCCATTATTCTCAGTAATTGATCCGCCCAAGGAGGAGGGGTGGTCAAAATGAATCTTCCTCCAGGTTTAAGTATCCGATTTATTTCTGTTAATATTCCCCTTAATTTTTTTGCTTCTAGATGTTCGAGGACAGCTAGCATCGTTACTGCATCAAAGAATTGGCCGTTAAAAGGAAGGCGGCCTGAAGTTTCTAGATTGATCTTTAGAAGCCTAATTCCCGGAAGGATTTGATTGTTAGTTACATCCTGGTCTAGGCCATACTTTTCATTAAAATTTAGTTGTAGGAGAAAGAAAGGAGTGATTCCGCAGCCGATATCTAAGATTCTGCCTTTGTTTGCTAGGGGTGATAAGAACTGGTTTGCTAGTTTATACCTTTGTTTGGCAAGGTAATTTTCCAATAACCCAAATCCACGCGTTATTTTCATCTTCTGGATATTGCTATAACCAAGCATTTTTTAATCAGAAAACCTGTATTTCAGCAAGAAGTAGATTGCTTTTAATCCGTCCAGCCAGGTTATTTTTTTTCCTTCTTTAAAGCTTCTCGGGTAATAATTGATAGGAACTTCTAATATTTTATATCCTTTTTTAATGGCTTTGGCAGTAATCTCTGGTTCGAACTCGAACCTTTTAGCCTTAAGGGAGATATTTTCTAAGACTTCTGAACGGAATGCTTTGTAGCCGGTTTCTGGGTCCGTGATTCTTGTAGAGTAGATTAAATTGAGAAATGAGGATAACACTTTGTTGCCAACATAATGAATGGGCATTTTAGTTCGTTGTTTGCCGCTTATTTTTAAATTTGAATTCAAGAATCTTGAACCATAAACTATTTTGTAATTTCCTTTAAGGATTGGTGCAATTAATTTAATGTAATCATGGGGATTGTATTCCAAGTCTGCGTCTTGAATAATTATTACCTCCCCTGTAATTTTGGCTAGGGCGGTTCGGATGGCAGAACCTTTACCGTGGTTATGTTGGTGGTACAGGATGGTAATGTTGTCTTCCTTAATTTGTTTCAAGATTTGCGTAGTTCCATCGATGGAGCCATCATCAACAATGATAATCTCTTTATTGATGCCTTTAATATCGATTCTTTGTACTTTCTCAATAATTTTTTGAATAGTTAAAGCTTCATTATACACAGGTATTATTATTGATAACTTCTTTATCACTTTTTTTAAGGTGTCAATAGGTAGGGATATTTTTAAATATTTATTCTTTTACCCTTCTTAAAGTAAATTTTTAAGAGTGTAATTTTTTAAATAAATCCATGAAAATAAGCAAGGCCCATAATCTGGCTTATGGAATAAGCGCAGTTATTATTTTGGTAATATTGTCCATTATTTTTCTAACAAGTCCACAACACGATGGCTTTCAACCGCGCTGGTATAAATGCCTCGATTTTTGGGAGAAAGGAACAGCTTATGGCGGCGAGCCATTTTGTAACCAGGGGCCGGTTGTTTATATTACTGGATTACTCTTGAAATTAATTTTTGGAGCAGAAAACTTACAGTTATTTTCTAAGATTTTAACAATAGTTTTGTCTATAATAATGTTTTTTGTTGCTTTAGAAATTATCAAAAAAGAAACTTCAGAGACGCCTTATTTCATTTTAGGCATATTGTTCATTCCATTTTTGTTCTATCCATTACAAGGTTATCTAGACATGGCCTTAGCTTCGTTCTTCCTTATCGCCGGGTTTTATGTTCTTTTTTATAGAAAAAGCAAATATAAGGAAATAGTTTCCGGTTTATTTTTTTCTCTTTCTTTGCTATCTAAAATTAGTTCTGCTTACCTCATAGTTACTTTCATAATAGTTTATTCTGTAAAATTAGGTGAAACCGAATCTTGGTTGAAGTTAAAGTTCAAGAACAAACAAAAAGCACTGATGCTGGTATTAGCTACACTTTCTTTAGTACTACTGTTATTTATCATTAAACCACTATCCTTTAAATATTTGATTTTAGCGCCGATAATTTTATCGCAGACGGGCTTAACTTATTTTGCTGCTTTTAAATTCCTGTTAGAACAGCTGACAACGAATTTCTTTCATATATTTCCAATAATCTTGCTCTTATTAATTAATAGTTATGCTTTGAAAAAATACCGCCATCCTTTCTTTTGGATCGTAGTTCCCAGTTTTTTATCCCTATTGGAAGTTTTAAGAGTACTGGAGCACTTTTTAGATTTTAGAAGTTATTATTATTTGCTGCCAAGTATGATTTTTTTGATCATTGGCCTGGTTTTATTCTTCCTAAAGGAGAAATCAGGTAAGCCGAAAATAACAATTATCGTTGCGAGTTTATTAATTATTTTTTTTGTTTTTTTACTGTTGATGGGTGTTCTAGCCTTGTCTTCTGGTGAGAAGACTATTCCCTTAAAGGTCTTATCCAAATTTTCTTTGATTACGCTATTGGGCAATGATGTTGAAGGAACGGGATTGCAAAAGCTAATGGGAAAACCTCTTTTGTTTATTCCAGCTCAGGACGGAGAAGTGCTGCTGGCAGTTTCTATTACAAAAGAGGACTATCACCAAAACAATTTTTTACATAATTTTGACAAAAATATGGTTAAAACTAGTGAGAAGTTGCCTTTTGAAATGGATCCCAATGCTGGATTAGATTTTACTTGGATTAATAATGATGGATTAGCAAATTTACTGGGCGGTCGAGAACAAATTTTAAGCAGATGGACTACCACTCCTGGGACTTTAGAAAAATCCGCTAAAGAAAAGATAAAAAAATTGGTGCAGATAAAGCGGAAATTGTTAGATCTGGAATATAACTTAATTATAATAACCTATCCTCCTGCCTGGGAGATCGTGCAGTTTGTAAATGACAATTTGCCCTATTTTAAAAAACATTATAGCTTCTCTACTCTTACCACGGTAGATAATACAGTCAGTTCACGAACATTTCTAATGTTTAAAAATAAGGAAGATGCTGAGAAAATGGATACTATTATTCAAGGCAATTTGGCTATGCATTCTAATAAAATTCAACAAAAGTTTAATGAGCTGCCTTACCTTATCTTCCTGAATGATTTTCAGCGCTGGTTTTCTCTTTTGGTCGTGTCAGGTTTGTTCTTAATTAGAGCTATGAAGCGCTTTAATTATAAATAAAATTTTCTTAGCTTAATCCCTTCTTTCCATAACCTTAACCTTCCCAGGATTAACCCCATCCAAGTAAATGGCAAAATCTTTAGATCTCTAACGGTCTTAATAGGCTTGGTTACAAAGAGTAACAATGGAAAAATTGCAAAGGCTAACATATCAGGCCTGATAATTCTTAAAAAAATGTCAGCTTCTTGCTGATAAGCAATTTGCCGATATAATTTTGATTTAAAATAATGGCTATAATCTCTCAATTCGCCCGGTGGCGTTCTTAATCTCTTTTGGTGTATGACCATCATATTTTCGCTGTAAATTTTGGTGCCGCCATGTTGGAGAACCTTAAGGCACAGTTCTTTATCCTCTCCATACCGTAAACAATTCTTTTCATCAAATCCACCTACAGCTTCAATAGAAGATTTTTTAAATCCAAGATTGCAGGTAAAAAAAACATCCTTGCCTTGAACGACTCTATCGCTGAAGGAAGGGCTAGCATCCTCATAAAGGGTCCAACCAGTTACAATATCATGGCCGCCTATTTTTTTAAGGCCTTGGTTTAACCAATCAGTTACTGGAATACAATCAGAATCAGTAAAAAAAATATATTTTCCTCTCGCTGCAGCACATCCTATATTTCTGCTTTTAGCAATCCCCAAATTTTTATGGTTGTCAATAATTTTAAGCCTGTGGTCATTAAACTGCTGCAGCAAGGGCAAAGTATTATCAATGCTTCCGTCATTAACCACTATAAGTTCAAATGAGGCATAAGTCTGTTGAAAAATAGCATTCAAGCATCTCTTAATATAAGGTGCTGAATTATAGGCTGTAACAATTACAGAAACTTTTGGGACCATTCAAAGACCAAATATAATTTTTCTAAACTAAAGGATACAACATTTTAGTCAGCCAGGCCGTGGTTCTCATGTACCTGCTTTTGATGAAACAGCCATGAGTGCAGACGCAGGTTTGGATCTGCGGGCGGTATTCTACAGCTTCCGGGGAATACCACAATTTGTTGAAATCCCAATCGTAATCCTTTAAATTACCGATTCTTTTAGTTAATTCACAGAATAATACGCTGCCATCATAATCTATGACTCCGATTTCTTCGCCCGCTTTGCAAATGTAATCTCGCTTTCCATCCAGAGCACCTTGATACATTTTAGTTTTGGATCGAATCAGCATGCTGCGATGGATATTTTTCAAAAAGTTAGTTTTATTGTCATGGAAGGATGAATTGCTGCCTAAAAAGTTAGCTTCTGCTTTTAGTTGTTTAATTAAATCTCCCCATTCTTGCGAAGTCGGCGGCCGGATAGCACTGTCTTTAGGAGCACCTCTAACGGGGGTTAAAGAGTAATAAACTCCTATTTCAGATAATAATTTTCCTAACGGAACGATTTCAGAAAGATTTTTGTTGTTGACGGTAATCATAGCCAACGGTGAAAAATTATACTCTATTTTCATCTCTACTAAATCCTTTAACAATTTTATGGCGGTATCAAAGCTATCCACTTGCCTGATTTCGTTGTGGGTGTCCTTTAGGCCATCCAAGGAAACATAAATTCTTAATTTTACTCTATGGCTAATTCTTTTAACTAGTTCTTTGACCTTTAACCCCATAGAGCCATTGGTGGGGATAGAAATTAATTTTACTTGCGCTTTTTCAATAAGGTATTCGCAGATTTCTGGCAGTTCTTTTCTTAAAAATGGTTCTCCTCCAGCTACTAATACTGTGTCTAACTTTCCCACTCCATCAATAATTTTCTTAATAGTTTCAAAGGGTAAAGTTTCTTCTTTGTTAAGCGAGTCCCAGTAAAAACAGTGATTGCACTTGAAATTGCAGCGGTTGGTAACATAAAAAATAATCGTATTAACCCCATTTTTTTTAACAGCTGGCGCAGCAGAACTTATCGTAGAATAGGCGCTAGTGGCAGCCTGGTCACTGCCTGATGAAGTTTCCAATGAAACTGTTGAAGAGATATCGCCAGAATTTTCCATAAATAACCTTCTTTTGGCTTAAAAGGGATTGGCGGTTTAAATAAGTTATGTTAGATGGTTTAGAAATTGGTTATTGATTCGTTGTGCCAATAGCGGTATTAGTTTTAACTTTGACACCACTGTTTTCTCCTGTTCTAATGCGGTAATATTGCAAGGCCATTCTTCTAAAAGCTTCTAAAGTTAAGAATATAGTGTAGGCCCAAAGAGTAAGCAGGGGGAGATTAAACAAAATCCCCCAAAACATTAAGTTAAGAGGATTGTCTAAAAGTAAAAAGTCCGCGAACAAGGATAAAAAGCCTCTTTTTTGGCTCTTTAAGGAAAAGCCATCAGCATAAACCATCCGTTCGACGTCAAGGCGCATTTCTGCAGTTTTCAGCCAGATCAGGTTGATAGTGATAGCCTTGGAGAATAAGAAGAAGAAAACAGCGATAGCCGCAGCAATAATTGCGGTAATGTTGCCCGTTTGGCGGTAAATTCCTGCAGCCAGGCCCAGCAGGAGCAGAGAGTTGCACAAGTAATGGCCTACATAATCCAAGTAAATTCCGTTATAGGAATAATCTTTTCTAAATCTAGCTACAATTCCATCTACACCATCTAAAATAGAAGCTAGTTGAAAAATAACCAGGGCGGATAAAGTAAGCAGGTATCCGCCTTTAATCAGCAACATGGCCATCAAGATTTTTATCATAATCCATAAAATTGTGATTTGAACTGGACTGATCGGCAAATACAAGAAGAGTTTAGCAGGATAAAAAGCTAGGTAATCGCACATTGGGTTTAAGAAACCGTTCGTACTCTGCTTGGAGGCTGCTTTTCGTAATTGTTTTATCGATGGCGCTTTGGTCATTGATGAACAGCAGTAAAGAAGTGCTTTATAATTCTTTTGAAATAATGGTTAAAAATTTAAGGTTTATAACTATTTCTTAGTAGTGTAGAAGTTACCTTCATTTTATTTTTAAGCTACTCCGGTGCTGTTGGACTTATGCAAGCCGTAATTGTAGCGGGGGGCATGGGCACTCGCATTAACAAAAATAGAGAAGTTATGCCCAAGCCATTGTACAGTGTAGATGACAAGTGTTTAATTGAACACGTACTGCTTAATTTAAGGTCAACTGGCATTTCCGAGTTTATCATAGTAGTAGGCTTCATGGCCGATAAAATAGCTAGGAAACTCGGCGATGGGTCTAACTATGGAGTTAACATTCGTTACGTCATGACTCCTTATTTTGATAAAACGCTAGGCCTGTCTTTATTGCTAGTAGAGGAGTTCATCACTGGAGAATTTATTTTAGCTATGTCAGATCATCTAATGAAATCAGAAGCTATGCAAAGAATTGTGGATTATCCTTTAAAGCCGGATGAATGCGCTTTGCTGGTTGATAAAAAAATTTCTGACATCTTTTGGCTGGATGACGCGGCTAAAGTTAGGCTCAATGGTTCGCTGATAGCCGGGGTAAGCAAAGGTTATAGTGATTTTGCAGCTATCGATTGTGGCATTTTCAAATGCAATCCCTTAATCTTCAATGAAATTAGAACCGTGAAAGATCGGCCTGACAGTATGAGCCATGCCGTTTCAGTTTTTTCTGAAAAAGGAAAGATGCTGGCAGTAGACATTGGCGATTATAAGTGGATTGATGTTGATGAATACGAAGAATTGGAATTTGCCAGAGGAACATTGAATAATTTGACCAGTGTTAAATAATATAATTTAATATATATTAGGCTTTAATATAATTAGGCTTATTTAATTTTTTTAGCCGGATTGCCGGCGTAAATGCTGTTAGCTTCAACATTATGGATAACCACGCTTCCTGCGCCGATGATGCTGTTGGAGTTAATGGCAATCGGGCCCAAAATGGAGGAATTGGCTCCGATTATGACATTGTCGCCTATCACGGGAAACTTCTGTTTCTTTTCAGCAAATGTTTCTCCAGCCTTTTCTAGGTCTTTTCTTCCAATAACCACATTGGGCCTAATCACGCAATTTTTTCCCATCTTACAGCTGCCAATTACAATGCCAATATAATGCGGAAATTTAGTTGAAAATGGTATTTCTGCCAATGGCGATAGGTCGCAATGAAATAAAAATATCAATATTTCTCGGATAAACAACCCTAAGTAGTAAATTGGCGGAATTTTTGGTATTAACAATGGTTTAAGGACTATTTTAGTTAACAACAAATGGATCTTTCCTAGCATACTTTTAGCAGTTAGGTTTTTCTTTTATATAAGTAATGAAAAATCATCTCTTTTAGCAGTTCATTTCTGAACGTTAAGCGGGATAATTCATTTACTAATGTTGTTCAACAAATTTTATTAAGTCAATCCCAGAAAAATCAAGCGTGGTTGTAAAAAATCGAATAGCTTCAGGAACAGTATGGTTAATGGCTTCGCAGTTTGTAACGATTTTTTCTTCCTACTTAATTCATGCTAGCCTAGCGCGGTGGTTGGGGCCAGCAGCCTACGGTGATTTTGGAGTAATACTGTCAATAATCTTTGTCACCAAAATATTCTTTTTGACTGGAATTACTTTGGGAGTTTCCAAGAATGTAGCAGAAAAAGCTGAACTAGCTAAATCAATTTACCTCAGAGGCATGAAACTACAGCTGGTTATTAGCTTAGTTTGTTTAATCCTTTTTTTATTCTTATCTAGTTATATCGCCCAGTGGCTGAAGGATCCACCACTGTCTAAAATGATTTTGTTTTCATCATTGGCAACTTTTACTTTAGGATTGTATTCAGTTGGCGCTAAAGGTTTTCTAAATGGCCTACATCGTTTTAAAACACAAGCTGTCTTGGAATCGGTGTTATCTGTGTTAAGGTTAGTTGTCGCATTTATGTTAGTTTACTGGGGGTTGGGCTTGTTTGGAGCAGTGGCTTCTTACGTGATAGCGCCATTAATTGCTTTCGTGATTACAATGGCCATTATTAGGCGCGATAATTCCTTTCGAAGCCGCTCAGAATCAGGCATAATGCCATCATTTGGCCGGAATTTACTGTTAAAGATAGCTCTGCCCATGACGTTCTTTTACCTGCTATTTACTTTAACTACCGAGTTTAGCCTGTTGGCAGTAAAGAGGCTGATAGCAGATGATCTTCAGACCGGGTGGTATACAGCAGCAATAACTATTTCTAAGGTAGTGCAGTCCGCCTTTACAGCTTTACCGCTAACGATCTTCCCCACTGTTTCCAAGGCTTATAGTGAAAATAATTTTTTTCTGATCAAGAAGTATCTGCAGCAATACTTGCGTTATATAGTGATGGTTATTTTTCCAGTTGCTATTTTAATCAGCACTAATGCAGAAGAAATAATTTCTTTGTTATACTCTTCTTCTTATCTCAGCGCCGCTAGATCTTTGCAAATTTTAGTATTTGGTTTTGCCGGTTTGGCGATTTTGTTAGCGCAAGGATCATTTTTGTTAGGGATCAGTCGGATGATAGCTGCTACAGTTATATCTTTAATAAGTACTGTCAGCATAATCTTTTTTTGTCTCTGGCTGATTCCTAAGTATTCTATACTGGGGGCAGCCTTAGCTACACTGGCTGCGAGTGTGTTTTCTCTGTTAATCAGTTCAACTTACTTGTTAGTTAAGTTAAAAGCGCTAATGCCGCTAGCTTCATTATTTAAAATATTGTTAACTTCAATCGTATTATATTTTGTTTCGCAGTGGGTTAAATTTCCCGGGAAATGGTTTGTTTTTTCTGCTGTGTTATGGTTGATAGTTTATTTTCTGGTGTTAATTGCAGTTAAAGAAATTACTGTTCCAGACCTGCAGCTATTATTTTCGGTATTAAAATTAAAAAAGGATAACCGTTAAAATGGGGGCATTATTATTATTGAAGGCGGATCAGTTAAACCATATTTTTTTATCAAATAAAAAGGAACGTTATTTCAAAATGCTTAAAAAGAGAGTTTTCCCGTTGGCTTATGGTTAGAAAACGAGGTGTTTATTATTATGCCACAACAATATGAAATCAGGATAGCTATCGTCGGTGTAGGAAATTGCGCCAGCAGCTTAGTGCAGGGCATAGAATATTATAAGAAAGTAAATTCTACTGTAGGAATCATGCATCTAGATGTTGGTGGCTATAGAGTACAAGACATTAAACCAGTTTGCGGTTTTGAAATTGATGCAAGAAAAGTTGGCAAAGACGTTTCTGAAGCAGTTTTTGCCTTGCCTAACTGCACCAAGTTTATTTCCAGTGTTCCTTTCTTGAATGCCCCGGTATATATGGGTGTTGTTTCAGATGGTGTTTCGCCTCATATGCTGGAACATAAAAATAAGGATCAAACTTTTGTAATAGCCAATCTTAATCCAGTAAATATTGTCCAAAAATTGAAAGAGCATAAAGTTGATGTAATGGTTAACTATCTTCCGGTTGGTTCGGAAGAAGCGACAAAAATTTACGCGCTGGCAGCAATAGAAGCTGGCTGCGCTTTTGTTAATTGCATACCTAGTTTCATTGCCTCCAATAGCAGTTGGGCTCAGAGGTTTAAAGAAGCCGGGCTTCCAGTTCTGGGCGATGATATCAAAGCTCAGTTGGGAGCTACTTATTCTCATCGTATGCTGATCCAGGCTGCTCAGGAGCGCGGCTTAAAAATCAATTATACTTCACAATATAACCAGGGTGGAAATACTGATTTCTTGAATATGACAGCTGAGCATCGGTTGAAACACAAGTTAGCCAGTAAACAGGAATCAGTAATTGGTTTGCTGGAACCTGGACAGAAATTGCAGCATGAATCTTATTTCGGCCCCGGAGAAGGCGAAGGCATGTCTGGCAAGAAAGGGCATGGCTGGCGCGATGGCCAAAAAGACGAGAAAACTGCTGTAATTACTTTAGATGGAGAAATGTGGGGTGAGATTCCTTGCAAGTACCGCCTAGAATTAACAGTGGAAGATTCTCCGGATTCCGCAGGCTGTGCTGCTGACGCCATACGCTGCGCCAAGTTGGCCTTGGACAATGGCTTGTCTGGAGTGATTGAGGATGCTTCGTTTTTCTTTTTCAAGCATCCACCGCGGCAGGTTAAAGACAGCGAGGCCAAGCAGCGAGTGCGACAGTTTATTGAGAAATATAGTAAAACAAGCAGTGTGGCTAGCCAATACAGTCGTTAAGGAAGAACTTGCTTTCGAGCATAGTTTTATTTTACATAATTCTTTTAAATTATTTATGATATTTCTCCTGGCATGCCTAATTATATTTTAGATCTTCCTCAAGGAAACGTAGGCATTAAGGTTCAATCTTTCTGTACCTTTGCTCATTTAGATAGTATTGATGACCTAACAGATAGCCAGTTAGATTTCGATAGATTAGCTCAAAAGTATGGTGTTGGAAAGAATGGAAAAGTAAAATTTGGTTTTAATGGTGATGGTTCTCCTAGTTCTGATTTTGAACCTTGGCAAGAAATTAATTTTGGGTCGATCAATCCTTTTATTGGTAAAGATGGAACTCTTAACATTATTGGTGTGATGCTGGATTCATATACCATTCAAGCTATTCGAGCAGGCAATTTCTTTAACCAATCACAACTTGCAGCTTTGTGTTCTTTCAGTCCAACTAGGGGGCCGGTAATCGAAAATGCTATTCAAGGAATGCTAGTTAAAAATGGAAAGTTTCCACTAGGGCTGCGTGGCGGAACGGAGTTAGCGGGAAGATTGCAGCCGATTCCCGGGGGCAGCGTTAGATGGAAGGATAAGTATGTTCATGATCCATTTATGGATGCCTTTGAATCTGAAGCTAAAGAAGAATTTGGCGCTACTATTAGCGCGGCTAGATGTTATGGTGTGTTTAATCAAGTTCCCCTAGATCCCAGCCAAGCTGGCCATATCAATCGGCAATGGGTGTATGTAGGCGAGCCTCGGTCTTCACTGGAAGATTTAGTTGCTCTTACTCGTGGGGGAATTGAGTTTTACAGGGGACAAATTTCTCAAGGGAAAAATGGGCGGCAGGCTAAAATGGCATTGAGAGAAAGCGGCTTTCCAGAAGACGCCTGGGAGAATGACGATGTTTGGTTGTTTGATTATGATCCAGATACTTTTTTACAACTGTTGTCGGATGGCCAATGGACTAGCTCAAAAGGGAGGGTTATGAAATTAATCGGTTCGCTTCCTGCGAATTTATACATGGCAGGGGTTGCCGATTTTGGAGAAGAATTCAAAAAAAAAGCAGATAAATTAGAACTGGCCAGTAAAGAGATAGTTAAAGTCAAGCTTCCTAAATAACCAAACAGAAAAGCATAATAACTATGGTATAATCTTAATGAAACATGGAAGGCAACAAACCTTTGTTAATGGAGATTTATGAATTTTTGAAGGTTAGGAAAGCCTGGTGGCTAATGCCGATTTTTGTAATGTTGTTGCTAGTAGGGACGCTAATTATCTTTGGCCAGAGCAGTGCCTTGTCGCCATTTATTTATGCCTTATTTTGATAATAGCCTAGTTATCAGGTTATTTCAGCGCTGATTTTAGCTTTTAATTTTTCCTAAAAGTTTTACTAGTAGGTAATGCTTTCGCTAGAAAGCCTTTTAAAACAAGTTAAATTTGAACATCTCATGGTCGATGTAGTATTGAATTTGGCTGCAAAATTAGCCCAGGAAGATAGGGCTAGAATCGAAGGAGTAAGATTAGAAGTAATTACTTCTATGCACTTTGCTGGTTCTTCGATTTATCCATCGGGTCAAATCAGTAATTGGTGCCGCTGGCTGGTGGATACCCACGGCACAGCTAAGCAAGTTAAACCAGAAATGTATCTCGACTCTGAGTTTAAGGTAACTGGCAGAGAGTACCCTGCTTTAGTTACGCACGCGCAAATTTTTGCGGAGTTTGCCAGAAGAAAATATAGTTCCTATCTATCACTTTGCGAACAAAACGGTGTTTCTAACGCTGCGTCGTTAGAATATGACTTATCTGTTTCTAAGTGGGCTGCCGTTTTTGCCCTGCGGGGGCTTGGCGCCGAACGCTGGATTCAACGGTTTCAACAGGAATATTTTAATGCTGGCCATAGAGATCGGATAAGGCTAACCAAAGATCCTGTATGGAGAATGTTCTTTGAGGAATTCTATGATCGGCTTTCTAAGAAAGAGGCAGAAAGTATCAGGCAGCTTTATTGGACAGGCTTGCATAGCAAAGAATAATTTCAGTGAAGAGTCGGCTTTCACTTCTAGTTTCCAGTTAATTTTAACCAAGAACTAATTATACACAAAAAATAAAAGCATCGGGCAATGAAATAGAGTCATGGATTTTAATTGTCCTTATTGCGGGAGCCATACTTTTAGTGAACAAGCTTCGTTCAAAGGCACTACTAAAAGATATGCTAGTGATTATTTTGATTACTGTCGCTGTTCTAGTTGCGGTTCTTTGATTAATATCGCTTCGCAGAAGATAGATTATCAGGATTACATTACCGGGAATAAAGTATCTTCCATAAAGGCCCAGCGATTGGTTAATTTCTTGAAACAAAATGGTTTAAGTGGTGAATTTTTAGATTACGGCTGCGGCCGCGGGGCGTTGCTTAAAGCCTTGCGTCAACGTGGTTTTTGTGTTGATGGCTATGAACCGTTTAATCCAGAGTTGGCAGATATTCCAGATAAAACTTATTCTTTAATTTACCTGACTCATGTCTTTGAACATATTGATAACTATGATTTATTCTTTAAAACAATTAAGCAGCATACTGTTCTTGGTTCAAGAATTTTGACTATCCATCCATCCTCGACTAGAATCAAAAAATTAAATCCAGCAGATCCTTTTCAAGTTTATACTATTCATGCTCCTTTCCACTTGGCTATTCCTTCCGACCGAGCTACTTTAAAGTTATTTCAGAACCATGGTTTTCAGCTGGAAAAGAACTTTCCTTATGATTTACAGCGATCTGGATGGAAGGACAATAATCGTGTTTCGGCCTTGCTAACCAGGAATCTGGGCGGCCTTAAGGAAAATGTTATAACTGCATCATTTACTAAGAAGTTAGCAGCAGCTTTAAAATCACCTCGAGAGTTGTTTAATGGTTTATTTATTAATACTACTGATTATTATGTTAGTACTTTCCTGTTTAAGAGAATATGAACCATTAATCTTCTAGAGTTAAAACGTAGGTTCTGGCAATGGCTTCTCTAACGGCATCAATGACCGACAAATCTGGTTTCGATTTTTTTAAAGTCAATTTACAAATGATTCCAAAATCACCACTACTAAACCCACCTATTCTTCCGGTAGGTGGTTCAGAAATTATATGGTCATAGTCTCTGAACTCCAATTCTAAGCCTTTTCCATCTCTTAGATGAATAGTTTCAATAGAACTATTTGGTGGAAGTTGTGATGCCAACGGAAGCAAAGCAGTATGAGCTACCGTTTCAGAAGGACCTGTACTAAGTGGATACTTAACTTGTTTTTGGGAGTATTCTGGGTTTACATTAACACCATTAGCCGATAGGTTGGCGATAAGTGCTTCAATTGATTCATATCTTAAAGAAGGTCTATCGATACTAGCTCCTACTGGACCACAATGATACTTAGCATGAATTATTTCTTCAGTACAGATCATTTTATTAAAGGGAAATTTGATTACCTTTTAATAATTTGTATTTTAGAGTTTGTGTTTAGACGATACTACTTGGACCTAAAGCTATTTTTAATTGCTAGGTTATAATTCAACAAACTTTATAAAGCGTTTTAAGACCAAGAATTTTATGTTTAGCCATAAATTAACCTTTCAGCAGGGTCAAGTAATTGGATATTTAGCTGGATATTTCTTGTTTACCACGGCTCTGTTTTTAGTTCTGCTAGGACTCCATAAACTGCCCAATTCTGGGTCTTATTTTTATGTTTCCGCTATTACGCTGTTACTAACTATGGGTGGATTGGTCTTAAGATGGTGGCTGAAATGAAGCTATTCCTTAATGGAGTTAAGCAAGGATGGAGTAAATTCGGCCAAAATATCGGCCTTTTGGTAAACAGCTTGTTGCTTTTAGCAGTTTACATTGTGGGAATTGGTATGACTCACTTAGTTAGCCGTCTGCTCAAAAAGAGGTTTTTAACCTTAAATAAAGATACCTCTCGGTCTTCCTATTGGGAACCATTAAACTTATCCTCGAAACCACTAAAGGAGTATTATCGGCAATTTTAAAACTTTTGCTCAACATAAGTTTGTAACACCAAATAAAGAGACACGCCATGTACATTTTAGGGATTAGTTGTTATTATCACGATTCAGCGGCAGCATTGTTAAGAGATGGAGTAATAGTAGCTGCTGCGGAAGAAGAACGATTCTCCAGAAAAAAACATGATAATTCTTTTCCTACTAAGGCTATAGAGTACTGTTTAAGCAGCCAGAGAATTTCGATTAAGGATATTTCTTATATCGGCTTTTATGAAAAACCATTGTTAAAATTTGAACGGCTTCTTTCCCAACACTTGGAAATGTTTCCCCGCAGTATTAAAACCTTCCTTAGTTCCACGCCTAAATGGCTGACTGAAAAACTGCGCTTGCCTAGAACTCTAAAAAAGAAATTAAATTACCGGGGCACTGTTTTTTTTATTAATCACCACCTGGCTCATGCCGCTAGCTCTTTTTTAGTGAGTCCATTTGAAAAAGCGGCCATCCTAACCGTGGATGGTGTGGGTGAATGGACTACCACCGCTTATGGAATGGGAGAAGGTATAAATATCACCTTAGACCAAGAAATTCGTTTTCCTCATTCTTTAGGATTGTTATATTCTACTATTACGGGTTACCTAGGCTTTAGTGTTAATAATTCAGAATATAAAGTGATGGGGTTAAGCCCCTACGGAAACATGAATCCAGCGACGAACCAATTTTACCATAAATTAAAACAAGTTATCGATATCAAGGAAGACGGCAGCTATCGTTTCGATATGAGGTACTTTATGTATCATTTTGGCGACAGAATGCCTTCCCAAAAATTGTGTTTTCTCTTAGGCGGGCCGGTTCGCCGTCCTGAAACAGAATTAACTCAAAGGCATAAAGACATTGCCGCTGCGTTGCAGCTGATCGTAGAGGAAGTTATGACAAAAATGCTTAAGCACCTTCATAGAGTTGCTAAGTGCGATGCGCTAGTCTTGGGCGGCGGCGTGGCTTTAAACAGTGTTTACAACGGCAAAATCCTTCAGAAAACTCCATTTAGGAAAATTTGGATTCAGCCCAATGCTACCGATGGCGGGAACAGCATTGGCGCAGCTTCCTACGTTTACCATACAATTCTCGGCCATCCCAGAACTGTTTCGCTAAGCAATCCCTACCTTGGGCCAAGTTATTCCTCCACGCAAATTAAATTATTTTTAGAGCAAAATAAAATTAAATACAGTTATTTTGATACTGAACAGGAACTTATTGCCACTACAGCTAAACTAATTTATAAAAATATGGTGGTAGGCTGGTTCCAAGGTGGAATGGAATGGGGCCCTCGCGCTCTCGGCGCGCGCAGTATTCTTTCCAATCCTTGCAATAAACAGATGCAAGAAATTCTTAACCTTAAAGTAAAGCATCGTGAAAAATTTCGTCCCTTTGCTCCAGTAGTCTGTGCAGAAGATGCGCCGGCTTATTTTCAATGTGATTTTCCGATCCCTGAACCAACAGATTACATGTTAATGGTTTATCCTATTAAACCGGAATGGCGGCCTAGGATTCCAGCTGTAACTCATGTGGATGGCAGTGGAAGGCTGCAAACAATTAGAAGGACACAGAATGCCTTATACTATGATTTAATTAAAGCCTTTGGAAAATTGTCTGGTGTTCCTATTTTAATAAATACTTCTTTTAACATCAGAGGCGAACCAATTGCCTGCACACCTTATGATGCTTACCAATGCATGATGGGTACAGGCATAGATTATTTAGTTTTAGGGAGATATTTAATTCGCCGTTTGGATAATACAGTACATCTTTGGGACAGCGAGGTTAATGCTTCTGATTAACGACGATGAAACTTGTTTGCTCTAGGATTGGTAAATCTGCAGCAGTTAGATTAATTATTTGCGCGTTAGGTGCTTTAATTATCTGGGGAAGTTTTTACTGGGTCAAGATTCCACCAACTTTTCGGCGGGTTAATTTGTTGGAAGGCTACTTATTAAAATCATTGATTGTTCTTATTGGCGCTGCTCTAATTTTTTTTGCTATCAGTAGTTTTTGTTATAAATATAGGTTTTTTAGAATCGATTGGATTAAAAAAAGACTAGTTAACTTTTCCCTATTGCTAATGTCATTAATTATAAGCTTAATTATTTTAGAGATTTTTCTGCAAGTAACTGCAGCTCAAAGTTGTCAGCAGCCAGATCTCGCATTGCATCATTCCTATAGGCCTAACTGCCAAGTTAACTCTAGATCGAGGGAATGGGATATCAACGTAAGCATCAATTCTTATGGGTTAAGAGATGACCCGATTCTTTCCAAGGATAATTTTGATCGTCGCATTTTAATGTTAGGAGATTCCTTTACGGTTGGCTGGGGTGTTAGTCATGAAGATACGTTTAGCGAAATACTGCAACAGCAATTCCAAGCGAATGGATTTAATTTAGATGTAATTAATGGCGGCAGCACTTCTTATTCTCCAGTATTAGAATACTTGTTTCTGCGTGAAAAAGGGTTGGCGCTTAATCCAGACATGGTAATTCTTAACTTGGATATAGGTGATATTCAAAATGACCGAGATTACCTTCGTCAGGCAACTTTTGATGCTTCAGGAAAGTTACGTAGTGTTACTCCGCAACAAAATGATGTTTTAACATGGCTGTATACTAAAATAAAACTAATACGCTTTTTGGAAAGCCCATTGGTGGTTTTAGATTCATTGGTTCCGGCTGACAGGGCCTGGGCTTCTTCTAATTTTTATGATTTAGATTATGACCAATACTTGCTTACTCGCGGTGGCCTTTCTAAGGAAGAAATAAATGCTTATCTTGGAGCAACATATCAATATATTCTTTTAATTAAGGAGCTGTGCGCTAAAAATAATATTACTTTTGTACTGCTAACTTATCCTTACGGACATCAAGTTTCTGCAGAGGAATGGAGCCAAGGGCGACATAACTTTGGCTTTGCATCAGGAAAAGTTTACAATAGTTTGGCTGATCAAACCATTCAAGACTGGGCTGATTCCAACCAGATTAAGTTTATCAGTTTGCACCAAGGCTTCAAGGAAGCAGGCTTGTTTCCCTTGTTTTATTCTTATGATGGGCACTTTAATTCTGCTGGCCATCAATTAGCTGGAACAATTTTGTTTAAAGAATTGGTAAGGAGAGAGTTAATCAACATCAGTTCTGCTGAAAATAATTTAGGCGGCAGTAGTGAACTTGTTAGTAATACGTTAAATTTTTTTAATTTTAATCCAATAAATATCTTTTCTAGGCTGTCAGTACAAAGTTAGCCTTCTAACAGCTATTTGGTGTTTCTACGCAGCTTCGACACAATATTTTTATACCGCTAATACTTGTGTTTACCTTGTGACTAAGACTGGACAGATTACTATTTTCATTATTTTAGGAATAACGATCCCGGTAGCAGACGCGCTGCAATAAAGAAAAGCAATGCACCGTGGTTTCTGAATAAGTATCTAAAGGAATATTGATCTATTGGTTGTTTTTATTGCTTCAGATGCAATTGAGTTATAAAGTCTGATAGTTTCATCTTTAACTATTCCTTTCCTACCTTTACTTGACCAAAATGCTTGTAAGTCTCCGCTATTATTATAAACATTTTCTACGTGTGTTGGCCAATTAGGTTTAGACATATCTTCACAAGCTAATAATTGTCCAAACGGCGTGATTCTGATTCTAGTTTGGCCATAAGTTGGTCTTGGATCACCATCTACTATCATTCTCGTAGAATTTCCTAGATTAGTTTGATGAAAAACTCTTCCAGAATTATCTTGATATAAATCATCTCCACAATAGTTTTTTACAAAGAAAGAGTGTAAGTTCCAAATTGGGGGACTTAAACGTATCCATAAAGTTGATCCTCCCCGTTCTTCCATTTTCTCTAAAAGGCAATTTACAACTTTACTTAGATCTACAAGAGAAGAAGGAATAACTCTTCTTTGATGGCTATGGGGCACCATTGGTGAAATATGCAAAGCTGAACCTTCACCCATCAAATCATATAAATCTACGATATCTTGTGGAGTATGTGTTCCTGTAACAACAACATGGATTGCAGCACTTAAGCTGGATTTAATAGAGTGATAACCTCTTATTACTTTATCAAAAACTTCACCACTGCCTCTTCCTAATTCATTATAGATTCTTTTTGGTTCTATACTTACATTGACATATCCAATTCCATTTTCTAACATTTGATCTTTTTGTTCTTCTAGCAGTCTTCCATCAGTAATCATTCCTACTTTTATATTTCTGTTAGCAGCAAAATGAGCGAGAGGATATGTTTTTTCATCAAGAGCAGGCTCTTTGCCTACCAAACCCAACTCTCTTACACCCATAACATGGGCTTCTTCTAAAATTTGCTTAAACTGTTCTAATTCCAATGGAGAATCACTCTCAGTTCCAACATTTCTTAATCTAGGCAGATAGCAGTATTTGCATGCTGAGTGACAAGTCATATTTGTAAAAAGTTCCAATTCTAGCAAGCTATCTGGAAGTTCTAATTCATCAATTGCACCATTTACATCTCTGCTTAAAAGGACAGATTCATAACGCCTGATTTCATTAAAAGTATCTGTTGAAAGCTTTGTGACTTCACCGAGTGGTGTTGGTGGGGAAATAGTGAATCCTGCTACCATGGTTCATTTTCCAAACAATTCATTTTCCAAACAACCCCCTTTTAACACTTTAATCTTATACTAAGTAGATAATTCAATTATAATTTTAGGCTTTCGGTAAGTTTTTAGTAATTAATTAAACTAATTTACATATTTTTATGTTTTATTCCAAAGTAAGAATATATTTATAAATAGAATTAGTAGTAGCATAACAATGGACGCATTATAGTTAGCGACATAAATAATGCATAAATTTCTGCGTAAAAATATGCTCATTCCA
>CAZRCV010000013.1:0-23856 GCA_964598745.1 uncultured Methanosarcinales archaeon
GGGGTTGTCTGTCGGTCAAGCAGGTGTATATCAAAAATGGGCCGGTAGCTCAGCTTGGTAGAGCGCTTGACTTTTAAGTCCAGCTGCTTTCGCAAATAAAATTTGCAGCTTCCATAAGGAAGGAATCAAGCGGTCGCGAGTTCAAAACGTAAGCACCTTAGTGGTGATACAATGAAAGTCTCGTCCGGCCCGCTCACTATCATAAAATGGTCGATATTAACAAACATTTATTGGTGCCAAAACATTCCAAGTTAACGGATGCTGAGAAAAAAAAGCTATTTGAAAAATATTCTGTTTCAACTATAGAATTGCCTAAGATTATGAAGACTGACCCGGCTATTAAAAAATTCGACCCAAAAGTAGGGGATATAATTTTAGTTGAGAGAGAGAGTAAAACTGCTGGTAAGACCTCTTTTTATCGTGCGGTGGTTGAAGGATAAGATGGCTCAAGACAGATCAATCTTAGTAAAACGGTACTTTGAAGAAAAAAGGTTTGTAGACAGTAACATCCAATCTTTTAACAATTTATTAGAACGAGGCTTGCAGGAAGTAATAGAAGAAAATAAGGAAGCCGAACCAGCAATCATTCCCCATAACATTGAAAAATTTAAAATCAGGTTCGGCCGGATAACTATTGGAAAACCAGAAATTACTGAAGCTGATGGGAGTAAGCGGCCGATTTATCCGATGGAAGCGCGCTTAAGAAAAATTTCTTACCATGCGCCGATTTTTTTAGAAGTTAGCACTTACATTAATGATGTTCAAAGAGAGAATTTTGTAGCTGAGATAGGAAAAATGCCTATAATGCTAAAAAGCAAACACTGCAATTTACATCGGCTAACCAGAGAAGAATTAATTAAACGCGGTGAAGATGCTAGCGATCCGGGGGGGTACTTTATTATTAATGGAACAGAGCGTGTTATTGTCAATGTGGAAGATTTAGCCGCCAACAATTTAGTAGTTGAAAAAACCAAGGATGGGACAACCTCCGGAAGATATTTTGCAGCTAAAGGTTCATATAAGATACCCCATGCTTTCGAAAAGAAAAAAGATGGCATTTATTACATTACTTTTACTAGGGTTAAACAAATGCCATTAGTCATCTTACTAAAGGCTTTGGGGATGATTAAGGACGAGGAAATTATGAAAGCTATTTCTTTAGAACAATCCTATGAAGAAGTGATTTTAAACTTATTTGAATTTATTGATATCAAAACACAAGAAGAAGCCATGGACTATATTGCTAAAAGGGTAGGGATTGCCCAAGCCAAGGAAATTAGGATGGAGAGAACCAAAGAGATCGTTGATAAATATTTATTACCTAATGTTGGCACAGAAACAGGCGCTCGCTTTGAAAAAGCTAAAAATCTTTGTAAGATGCTTAAGAAGTTTATCGATGTTGACAACAACCGCCTGCAGCCTGACGATAAGGACCATTATATGAATAAGCGGATCAGGATGGCTGGCGACTTGTTATTGGATTTATTTAGAGTTAACTTTAAAGTACTGGTAGGAGATATATTATACAACTTTCAGAGAATAATCAAGCGTGGCAAATTGCCATCTATCCGGGTCATCATTAGAGATAAATTGTTAACTTCCAGGCTGTATTCCTCTATGGCTACCGGAGAGTGGGTAGGTGGCCGCCAAGGTGTATCTCAAAGAATGAGCCGAACCAACTTTCTGGACATGATTTCACACCTTCAAAGAATAGCTAGCCCATTATCTACTTCACAAGAAAATTTCGAAGCGCGTGCTTTGCATTGTACTCATTTAGGCCGGTTATGCCCTATTGAAACACCAGAAGGAACGAATATCGGATTAAGAAAAAATTTATCTATGCTGTGTTCGTTATCTCAGAATGTTCCAGAGCCAGAAATAATTGAAAAAATTAAGCCCATTTGGCAAAATAATTAAATAAATATGGCAGATTTATACATTAATTCAAAATACCTTGGAACCATCGAACACTCCTTGCAGTTTGTAGAAGATTTTAAAGATTTAAGGCGTAAAGGAACATTGTCCGAAGATGTTAATATTTTCTTTGATAAAGAATCAAATAATGTATATATTCTTACTGACGAAGGTAGAGCTAGAAGGCCGCTAATTATTGTAAGAGATAGTAAATCCCTTATAACCAGCAAACATTTGGAGCAACTGTCTAATGGAGAAATTACTTGGGTAGATTTGGTGCGCCAGGGTGTGATTGAATACTTAGACGCTGCCGAAGAAGAAAATGCTTTAGTAGCTTATCACGAGAATGATTTAACTGACAAGCATACCCATCTAGAAATAACCATGGGCTCGCTGTGTGGCTTGACCACCTCTTTAGTTCCATTCTCTAATATGGCTCCTTCCTCTAGGATAATCATTGGCAGCAAGAATCAGAAACAGGCCTTAGGATTTTATGCTGCAAATTATTACCTAAGAATGGATATGGATGCCAACTTGCTGCATTATCCTCAGTTTCCTATAGTTAAGACTAAAATCCATGATATTTCTGATTACCGTGAACATCCCTCCGGCCAAAATATGGTTGTAGCAGTAATGTGTTATGATGGATACAACATGGAGGATGGTGTAATTCTAAACAAAGCTTCTGTTGAGCGTGGCCTGGCCAGAAGCACTTATTTTAGGCCGGTAAGCGCTGAAGAATTAAGATACTCTGGAGGATTGATAGATGAAATTTCCATCCCAGATAAGGATGTTAAAGGCTATCGCAGCGAACATGATTACCGCTTCTTAGAATCAGACGGCATTATTTATCCTGAATCCATGGTTGATGAAGGGGATGTGGTTATAGGCAGGACCAGTCCACCTCGCTTCTTAAGCAGTATGGACGAATATAACTTATCAGCTGTAACACGACGTGAAAGTTCTATCGCCCTAAAGCATGGTGAAAAGGGCGTGGCTGATTTCATAGTTATCACTGAAAACGAAGAAGGCAATAAATTGGTGCAGGTTCGTTTAAGGGAAGAACGCGTTCCAGAGATTGGCGATAAATTTACTAGCCGCCACGGGCAAAAGGGCGTTACGGGAATTTTGGTGCCATCCCAAGATATCCCATTTTCCGCTAACGGGATTATCCCGGACTTGATCTTTACTCCGCATGGGGTTTCTTCCAGAATGACCATTTCCCATTTAGTAGAATTAGTTGGAGGAAAAGTAGGCGCCTTGAGCGGTAGGTTTGTAGATGGCACATTATTTGAAGCAGAAACCGAAGAACAATTAAGAAAAGAGTTACTGGGCCTTGGTTTTAATGAAGATGGAACCGAAGTCTTTTATGATGGAAGAACTGGCAAGCAGATGCTGGCGCGCATTTATGTTGGAAATATGTATTACCTAAGATTGCGGCATATGGTAGCCAATAAAATGCAGTCACGTGCCCGTGGCCCAATCCAGTTGCTTACTCGCCAACCTACAGAAGGTAAAGCTAAAGAAGGCGGGTTAAGGCTAGGAGAAATGGAAAAAGACACCTTTATTGCTCATGGTGCTTCATTGTTGCTAAAAGAACGGTTCGACTCTGACCGAGTAGTGGTTCCAGTATGTAAGGAATCAGGTTTAATGGGTTATTATGACATTAGAAAAAACGGCAAAGCTATTTCTCCTTTGTATGGAGAAGACTCTAAAGTATCTGACATTGAAATGAGCTATGCCTTTAAGTTGCTGCTCGATGAATTCAGAAGCTTAGGAATTTACCCCAAATTAAATTTAATCAACAAATATTGAATTGACAACCATGAAACATCAAGTTAATGAAAAAATTGAAAGTGTCACTTTTGGCATTTTTTCGCCGAAACAAATGGTTTCTGCTGCTACGGCCAAGGTAGTTACACCAGAACTTTACGATCGTGAAGGTTATCCAGTAGATGGTGGATTAATGGATTTGCGGTTAGGAGTAATTGATCCAGGTTTGCAATGCAAAACTTGCGGTCAAAAACTAAAAGAGTGTCCGGGCCATTTCGGCTATATTGAATTAGCCAGGCCAGTAATTCACATCAATTTTGTAAAACAAGTTCTGGACTTGTTAAAATCTACTTGTAAATCCTGTTCGCGAGTATTAGTGCCAGATGATCACTTAAAAAAATATGTAACACAATTAGATAAAATAGGCAGCGAAGAAGGATTTGAAGCCCGAAGAAAGAAAATCAAGTTAATAGTAAGCAAGTACAAGATAAAAGAAAAGTGCCCTCATTGTGATGCTAAGCAGTCCAAAATTAAATTAGATAAACCTTATACTTTTTATGAAGATGAAGTTAGGCTAACGCCCATTGAAATAAGAGCTAGACTGGAAAAAATAGCTGATAATGATTTAGAAATGTTTGGTTTTAAATCAGGAGAATTCAGGCCAGAATGGTTAATACTAACAGTAATGCAAATTCCTCCGGTAACAATGCGGCCAAGCATCACTTTGGAATCAGGCGAGAGAAGCGAGGACGACCTAACTCACAAATTAGGAGATATCGTTAGAATAAATCAACGATTATTTGAAAACATTAATGCTGGCGCTCCAGAAGTGATTATTGAAGATTTATGGGACCTCTTACAATACCACATCACTACCTTTTTTAACAATGAAGTGCCACAATTGCCTCCTGCTCGCCATCGTGGAGGCCAAATCTTAAAGACTTTAGCTACACGTATAAGTAGTAAAGATGGCCGAATCAGGCATAATTTAGCGGGTAAACGAACTGATTTTTCAGCTAGAACAGTAATTAGTCCGGATCCGATGATAGGCTTAAACGAAGTGGGCGTGCCTCTTTCCATGGCTATGATCCTAACTGTGCCTGAACGGGTAACAGAATGGAACTTGGCTTATCTTAAAAGCTACATCGAAAATGGAAATAAAAAATATCCAGGAGCCAATTATGTTATCAAGCCTGATGGAAGAAGGAAGACTGTTACTGAGGAAACACACAGCGAAATTTTGGAAGAGTTAGCCCCTGGTTACGTTGTAGAACGCCATTTAATTGATGGAGATATTGCTCTATTTAACAGACAGCCATCCTTGCATCGGATGAGTATGATGTGTCACAAAGTTAAAGTTCTGCCCGGCAAAACTTTCCGCCTGAATCCTGCTGTCTGTAACCCTTACAACGCTGATTTTGACGGCGATGAAATGAATTTACACATCCCACAGACTGAAGAATCAAGAGCTGAAGCCTACATCTTAATGCTGGTGGAAACGCAAATTATTAGCCCGCGCTACGGCCTAAGCGTAGTTGGCTGCATCCAAGACGGAATAACTGGCAACTATTTGCTAACCAAAGAATTAGTACTCACTAAAAATGAAGCAATAGACTTGCTTTATTCTTGCGGCGTTGATGATTTAAGCACTCTGCCTAACAAAGAAAAAATTGATGGCAAAGAAATCTTTTCTGTGCTTCTGCCTAAAGATTTTAATTTTATAGGCAAGGATAAAAGTGGCACTGACGTGAAAATTGTTAATGGACAGTTAAAAGCAGGAACCATGGATAAAGCTAACTTAGGTCAAGAAAGTGGATTAATGCTCAGAAATATTTATGAAAAATATGGCCCGACCTTTACTGCAGAGCTGTTGGGAAAAATTTCTAAGTTGGGCATTACCGTCTTAGCCAGGCGCGGTTTTTCCATTGGGCTGGCCGACATGGATTTAGAACCAGGAACCAATGATGAAATCAAAGAAGTCATTGACAAAGCTGAAGAAGAGGTTGAATCCTTGATTCAGGCTTTCCATACACATAAGCTAGAACCTCTGCCAGGAAGAACTATGGCTGAAACTCTAGAGCTACGGATTTTAGAAACCCTAAACAAAGCTAGAAACAAAAGTGGTACGATTGCTATGAAACAAGTTCGTGACAGCGCAGCCTTGGTGATGGCTAAATGTGGAGCTAGGGGTAACCCTTTAAATATAGCTCAGATGACTGCTATCGTAGGGCAACAAGCCCTGCGCGGAAAACGGATTGAAAGGGGATACCATAACAGAACTCTGCCATATTTCCAGCCTAATGACCTAAGCCCTAAATCACATGGTTTCATTAAAAGTAACTTTAAAGAAGGATTAAAACCTCACGAATATTTCTTTGGAGCAATGACTGGGCGAGATGCCTTAATGGACACGGCTTTGCGTACCCCTAAATCAGGATATTTATACAGAAGGCTTTCCAACGCTATGCAGGACTTAAAAGTAGAATATGATGGCACTGTTCGTGATGCCAGTGGGAAAATTGTGCAATTCTTATATGGCGAAGATGGGCTGGATGTATCTAAAACTAAAAATGGAGTGCTGGATGTTAAAAAAATAGTGCAACAGATGGTAGAAACAATAAAATGAAATATCAAGAATTACTACAGGAATACCAAAACCAATTGCCAGAGGCTGTGCTAAATGAAATTGCAGAGTTAGTCCCAACGCAGATATCTAAAGAAAAACTTTTAGCCATTCTTAATGAAACAGTAAAGCTTTACTCTAATGCTAAAATTAATGCAGGAGAATGTGTTGGCTTGGTTGGCGCGGAAAGTATTGGTGAACCTGGCACGCAGATGACTCTTAATACTTTCCACTTAGCGGGTGTAGCAGAAATGAACGTCACCACCGGACTTCCCCGGATTATTGAGATTTTTGACTGCCAGAAAGAAATCAAAACTCCCATGATGGAGGTTTTCCTCAAAAGCCCACATAATACTACCATCGATAAAGTTAAGCAACTTTCTGTAATGTTAAAAGAAACTCTGTTAGGGGAATTGGTTCTAGAATATTCACTTAATATCTTTGAACAAAAACTTACTCTAAAATTAAATCATCAACTAATGAAAGATTATGGATTTGCAGACAGCAAGGATCTATTAAAGTTAGTCCGTACCAAAATTAAAGGGTTCTTGGTAGAAGGCAGTGCAGAACAGGTTACATTTGTTCAAAAAACTAAAACTGGAGGAGACAATAATTTAAGAGATATCTATACTCTAAAAGAAAAGCTTAAGCTTATTAAGATTCGTGGGATTAAAGGAGTAAAACAGGTCCTGCCTGTTAAAAGAGGCGAGGAATATATTATTCTAACCTCTGGCACTAATTTAAAGGATGTGTTGGAACTTGCTGAAGTAGATAGCACGAGAACTTTTAGCAACGATCTCCGTGAAATTTATGCAGTATTCGGCATTGAAGCCGCTCGCCAAGCAATTATTAATGAAGTTTACAAAGTCATTGAGGCGCAAGGTTTAAATATAGACTTAAGGCACATTATGCTAGTAGCAGATATCATGTGTGTTAGTGGTTCAGTAAAGGGAATCACTCGTTATGGTGTAGTCAGTGACAAAGCTTCAGTGCTGGCTCGTGCTTCATTTGAAACACCTATTAAACATTTGATTAATGCCTCCTTGGAAGGAGAAGTAGACCGGCTGCGATCAGTAGTGGAAAATGTTATGATTAACCAGCCCGTTCCTTTGGGTACTGGCCTGCCTGGATTAATTACTAAAATGAAGTAAAATCATAATTTAAAAATAAATCTCAAAATAACTTTACAATGGCAAAAACACAAGACTTGGATCCTAGCTTGGTGCAACTAAAAACCGGGTTGCAGGAAGGCAAAGTAGTGATTGGCACAGCGCAGGTGCATAAGCGGCTGCAAGCAGGAAAGCTAACTAAAGTTTATTTATCTAGCAACTGCCCAAAGGCAATTAAGGAAACTATTTTGCATTTAGCGAATATAGAAAAGGTTCCAATACAAGAATTGAAGTTAAACAATGAGGAGTTAGGTGTCTTTTGCAAAAAGAATTTTTTTGTTTCTGTTTTAGGCACAACTAAATAATTTTTAATGACTCGCATCAAAATTGACCAAGAGGCTTTAGGCCTGTCTTCTTTAATTGAAAAAAAAGCTCATGTCAAAATTATGGATTTATTCAAAGATAACGATACTATTTATGTAGTAGTTAACCCTGGCGAGATGGGGAAAATCTTAGGCAAAGGCGGAGAAACCGTTCGCAGAATGCAGCAACAGCTAGGAAAAAGAATAAAAGCTATTGAATTTGCAGATTCAGTAGTTTCTTTTATCAAGAACATTATTTCCCCCATTACAGTTGAGCAGATCCTCGAAACCAATGGTGAAATTCATCTCAAAGATTCACAAAAAAAAACAAAAAGTTTATTAATTGGGCGTGATGGCAGAAAACTTAAGTTAATAAACCGTGCAGTTAATCGTTTTTACAAAGCTAATGTTAAGGTTATTTAAATATGGGGCATAAATCAAGGGGATTAGGAGCAGCTAAAAAATTGCAGAAGCGCCGCAAGCAGTTTAAGTTAACTAGACGAAGCAAGATTAAAAAAAGAGTCGATCCTTTAGCCGGATCGTCACAAGCTAAAGCTATCGTGCTAGAGAAAATTCAAGTCGAAGCAAAACAGCCTAACTCAGCTATGAGAAAGTGCGCCAGAGTCCAGTTAGTAAAGAATGGAAAACAAGTAACTGCTTTCATGCCAGGTGACGGCGCTCAAAAATTGATCAATGAACATGATGAAGTTATTGTTGAGTGCATTGGCGGAAAGATGGGCCGGGCTAAAGGCGACCTGCCCTGCATTCGCTGGCAGGTAATTAAAGTTAATGATCAAAGTCTCGATGCTTTATTAAGAGGCAAATTGGAGAAAGCAAGAAGGTAAACCTTATGAGTGAAGTTACATTTTTTAATCGCTGGACTGCAGAAGGAGTTAAAGTAAGTGATTCTGGCCTGCAACGCTACATCACACTACAGCCCAAGATTGTTCCTAAAACTGGCTCACGTTATGCTGGAAACCGTTTCCATAAGTCGCAGACTTTTATTGTGGAAAGATTAGCTACTAAATTAATGAACTCTGGACACAAAAGCAAAAAGCATTTTATGAGTTCTGGACATAACACTGGCAAAAAGAGCCATGTTCTTAGAATAGTGGAAAAAGCTTTGGAAAAAGCTGAATTGAAACTCAAGCAGAATCCTTTAGCGATATTAGTCAAGGCAGTAGAAAATGCCGCACCCCGGGAGGAAGTTATTGCTATTGAGTATGGTGGCGCGCGTTATCCCAAAGCTGTAGATGTTTCTCCGCAGAGAAGGATAGATTTAGCTTTGCGTTACATTACACAAAGTGCTTATGTTCGCTCTTTCAACAAAAAAATTAGCGTAGTAGATGCTTTGGCTGACGAGATTGTTAATGCAGCTCTGTGTTCTAGTAAAAGTGTAGCTATCTCTAAAAAGAAAGATTTGGAAAGACAGGCTGCTAGCAGCAAGTAAGTATTATAAAATATTCTTGGTTGGTTTAAATTTACTAATTACTATTTCTTTAAAGGTAGTAAATCTTTTTTCTTTAATGGCTTGTTTAGCTTGTTCTATTAGTTGCTGTATAAAAAAAAGATTATGAATGCTAACTAATCTCTTGCCTATCGGTTCGTTAATCTTTAATAAATGGTGCAAATAAGCTCTACTATAATTTTGGCAGGTGTGGCAGTTGCAGGATAATTCCACTGGCTGAAAGTCATCTTGATTTTTTACTTGATTAATAACTAAGTATCCTGCTTTAGTAAACAAAGTGCCACGGCGAGCTACCTGCGTAGGATATACCGAATCAAAACAATCAATACCTCGACTGATTAATTCTAGCAGTTCCACCGGCGAGCCTACCCCCATTACATAACGCGGTTTATTTTCAGTAAGGTAAGGCAACGCTGCATCCACTGCTTCATACATTTTCTCTTTGGGTTCGCCTATAGCCACACCACCTATAGCCATTCCATCAAAATTTAAAGAATTGATAAATTTAGCTGATTCCGCCCGCAAGTCGGGGAAAAAATTACCCTGCACTATGCCAAACAAGAGTTGCTGTGAAGACTTCTTTTTTTTTAGTTCCTGATGCCATTTTAGTGATTCCTTGCCCCAGCGATGCGTATTTTCCAGGGAAATTTTGGCTTGTTCGTAACTAACCCCCCAGTTAGGCATATCATCCAGCATCATAGCTACATCACTGTTAATGGCTATCTGAATTTCCATGATTTTTGGGGGGGTAATAACCACTTTGCTGTTATTGTAGGGGTTTCTAAAATGCAGCCCTTTCTTGCTTTTCATTTCAAAAATTTGCCGCGACATTTGAAAGCCACCGCAGTCGGTGAAGATAATTCCTGGAAAATTCATAAACTGATGCAGTCCTCCCGCCTTGGTGATGACTTCAATTCCCGGTTTTAAGCTAAGAATTAAAGAATTAGCAATTATTGCTTTGATATTAATCTGGTTATAATCATCGGTAGTTATTACCTTGCCTGTGGCTTTGGTGGCTGCTGGCATGAAGAAAGGTGTCTCAATAACGCCATGAGCAGTATTTAATTGGCCAATCCTAGCTTGACCATCAGTATGAGTTATTTTAAAGGACATTGTTGTAAATACCTTAAAATTTAGATTTATTAGATTAACGCCGTTGCCTCTTGGTAATTGGGATGGGGTAGTCCTGTAATATTTCAATCAAATTTATCGGTGTTCTCTGAGGCAACCATAATTCTGGAACGACAAAATTACCAGGATATGCTGCAAAAAGTACAGCAGAATCGTTATACTGTTCCCAAAGCCTGTTTACAAATTCTCTCTCTTTTGGTTTGGCTGTACTCATCCCACAACTTCTTGATTCATATTCAACTTCAATAACAGCTCCTGGCATAAATTGGTCGCCATATTTACAAGTAGGATATCTGTGTTCCTTGACAAAGATTTTATCATCATCCAATACTGGAATTTTAAGTATTAAATAGCTCTCCCTGGTTGCACCAGCACAACCTATTACTCCCACATGATCTGCTGCTTTTTTTTCTACGGCCTGCAATAGGCCATATTCTTCCCAAGCAGCTAATGCTTCCTCTGGAATGGTTACTAGGTATTTATTTCCGGCAACCTTCGCCTTAATCTGTGGAGCAACTCCTTCACTTAAAACTGGTTCAGTTAGTGGTTCTAGTACTTTTGTCTCTTGTATTTTTTTCCAATGATATGGTGAAGTTAAGTGTATGGCTGTTTTAAACATCATGCATCAAATAAGTAATTTAATAGTTAGTTTATTAACAGTGTTTTATAAATATTTAGTCTAATTTTAGCTTAAAAAATTCAGCAACTTTTTTAAATTATCTTTAAATTATTAAAACCATGATTATTTTGGGAGTAGAAAGTACTGCTCATACTTTTGGAGTTGGCATTGTAACTGACCAAGGCAAAATCTTAGCTAACGCTAAAGACAGTTATAACTCCCAACAAACCGGGATGATTCCCGACCAAGTGGCTGAGCATCATCGTAAGGTGGCAGAAGTAGTTTTACAACAAGCCCTGCAGCAATCTGCTATTATAATAAAAAACATAGATTATATTGCTTATTCCGCAGGTCCGGGATTAGATCCTTGTTTATGGGTTGGTTATAACTTTGCTTTAGATCTTTCTAAAAAAATTGGTAAGCCTTTGATTGCTGTTAATCATTGCGCAGCTCACTTGAGCATTGGCGAGCTATGGAACAAATTACAAAACCCACTTTATTTGTATGTTTCTGGTGTTAATACTCAGATAATTATTGGTGAACAAGTTACCAATTCTACTAACTATCGTTATGTAGTTTTGGGTGAAACCTTGGATATCGGTTTAGGTAATATGTTGGATAAGTTAGGCCGTATTATGAATTTAGGTTTTCCTGCTGGACCAAAAATGGAAGAATTGGCTAAAACCGGAAAGTATATTGAACTTCCGTATGTTGTTAAAGGTATGGATGTTTCCTTCTCGGGAATATTAACCAAGGTTGAACAGATGTATAACAGCGGTAAAGTTTCTAAAGAAGATTTATGTTTTTCTATACAAGAAACTTGTTTCTCAATGGTAACTGAAGTAGTAGAGAGAGCTATGGCGCACAGCGGAAAAAAACAACTAGTTTTAGTCGGTGGAGTTGGCGCTAATCAACGCTTTGGCGAGATGCTGTCCATAATGTGCAGGGAACGAGGTGCTAGGTTTTACAACGTACCATTAGAATTAGCTGGCGATCAAGGAGTCATGATCGCTTGGGAAGGTTATCTGCGCAGAAAACAGTATGGTGATATCAGTGTCAAACCGCATTGGCGGGTAGATGAAGTTTAATATTTAACATAATGCCATCTCACTTGTGGTTGAACCTTATCATTAAAAGTGCTAAACAAGCTTCTAGCTTTACCTCTTTGCAAGGTATGTAACTTGGGCCGAGCGTACTCTATTAACGATTCCACTTTCAAACCATTAAATGTAGTGACTGAAGTAACCTTAATTATAGGATACTCTTTCCTATCTCTTAACTGGGCTACTGCCAGGTTAAACCCGTACCATTGGTTCTGGGCATCAAAATTAATCTCTAAATACTTTCTAGCTGCAACTAACCGAGATTGCTCATTAACTACTTTCTCTACAATGGTTCCACCCCTAATAAAACGCCCTTGGCCAAGTTCATAAAGTACATTACAGCCAACAGTTCTTTCTTGATAAGCTGTTTCTCCAGATAATAAGGCTAACTCTTGGCTAAAATCTACCATTAAGGCTAGTTCCAGTTGTCCAACCGCAATCTTTAGTCTGGGGCGAGTTGTTCCTTTCTGGCTGTAAGGTGGCTCTTGCCAATGAATTTCTTCTGTAAATCTGTATACTTCAACCTGGTGAAAAACAGCTCTAGCCAAGGGTTGATCCGGTGGGAAATCTCTGTACAGCTCAAGTTCTTTTTGAATAGCAGCTCTTTCTTTGCGACTGACAGCAGATTTTAATCGCTGTTGCCAGAGCCCGCTGTTATCAGCACGCCGCTCTACCTGTTCTTTCCATCCAATGTAGCGGTAGCAACCTCTTTTCATGATCTTAAAAAAATGGCAGGAAATATAACTAGTTATGCCACAACTAGTAAGAGGCAAATTAAGTTAGCAAACCATTGCAATTAAATTTTCGATACTTTTATAAAGTCAAAATCTAACTAAAAGTTAGTTATTTATCCTCGATAAAAGGATAATCTACCTTAATAAAAATTAACCTATTTATTAATCTTAAATTCAATAAAATTCCTCTTAAAAATGGCAGAAGCACAACCTACCAAACAGGTTTACGGAGCAGCGCAAATTACCGTACTGGAAGGGCTGGAAGCAGTAAGAAAACGCCCGGGGATGTATGTAGGAGATACCACTCTGCGTGGGCTGCACCACTTGGTTTGGGAGATTGTAGATAACTCTATTGACGAAGCCCTAGCGGGATATTGTGATAAAATTAAGGTATTCGTGCATAAAGACAACTCTATTACTGTCCATGATAACGGCCGCGGTATACCGGTAGACACCCATCCCAAGTTAGGAATCCCTGCTGTGCAAGTGGCATTAACTAAACTGCATGCCGGAGGCAAATTTGACAAAGATTCCTACAAAGTTTCCGGTGGCTTGCATGGGGTTGGCTTAAGCGTGGTTAACGCTTTATCTATTGTTCTAGAAGTGCAGGTAAAACGAGAAGGCCATACCCATTATCAAAAATATTCTCAAGGACAACCCCTAACTGAATTGTTGGCCACCGGAGAAACCAATGAAACTGGCACCATTGTTCACTTTAAACCAGATCCAACAATTTTCTTAGACTTAGTATATCATTATGATGTTCTAGCTAAACGATTGCGCGAGTTAGCTTTTCTAAACCGAGGCATTGAAATAGAATTAGTAGATGAACGTGAACCAGTTAAACAAGAAATCTTTAAGTACGAAGGAGGCATTAAGCAGTTTGTAGAGTATGTTGATCACAATAAAGTTCCTTTGCATGAAGTTATTTACTTTGAGGCCGTTAAGGATGATGTATCTTTAGAAATAGCCTTGCGTTACAATTCTGGATATCAAGAAAATGTATTCTCTTTTGTCAATAATATCAATACTATCGAAGGCGGCACTCACCTTTCTGGATTTAAAACGGCTTTAACTAGAGTAATGAATAATTTTGTTAAGGAAGTTAATAGCAAATATGACCTTAAATTAAGCGGTGATGACGTCAAGGAAGGTTTAACAGCAGTTATTTCCGTTAAAGTTCCAGAGCCATTATTTGAAGGCCAAACCAAGACTAAGTTAGGGAATAGCGAAGTATTTGGCCTTATCAGTTCTTTGGTGGGAGATAAGCTAAATACTTATTTTGAAGAGCATCCGCAAGTTGTAAAAATTATCGTTGGCAAATGCCAAGATGCTGCCAGGGCTAGGGAAGCTGCCCGCAAAGCTCGTGAATTAACCAGAAGAAAAGGAGCGCTGGAAGGCGCAGGGCTGCCTGGGAAGCTAGCCGACTGCAGCAATCGCGATCCAGCTCAGTGTGAATTATACTTGGTGGAAGGCGACTCTGCTGGTGGGTGTTTTTCAGGAGATACAAGAGTAGCACTTGCAGATGGGCGTAATCTTAATTTTAAAGAGTTAGTTGAAGAGAATAAACATAAAAAACAAAATTTTTGTTATACTATTAAAAAAGACGGAAAAGTTGGAATAGAAAAAATAAAAAATCCCCGAATAACTAAAAGTAACACCGATGTAATTAAAATAATTCTTGATAATGATGAGAAAATAATTTGTACTCCTGACCATAAATTTATGTTAAGAGATGGCTCCTATAAAGAAGCTGGTTCATTACTTATTACTGACTCACTTATGCCGTTAAGTGATTCCAATAAAACTGTTGAGGCAATAGCAAATGATAATAATAAAATTAAAAAAATTGAACCATTAACCCCTAAAATTGATGTCTATGACCTAGAAGTGCCACATACTAACAATTTCGCTTTAGCTTCAGGAATATTTGTCCATAACAGTGCCAAGCAAGGCCGTAACCGTGAATTTCAGGCTATTCTTCCTTTACGTGGCAAAATTCTCAATGTAGAGAAAGCCAGGCTGCATAAAATGATGGAGAATAATGAAATCATTGCTATGATTACTGCCTTGGGCACAGGGGTAGGTGAAGAGTTTAATTTAACTAAACTGCGTTATGGCAAAGTGATTATTATGACTGATGCCGATGTGGATGGATCACACATCATGACTTTGTTGTTAACTTTCTTTTACCGCCACATGAAGGATTTGGTGGAAAAAGGACATATCTATCTAGCCATGCCACCATTGTATCGGCTGCAGAAAGGAAAGCAAGTTGTTTATGTTTACAATGACAAAGAGAAAGATAAAACTGTTGCTGAATGGGGAAGTGAAATTTCTATTCAGCGCTACAAAGGATTAGGTGAAATGAATCCTCGACAGTTGTGGGACACTACCATGAACCCGGAAGTTAGGAAACTAAAACAGGTTACAGTAGAAGATACCATTGCTGCAGACCAGATGTTTACTGTTTTGATGGGTGACGAAGTTGAACCACGCCGTGAGTTTATACAGAAGCATGCTGCAGAAGTGGTTAATTTGGATATTTAGCTAGGGTTAGTAATTATATCATTAAATTATTTAGAGATCAATCCTCAGTTCTGCCCCATAATTTTTAAAGCCCAACCTTTTGTACCAATTTTTAACAGAGACTTTCTCATACCTACTGGTACAAATCAGTTTGTAACATCCTTTCAATCTAGATTCTTCAATTATCTTTTTAACTAACTCTGTGCCTAAGCCTTGGCCACGCAGTGATTCTTCAATAAAAACATCTTCCATGAAAGCAAACGGTTGTTGATGTAAATCATTTTTAAGAAAATATAAATAAGCTCTACCTATTTCCCTATTTTGCTGTACCAAAGAAAATCTAATTCCACTTTCATTAACTGTTTTAATTTCTATTTTCATCTACACAGATACACAGATTCCCAAAAAAATATCCTATAACGTAGTTACTCTAATTTATTATTGTTATGAATTTAAAGAGTTATTATTATCTAAAAAATAGCTTTAGGTAAGTTTTTCATTAACACTGAAATTAAAGTTATTTACTATAACTTTTTAAAGTGGAAGCCTATTTTCAATATTAAGAAAAATGCCAGGCTTTGACAAGGAATTGGATAAAGAATTATTTTCACAGTCAGTAACTTTTAACCGATCAGTTATTGCCATTGCAGTTTATTCTTACAATAATGGAATACCTAAATTGCAGTTGTCTCGCCAAAACAAAAATATTGAAGGCGAACTAACCTTTGCTAAACTGGGGCGGTTGACTAAAGAAGAAGTAGAAGCTATTTTGCCACTGATAGAAAAAGCTAAATCTTACTTGTAGAAATAGTTCTGCTGGATGTTAAGCATGCTAGTTGAAAGAAATTATCCTAAATTTTTAAACTAGTTACTTTGCTTACGCCGTCTTTCATGCTTATTCCAAATAAAGTATCTGCTTCTGAGATTAGAGCATCATTGTGAGAAATTACCACATACTGCGCCCGGTTTGAATATTCTCTAATTAATCTTGACAATCGCTCAGCATTATGCTTATCCAGAGCCGCATCAATCTCATCCAAAATATAAAATGAAGCCGGCTGGTATTCTTGTATCGCAAAAATAAATGATAGTGCTGTTAGTGTTTTTTCTCCACCGGATAATGATTTTATATCCATATAACGGTTTCCGGTAAGCTTAACTTTAATGTTAAGCCCTTCCTCAAATGGTTTTTCAGGATTATCTAACTGCAAGTAAGCGCTGCCTTTGCTAAACAAGCTGGAGAAAATCTTAGAAAAATTTTGGTTAGCTTGATGGAATGTTTTCATGAAATGTTCTTTCTTTTTGGTTTCAATTTCATTCATCAGGGTTAATACATCGGTTTTTTCTTGATACAGCCCTTGTTTTTTTTCTAATAACTTGTTGAACTCAGTTTCCACTTGTTCATACACTTCTAAGGCTTTTAGGTTTACTGCTGACATCTGCCCAATCATGACTTCATGTCGGCTAATCTCTTGTTTAAGTTCAGCTGGTGTTCTATTTTTCAAAATTTCCGCGCCTTTAACACGGTTAAACTCTTCCTGCATGCCCGCCAACTTGGCTTTAACTTCCGCATTTTTAAGAGAAAACAAATTTAACTCGCGTTCCTGTTCACGCATTCTATCGCGGATATTTTCTATTTCCAATTCTGATTTATTAATCCCTTGGTTTAATATCTCTCTTTTAGCAAATAATGCGCGGTATTTGGAGTAAAACTCTGCGCTGGCTTTTTCTTTCTCCTTAAGCACTATCTCTTCCTGCTTAACTTGTTGGGATATTTGTGTTGCTTCCTCTGCAAAAGACTGAGCTTCTTTTTCTTGCTGTTTCCGAATTTCATTAATTTTTTCTTTTTCTGGAGCTACCATTTGATTTAGCTGTGAAATGGCATTCTTAAGTTCGCTTTCTAGTTTAACCTGTTCTTCCCGGCAGTTCTGTCTTGATTCTTCAAAAGCTTGTAATTGCGCCAGCAAACGCGGATTACGCAACTCGTTTACTTGAGTTCTTAACAGTTGTTTTCTGGTCTTAAGCATAGACAAATCCTTATTGATTTCAGTGATGTTCTTTTGGATTTCAGATAATTCACTGTCAGTTTGCTTAAGCCGGCTGGCCAGTTCCTTAATTAATCCGTTATTAGCCTCTAGGTCCTGGCTTTCTAGGTGCAAGGTTTTTTCCAGTTTGATAATTTCTCCCTCTAATTCCGATTTCAACTTGCGCAGGCTGGAAATTTCTTTTTCATTAGCTATTCTTCGCATTTCAATAGTAGAAATCACTGATTCATTTTCGGCGATCTGCTTTTCTAAAATGCCCAACTCTTCGGAGGAATCTTTTTCCTTAAACCCTAACCCTAATTTTTTGCCTATGAAACCGCCCCTCATTACACCACTGCCCTCCGCGATATCTCCTTCCAGGGTAGTCATTTTGATTCTGCCGATGCCTACTTTGCGAGACACGGACAGATTGTCTACAACTAAGGAATTGCCAAATACATATTGAAAGGCATTCTTAAACTGCGGTTTAAATGAGACCAGATTAATAGCAAAATCATGCACTCCCGGTTGTTTTAACAATTGTTTATCTTCGCTGCTAATTTCTTGGAAGCGAATTTTATTTAAGGGAATAAATGAAGCTGACCCTAACTGATTTGTTTTAAGGTACTTAATGCATTCAGCTGCAGTGGCATCACTATCTACTATTAGCTGCTGCATTTTCTGACCAGCAGCCATTTCTAAAGCTGTAGAATACTTTTTGTTGGCTTGACCCAACTCAGCTACGGTGCCATAAACTCCATCAAACTTTCTTTTGTTATCTAAGATAGCCTTGATAGCTTGATGGCTAGACCACTGCGCCTGCAAGGACAAGGTTTTAGCCTGTGCTTTGGCCTGCTTTTCCCGCAACTGCAGCAAAGAACTCCTAGCATTTCCTAGCTGTGAAGCATAACTGCTGTCAGCGTCTAAACACTGGTTTAGCCGGAGAGTGGCATTTTTAAAATTTTTTTTGTGATCCTGCAGAACTTTTAATTGCTCTTTACTTTGTTCAGAAATTTCTTGCACCTTTTTAATTCTTTCATTGATAGTTTGCAGTTGATATTCTAACTTGTCTTTTTCCCGCAACAATTCTTGCTGTTTTTGCCGCGAACCCTGAACTTCTTCTTGCTTTTGTTCGATCAAGCTGTCTTTTTGCTCAATTTCTTGATCTATCTCCTTAGAAGATTCTATCTTGTTTTTCTTTTTGAACTGTCCAATTCCAGTTTCAATCTCCTGAAGATTTTTATGCTTTTTAGCTATCAACCCTTGCAACTCTTTCTGCTGCTGATGGAAAGATGCAGCTTTTTGGTCCAGCTCATGCAATTCCTGAGTAAACTGATCCTTTCTCTGTTGAATTTTGCCTAGCTCATCTTTAATGGTAGAAATCCTAGCTTTGTTTTTAGTAATGGAAATTTTTAAATCCTCTATCTCCTTATGCACGCGTATTTGTTCCTTCTCTCCTTTCTGCTCAATCTCCTGGTTCATTTCCACGATTTCCTGTTTGCCAGCCGCCACAGCCTGTTTTAATCCAGCAATTTTCTGTTCTGCCTGAGAGATCTTCTGCTGATAGTCTTGCAGCTGGTCTAGCTGCTTTCGGCTGGCTGACTCTAACTCAGAAATTTGCAGGTGAATAAAGGTAGCTTTGTAAGAATTGATCTTATCTTTCAGCTCTTTAAACTTCAAAGCTTGGTCTCGGTCTTTCTTTAGTTCTTTTAGGTAAGTGCTTCTTTCTTTTAAAATAATTTCTGCATTGTTTAACTTTTCTTCGACTTTGGTTAATTCCAGCAAGGATTTATGCTTTTTTTCTTCATATACTGAAACATCACTTATCTCTTCAATGATCTTGCGGCGTTCCAACGGCGACATGTCCACAAACCTAGTAATGTCCCCCTGCAAAATTATATTATACCCCTCAGGGTTGATTTTGGCGTGAGATAACATTTCCACTACTTCCGTGCGAGTTTGTTTTTTGCTGTTGATGCGGTAAGTGCTGCCACCGTCCTTAGAAATAACCCGGCTGACCACCACTTCTTTTTCCTGGCAGGGAAAGTTCTTGTTTTGATTAGAAAAAGCAATTTCCACGCTGCCGCTAGCGGCTGGTTTTTTGCTCTTGCCCCCGTTAAATATTAAGTTGGCAGCTTTTTCTGCCCGCAGCGATTTAGCAGATAGCCTGCCTAAGACAAAACACAAAGCATCGCCAATGTTAGATTTCCCCGACCCATTAGGTCCAAGAATGCAGTTGAATTGATCATTAAATAAAATATCCGTTTTTTGGGCAAAACTCTTAAATCCATGGATCGTGACCCGGTTAATTTTTGTCATTTTCTTGTTAATAAGGTTTTATTTTTTGTTTATAAAAGTATCGGAAGGTTAAATTTAGGGGAAGCAGAATTCCTACTGCTATTTTGGTTCAAATGAACAAAAAATGTATTTTTAAGTTTAATAAAATTTAAAAAGATTATTCTGGTTAACTAAGTATGGCTATCGAACCAACAACCACTATCACTAGACAAGAATCTTATGATTTAGGTTCACTTGGAAACAAACATTTTGAAGTTAATTATGTTCATCGTTCTCTTGAAAGAAAGGAAGGAGGAGAAAGGAGAGTTACGAATTTAGATCAAGAGATATCTTTAGAAGAATTAACAGTTAACCACTATGAAACACCAACCCGGGGAAATGCTTCTGTAGAAGATGGTGTTTCTAAAGGTCGTTCAACTAGCCGTAGTGTTATTAGATCTGTTTTCATGGAATTAAGCTGCGGCCAAAATCTAACACAAGTTTGGCAGTACGGAGATATTTCCAACGTTTTAGACGATAGGATAAATCACCAACTTCCCAGTCACGTAAAGAAATTGTTACGTACTGAACTAACTGATCCAGGAATAACTCCTTATGATTTCAATTTTCCTGAATTTTAATAAATTCTGTGTTGATTTCTTAACTGGGTTCATACCACGAAGCTCTGCTCCGATGGGGATTTTTTATTAAGTTTTAATATTCCTCATAAGTTAGGCAACTAAAACTATTTTTTCCACTTTAAGAATCCCCTCAAATTCATCACAAACATTATTACATTCATAACTATAAAGGGAATGCTTTTTGCTAAGAACATGAAAATTACACCTAAACTTGTTGCAAGCAGGTATAAAACAAACCCAAATCTATTTTTGTTTCCAAGCAAAAACATACCTATTATCGCACAGATTGCCGCAAGATAATCTATCCCCCAATAATTAAGAAAACTATATTCCTTAAATTTTAGCTATTTCGCCTACTAACCTTAAATATTTAATTCGGGCGAATCTTGCGAATTGGAAGTTTTACAGCAATTTAAAGCTAACCACATGGATTTTCTAAGCTAAACTCCTCTAATTTTCGCCTTCACCCGAACAGAGTAATAAATGCAAATTACTATATAATTATTTCTTACCACTAATTATAAATAAAAATTAAAACTAGATTTTACCCTTGCAAATTAAATTCTTGTTGGTAGGAAGCCATAGCCTTAGGAAGGTCTGGATCATTATTAAATAAAACTACTATAACCTTAACCTGCCTTAAATTACCAGTATTTTTTTCATTGTAGTTGAAAGGCTTATCTAAATCTATCTTCCCTACCTGCGTCTCTCCTTTGTGAACCAACTGCAACTCCGCAGGTAAAGTGGCGATCTTCTCCACATCTTTGTAACCTTGAACCATTACTTTAAAATAACCTGGATTAATAGCTCCTTCTTCATTGTTTTTAATGGTGTAATCCAAACCAGTAATTTGTCCCCAATCCTCTTTCCATACTGTTTGCAAGCCATTGATAACGATCTGCGTATTTTTGTAAGCGTTAACCACAACTTCCCCACTACTGTCAGGTTCTGCTGTTTCTTTAACTATAGCCTCAGTAGTTTCTTCAGCTGCAACCTCGGTTGTTTTTAAGTTAGCAGCCTGATCTTCGTTGCTGTTCTCATTAATTCCAGCCGTCTCAATGGAATCACTAGTAGCTAAACCGGTCAATTCAAAACTATCGGCACTAAGCCTTCCTAAGAAAAAGATACCTAAAACTATTATTACCAGTAAACTAGCGCGAGCAATTTTAGTAGGATTAACTTTTATCTGGATTGACTTTAAGTTATTAACTTTATTTTGATGATTATCTTTATTACTTTCACCTTTACTTTGATTTTCTTTTAATGGTTGAAACTCACGAACTGGCCTAATGCCATCCTCCTCAAATCCGCCTTTTGCCATAATTAATCACTCCTTTTGATTAAATAAAATCTTTTAACAAACTGAAGTAAAATTTAATGATATATAAAGATAACGGTCGCAGCAACTGGCAGTTTCAATCTAAAATGCATTTAAACTTTTTTTGGCACTATCAATCACTTTAAGTTATCGATTAAACACAGTTTTAAGTGATAAAACTCTAAACAGCTAGTACAATATACCTCATTAATATTTAATATCCTGTCCAGCTCTCTCTAGCTGTTTAATGTTCTCAATAATCAGGTGGCATTTTCTTCCTTTTTCAGTGAGATCATAGGCAACTCTTAAAGGATCTATACTTCTAATGCTTTTGGTCAATAGTTTTTGTTTTTCTAACAGTTTTAGATTCTGAGACAGTGTCTTTGGAGTAATTAACTTTATTTTTCCTAACAGCTGATTAAATCCTAAAGAAGAACTACGATTAAGTTCCTCGATGATAGGAGCATTCCATTTCTTGCTTAAAGTGTTAAATAAGTTATTTACAGAACAGGACATTAATTATTCACCTTTGTTAGTTTAAATAAGTTTCATTTAGTATATTAAGTTTACTCTAAGAAAGTATTGTTTTAAATAGTTTAAAAACACCTTTACTAAAAAATAAGGATAGTTCGGTTGTCCTGAAAAGGATGCTGCCATATCAGCCTCTTTCCGGCTCTCGCAATTAACTACAGTGCCTGGACTATAACTCACTGTATGCTACCTGTGCTGGTTAAGCTTGTTTATGGGGCGAAGCAGATCACCTGTAAAACAAGTCAATAGGTTAGGTTCGCAATTGATCGTTGTTTCAGGCACTCCTTCACCGAGTCCAGATTAAAAAGATTAGATTATGGTAAAAAAAAGAGTTGTGAGTAAGAAGAAAGTTTCTAAACGAAAACATAGCCAGCAGAGTAAAGTTAAGTTGTATAGGAAAAAAAGTCACGGTAGGAAACCTAGCCGGGGAAATAAAAGTTCTAAAGTTAAGAAGTTAATACAGTTAGCTAAGAACAGGAAAAGAAAGAAAAGATAATTATTAGTAACTGTAGTTTACTATTTTATTAATTATACTTGTTAACATCACATTACTAAAGTAAAAGTGCACCGGCCGGGACTTTCATGGAACATTTATTTTGAACCCGGATCATTGGCTGACTTCATTTGGTCCAAGTTTAAAGTTATGGAAGGCCAACATACTAGCCATTATACTACCGGTGCGGTAAGAACAGAGGGATAAGGAATATTTATTAAGGTTTTGGTGCTAATCCTTAACTAGGCTAGATTATGATAATAAACTTTAATTTTGGCAGAGTTGGTTATGGGTTTTAGATTTGGCCTAGAGTTGGATTTTTATTCCATCAAATCTCTAGAACTGCTAGAATACTCAGCAGAGAAAAGAACAGAGCAGCCTTTCAACGAAACCTGGGCTGACTTCGCTTTTTTGGCAGCCTGTTTTTCGGCTGGATATGGTGATATTACCACTGCTCAAAGTACCGCTAGGGAAATTAAGGCTTCTTTCCCAGAATATGATCCCCTAAGAAGATTTAGTTGGACTTCAGCACTGGACACCCCCAACAGTGATGAGTATTTTTACAGAAAATTTGATACTATGGCCTGGTTTAGAAACAATAATCCCTCCTTTAAATTTGAAACACTTTTTGGAGATTTATTTGAGTTTGACATTGGCCGTTATGAAGATTTTTATAAATGAAGTTTAGTGATGGGCTTTGTTTTCAGAAATGTTTTTAAACTAACTTTTGTTTTGGCAGTTTGATGGTGGAATTAGCTCATCAACAATGCACTTTCTGTGGAGAGAAGCAAGCTACATTACGTCAAGATGAAATAGACATCCCCCATTTTGGGCATGTATTCGTTTTTTCTATGCACTGCAGTGCTTGTAATGCTCAACAAGCTGACGTGGAATCATTAGAACAGAAAGAGCCATGTAAGTACACTTTAGAAGTAGCATCTGATGATGATTTGAATATCAAGATTGTAAAATCCGGTGAAGCCACTGTCAAAATTCCCCATGTGATAACTATTGAACCCGGGCCGGCAGCTAATGGTTACGTCACTAATGTAGAAGGCTTGATTGAAAGAGTTAAAGCTGTGATTGAGTCTTCAGCTGATTCTGAGGAGGATCCTTCCGCTAAACGGAAAGCCAAAAACTTGATAAAAAAATTAAATAAGGTTTTAGTTGGCCATGATTCCTTAAAAATAATTATCGAAGATCCTTC
>CAZRCV010000014.1:0-23756 GCA_964598745.1 uncultured Methanosarcinales archaeon
TAAACAAAGATTTGCATCGGAGCATAAAATGGAATAACTGGATAAATTTTTGTGTGTCAATACTTAACCTAATCTTATTTTCTATCAACCTCTATCTAATTATTAAAAATTTGAACTAATCTTAAGCCCACCAAACGTTACTACTAGAAAACTAAATCTGAAAAACTCAGTTATCAAAGGCATTTTCGGCGGAGAAAAAACTCCGCACTACTCACTCCAGTGTTTATATCTAATAAAATTCATAGAAAATAAGCCAAAAATCAATGAAAAAGTGGTAAAATTTAGATAAAAATCATCAAAATTTTGATAATTTACACATAATATAGTCTCACTGTGCCTAAAATTCTCATTAAATAAAAATTATTGATACAGGGGATATTTTTTAGTTAACTTCTCAATTAATGATTTCTTTCCAAAAATTAATATGCCTAAAAACTCCACTTCTTGAAGTAACTTAGCTTTAGTAAGATCAGTTACTTTTCGGTCATCAGAGTTTTCCATCATCTCCCTGGTAAATTCAGCTACATCCAGGATTAATTCATTAGCTTGCCTAACCAGAGAATAGATCTCTTTATTAGTATCCGCTTCCTTAATCATAATGGCATTTTGAATATTGAGATTAATTTCTTTCTTGTCTTTAGTAATAATTGTATCTTGAAAGAATAATTGCCGACCCTTGCGAGCTGCAAAAGCAGCACTGAGATGAGCTACAGTATTTAGTTCCTGCCATTTCTTAAGTTTGGCTTCCTTGTTAATAATTACTACCGCCACCTGTGTTTCCTTTTCCTTGCCAACCGTATCTGATTCCACTCCCAGAGGTTTCATGGTAGGAAAAAGAATCACATCGCGGATAGACTCCTGCCCAGTAAGCAGCATTACCATTCGGTCTACTCCTATACCTATCCCCGTATTTGGAGGAAGTCCTAACTCTAAAGATCTAACGTAGTCTTCATCCATGGGATGGGCTTCTTCATCACCACCACGCCCTTTAGCTGCTTGTTCCTCCAACAGTTTTCGCTGCAGGAATGGTTCAGTTAATTCTGAATAACAATTACCTACTTCCCAGCCATTAATGAACGGCTCTACTCGTTCAATCAACTGCGGATCCAGGCGGTGCGGCTTAGCCAAAGGACAAGACTCCTTAGGATGATCAGTAATATGCGTAGGCTGGATTAACTTATCTTCGCATAACTCCTCAAACAACTTGAAGATCATAGTTCCTTTAACAATGTCTCCTTGATAATCAATATTATAATTGCGAATCAAGTTATACAATTCTTCATCAGACAATTTATCAACATCAATTTTAGCCAAGGTTTTCAACGCTTGTTTCATAGTAAGTTTTTTCCAAGGAGCCTTAAGATCGATTTTTTTGCCCTGAAGTTCTATAATAGTGTCACCATTAACTTTTTTGGCTACATACTCCCACAATTGTTCTGTTAATTTCATAGCGTCATTGTAATCAGCGTAGGCCCACTGAATTTCCATCATAGCAAATTCAGGGTTGTGAGTTCTATCAGCATCTTCATTTCTAAAACAGGAACTAAGATCGTATACTTTTTCAAATCCACCTACGATTAACCGTTTAAGATGCAGCTCGTAAGCAATTCGCAGGTACATCTTCATGTCCCAGGCATTAATTTTTGTAACAAAGGGGCGGGCATTGGCACCGCCATACTCCGTCTGCAGGATAGGTGTTCTTACTTCAATAAAGCCTAGATTATCAAGAAATTCACGAATAGCCTTGTAAATCAGCGCGCGTTTAACAAACACCTGTTTTACTTCTGGATTAACTATCAAGTCCATGTATCTCTGGCGGTAGCGCAATTCTTCATCTTTCAAGCCATGAAATTTTTCCGGCATAGTAATTAGGGATTTAGCTAAAATTTGCACGTGAGAAGCATTAATCGTTACTTCACCCATTTTGGTTTTAAAAACAGTTCCCTTAACACCAAAAATATCTCCAGTGTCAGTTTTTTTAACTAGCAACTGGTACCGCTCTTCTCCTAACTGGTCTTGAGTAAGGTAAATTTGAACTTTTCCCGTCTGGTCTTGAATTTGCAAAAAACTAGCTTTGCCCATTACCCTTTTAAGAATGACACGGCCAGCCACAGAAACCTTATCTACCGTATGTTGCTCCGGCTTAAGTTTAGCATACTTCTGGTTTATTTCCAAGGCATGATGAGTTTGATCGTAAGAATAAGGGTAAGGATCAATGCCGGCCTGCCTTAATTCGAGCAATTTTTGATACTTGCTCTGATCCATGTGAGATAAAAAAGTCATGTTCTGATAAAAATCTACCACGTTATATAAATATTTCCCAGCAGAGGTTTTGGTTAATCTGTAGCTGTTAAATTTCGGCTGGTAACTGTCGGCGTTGGAAAGCATTTGTAAGAAGCTCCTTCCGCTCAGCGTTCTGGCCAATACCTGCCTTTTGTGAAGGTGTCATCCCTAATGTGCTATGCTCTTCACAAAGTTATAGTAGGTTCTAAAATACTCAGCATACTGCTTTTAACCTTCATTTTAACCTTTATTTTGTACTATTATTTAAATTTTGATGGTGTAAATACTTCTAAACGATATTTGCTTATTCCTGCAAACTGCCTTGGCTTAATCTGACTTCTTAAAACACATAAAATTTATAAGGATAGGAGTTGGTTCGATTTATACTTAATACAAAGGTGGTCGATTATGACGATTGTTAAAATAAATATACACAAGGTTTCCGCTCAGCGTAATTTAGATAGCGTGGGAGGACAAGTTAAGATAAACAATAATGTTTCTATTACTAATGTGGAAAATATGAAATTTGATATTCCCGGCAGGAAAGGATTAAGATTTACTTTTGCTTTCAATTGCAACTATGAGCCCGATTTAGGTAAAACTGAAGTAGAAGGGCAAGTGATGTATGTAGAAGAAGAACAGAAAGTTTCCAAAATACTAGAAAGTTGGCAAAAAAATAAGCGTATACCATTAGATGTGATGGAAGATATAGTTAATGCTGCTCTTCATAAAGGCAATATCCAGGCCATAAAAATTAGTGAAGATTTAAACTTGCCTAGCCCTCTGCCTCTGCCCAAAGTCAACCGAGTGGCTTCAGAAGTGCCGGAAAAAGCAACTAAGAAATAGTTAGTTGTGGAATGCTATTTTACACCATAAATTTTATATATTGTCATTGTTAAAATAATTCTAAAGCCAATTAACTTTCAAACCCCATTAATATACTCGCCATAAACAAAGATGGAAAAAGAAATTAAGCTAAAAGTAATGGAAGCAGTACAGGATGATGTCAATAAAGGCATTGTTAAAATTGACTCCAATTTCATGAAGCAAATTGAAGTAAATCCAGGCGACGTAGTAACCATCAAAGGCGAGCGCATAACCGCAGCCATAGTTGACCGGGCTTATCCCGGGGATATTGGCTTAAACATTATCAGGATGGATGGCAACATCAGAAGGAATTCTCGCACTTCCATTGGAGAAATCGTAACTGTAAGCAAAGCTTCAGTAAAACCAGCCAAGCGCGTTTCTATTGCTCCAGCCCATAAGGGAGTAGTGGTTAAAGCCTCGCCTCAATTGTTTAGGCAAGGTTTGTTGGGCAAGGCTATACTTAAAGGCGACCTAGTTTCTATTGGCAGAGGAAGCCGCAGAAGGATGGATTTTCATGGAAATGAGTTTAACAACATTTTCTCACTAATGGATGAACAGTTTGCTGGCTTTGGGTTCAGTGATTTAAAATTTATTGTAGTTGATACCAACCCAAAAAAAGAGATTGTGGTGGTTAACCAAGAGACGGAAATCGAGTTTAACCCTCAAGCCATAGATGTGGTAGATGAGGAAGGCCTAAGTTTAGGAATTAACTATGAAGATATTGGCGGCTTGGAAGATGAAATTAAAAAAGTTCGTGAAATGGTGGAGCTCCCCCTAAAACATCCAGAAATTTTTGAAAAGTTAGGAATTGAAGCGCCTAAAGGAGTATTATTACACGGGCCTCCGGGAACTGGTAAAACTTTGCTAGCTAAAGCAGTAGCTTCAGAAACCAATTCTCATTTCATTTTAATTAATGGGCCAGAAGTAATTTCCAAATTTTATGGAGAAAGCGAGGCAAACCTACGCAAGAAATTTGAAGAAGCAGAACAAAATGCCCCATCCATTATTTTCTTTGATGAAATTGATGCTATTGCCACTAAGCGTGAAGAGACTCGTGGTGATGTAGAAAAACGGGTAGTAGCTCAATTGTTAGGTTTGATGGATGGCTTGAAAAGCCGAGGAAAAGTAATCGTCATTGCTGCTACTAACATTCCAAACCAATTGGATCCAGCCTTAAGAAGGCCAGGCCGATTCGACCGAGAGATAGAAATTGGCGTGCCAGATAAAAACGGCCGATTAGAAATTTTGAAAATTCATACTCGCCATATGCCTTTGGCTGCTGATGTTAAATTAGAAGATATTGCTAGGATTACCCATGGTTTTGTTGGCGCTGATCTTAATTCTCTGGCTAAGGAAGCAGCCATGATTGTTCTGCGTAGAATTTTACCAGAACTTAAAGTAGAAGGGGTGGAAGAAGGACAATCTATACCTAAAGAAATACTAGAACAATTAATGATTACTCACAAAGATTTTATGGAATCACTGAAAGTCGTACGCCCTAGCGCAATGCGTGAAGTGTTAGTAGAAACACCAGAAATTGGTTGGAAAGATATTGGCGGATTACAGGATGTGAAAGAAAAATTGCAAGAAGCCGTGGAATGGCCGTTAAAACAACCGCAGGTGTTTAAGCGTATGGGCATCCGCCCACCGAGAGGAATCTTATTGTATGGCCCTCCCGGAACTGGCAAAACCATGTTAGCTAAAGCCGTAGCCAAGGAAAGTGAAGCTAACTTTATTTTAGTCAATGGGCCATCCTTGCTAAGCAAATGGGTTGGAGAATCAGAGAAAGCGGTAAGAGAAATTTTCCGCAAAGCTCGGCAAACAGCACCAACAATTTTATTCTTCGATGAAATTGACGCCTTGGTGCCAAAACGTGTTTCCAGCAGTGAATCGCGAGTCAATGAACGAGTAGTGAACCAAATGTTAACTGAAATGGATGGGTTGGAAAGCCTTAACGATGTAGTAGTTATTGCCGCCACTAACCGTCCTGACATTGTTGATCCAGCCTTGCTGAGACAGGGACGATTTGATAGAGTTATTTTAACACCCATACCCGACAAAGAAGGCCGAAAAAAGATATTTGAGATTTATTTAAACAAAATGCCTAAGTCCAACGATGTAAACCCAACAGCTTTAGCTGCAGAAACAGAAGGTTATGTTGGCGCTGATATTGAAGGAGTATGCCGAGAAGCAGCCATGATAGCTTTGCGGGAGAATATTGATGCTAAGGAAGTGAACATGAAACATTTCAAGGCAGCGCTAGAAATTGTTAAACCATCAGTAGACAAAGAAATCGAAGAGGTTTACAAAGAACTAGAAAACTATTTTAGTTCCGCTCGAGCTAAAGAAATTAAGGAAGAACGAGCTGGTTATGTAGGATAGTTATATAGAAACTCAAATCAAAGTAATAGTATTGTTTCTTAAATTATTCATCATATTTTTAACATTGGTTACATCCATTGCAGTATAATTTCGCGACGATTCTGATTTTGGTTTAACCTCAGTGAGAGCCCCAACGTTATGGCTTCTGGCCCATTCTGAAGTTGCGGCTAAGTAAGCTGCCGTTGCAGGCGCTAAAGCAACACCAAACATTGAGCCTGCGACCACCAAACCTAGAGTTGCAGCAACACCAAGTACACTGCTTGAATACCTCATCACACCCAACAGGGGGTGATTTTCAGATGCCGTGGGCAATCTGAGATATTTTCCCTTCAGTGGTTCTAAACGGTTTAATCCGGGTATTTTGTATAATGGAACTAATCCATAAGGAGACAAATTATCAACTTTAGCTTCAACTATATCATTGCAAAGCGTTATTGTCCCAGTAAATTGAGTTATGGGCTTTCTTCTTCGCATAAACATCAATACTGAATCGCGATTGTTGTAAACTGCACTATCATCAGGCATCTTAAAATCATAATCTAATTTACAACTGCCAGTATGTTGATCGATTGTTTCTTGTACACTATAGGCATACCTTAAAAACAAATCTAAACTCATTCGCTCATGGAATCCTGCAGCTCTAGACAATGACGATCCGATAACAGCAGTAACTCCCCCTCTTTTCATAACACGATGAATTATCGGGCCGCGCATTATTTGCTCTATTTGACGATAATAATTAGTTTCATTAACAATCCTTGCAATAGCATCAGAATCTAACCTCGTTGGTTCTATTTTTTCCTTCTTAGTTATTCTTTCTTGAACATAACTTGAAACTAGTTTCCTGTCAACATGGCCAACCAAGTTAATAATATGTGACACTGCATCTTCTTCATCAAAACCATCCTCAAGAGGTCTAGAATCATCAGATCTAGTTCCAGAAGTTGGAACCAGAGTTTTTTCTGGCTGAGCTAAAGCTAAAGAGTTTGGAGTTACTGTTAAAGCTGGATCTACTTGGCTAAACCAACCTGATTCAGCAGTTGAAGCTGGTAAAGCCGATGGTGAAGTGGCATGGTTATTCCATTTACTATTTTCACTCTCTTCATTCACTAATTTTGCTACAATTACAGCAATATCATGTTTATCTAAAGTAGCCATAGTCCGAAATTCTCAGAAATACTTTTAAAGCTTTTGTGCGTTTTTATGATTTCTTGCGGGAGTATCTATTTGTCAGGAAGGTGATTTTTATTTTTCCAAGTTCTAATCTTATAAAATGTCAGGCTAAAAATAATTATCATCACAGCAGCCGCAGCTATCCATAGCCAGTCTATTAAACCTAAAGAAACAATCGAGAAAAATTTCCCCAGCGGGCTGTAAACCAAAGCTATCTGTATTCCTAAGGAAATTATCACTGCGCTAATCAGGTATTTGTTGGAAAAAAGGGATAATCTGTAGGGAGCCCTGATTAACAATAATCTAGCTACCTCAAAAACAACTAGAGAAGTAAAGACTATGGTTTGGGCCTTAGCTACGGATGTACCCTGATATAATTGAAACAGAATTAAGGCCAAAGCAGCCATCAATAATCCCAACACGGTAATATCCATAGCTTCTCCCTTGGAAATAATCTGTTCTCGCGGCGGACGAGGAGGCCTAGCCATAATTTGTTTTTCGGCTGGATCTAGAGCTAAGGCCACTGCAGGCAAGCCATCAGTAACCAAGTTTATCCATAATAATTGAATCGCCGTCAGTGGTAAAGGCATACCTAAAACAGTGGCAAAAAAAATGATTACTATCTCGCTTAAATTACTAGACAGCAAATAATTAACAAACTTTCTTATATTGTCGAAAATGCTCCGCCCTTCTTCTACGGCATTAACAATTGATGAAAAATTGTCATCAATTAAAATAAAATCTGAAGCTTGCCTGGCTACTTCTGTCCCAGTTAAGCCCATGGCAATGCCAATGTCAGCTTTTTTAAGAGCCGGCGCATCATTAACTCCATCACCAGTCATAGCAATAATGTGCCCTTTACTGCGCAAGGCCTTAATCAGGTCTAACTTCTGAGAAGGTTCAACTCGAGCAAAAATATTGGTGTCATCAATTACAGCGTCCCAATTGCCATTCATTAATTCCTTACCAGTCACAGCCTTGCCCTCTAATTGCAGACTAGCGGCTACAGCCTGAGCTGTGGCTACGTGGTCACCAGTAATCATGATAACTCTAATTCCCGCTGCTTTGCACTTTTGCAAGGCTTCCTTAGCTTCTTCGCGAGGAGGATCAATCATAGCCTGCATTCCTAAAAAAATTAAATTTTGTTCCACTTGTTCGCCTGCCAAGTTATCATTATAGGCAAAAGCTAATACACGCAAGGCCTCTTTAGCTAGAGCTTCATTACCAGCAGTGATGCGTTTCAATAGGTCGCGATTCAGCCTATGAATTTGCCCATTAACTAAGATGCGATCGCAACGGCCTAATATTACTTCGACTGCTCCCTTGCTGAAAGAGATTTTCTTGCCATTCTGATCATGGACAGTAGTCATCATCTTTCGTTCAGAAGAAAAAGGAATTTCTTGTATTCGCGGCAACTTTAAATTCTTTATACCGGCTTTCTCAGCGCTTACTAACAATGCAGCTTCAGTAGGATCGCCCGTTACCTTTCGTTGATTATTTTCAATAACAAAACGAGAGTTATTGCAATATACTCCGCATTTGAGAAGAATTTCCAAATCTTTGGTCGAAGTTTGATGCTGATTTAAAGTAAATTCACCCACCGGAGAATAGCCTGAACCGGAAACTTCGTAAACATTACTGCTGGCCCAAACCTTTTTAACTGTCATCTGATTACGGGTTAACGTTCCAGTCTTGTCTGTGCATATCACCGTAACACTTCCCAAAGTTTCAACCGAAGGCAATTTTCTAACCAAAACGTTTCGTTTAACCATCCTCTTTACACCCAAAGCTAGAGAAATGGTTATCACTGCTGGCAGTCCTTCCGGGATAGCTGCCACAGCTAAAGCTATAGCTGTTACAAACATGGTGATAAATTCTTTTCCGGTCATCAGCCCAGCTAACAGCGTGACAATAGCAACAACAACTACGCTTAAAGAGAGGTAAGTTCCCAATTGCTTCATTCTCTTCTGCAATGGAGTTGCAGTTCTGGGAGTCTCCTGAATCATTTGAGCAATTTTACCTACTTCGCTGTTCATACCAGTAGTTGTTACCACTGCTTTAGCATTACCACCAACAATGCCGCTAGAAGCATAAACCATATTAGTTCTATCGGCTAAAGAAATCGTTGCGGGAAGCGCAGAAATGGTTTTCTCCACGGAAGATGATTCACCAGTCAGGGAAGCTTGCTCTACTAACAGAGAGTTAACCTCCAGCAACCTGGCATCTGCGGGAACCGTATCGCCTTCTGAAAGAACAATAACATCGCCCGGAACTAATAGTTTACTTTCAATTATTTTTTGCTGGCCATCACGTATTACTTTAGCCTTTGGAGAAGTTAATTTGCGCAGCTCTTCTAAAGACCTTTCGGCATTAAACTCCTGAATGAATCCCAAAATAGAATTAATTATAACAATTACTGCAATGATAACTGCATCAGTGTAATGCTTTAACCAACCGGAGATAATAATAGCCGCAATTAAAATCCAAACCAAAGGGCTGATAAATTGATTTACCAGGATAGCCAGCCCGGAAATTTTTTTTAACCGTTTAAGTTCATTAAATCCATAGATATAAGTTCTCTCTTCTGCCTGCTGGCTAGTCAAACCTTGTTTTGAAGTGTTTAAGTCAGCTATAACTGCTGGAATAGACAGAATATAATAATTAACAGTTTTAGAAGTAGCTTTATTCATAAACCATCTCTAAGCCTTAAAAAAGCACTACCTATAAAAATTTATCTTTTAATCAGGCTGTAAATCTCCTATAACATAATTTTAACTTCAGGATTAGATTTATCTGTGCTAGTTACAAATTAAGTTCAACTAAATGGCTATCTGAAAAACTATAGATCAAAGAAAACTTTATATTAACTAATGCTTAACCAAAATTAATGGCATGGTATGATCTTTTTCGCCCTTGGAGATGGAATGATATTAAAGTTGAAAAAGCTAGTGTTAGTTTACGAATAACGGAAGAAGTTAAATCACCCCCCCTTAAATAGTAATCAATCTAAAATCTCAAATATTAAGAAACTATCATTAAGTATACATGACTCATTAATCACTTTGAAAAATACGATAGAAGGTTACGAACATGGTTTTAGGGAAGCTATCCGTATCGGTTTAGATTATGAAAAATTAAGGTTTTATGCTTTTCCTGTTGGTAAACGAAAAGTTGAACAAATGGTTTCTATGGTTATTGATATCATCAATGGAATTAGTTCTACTTATGATGAAATAGTTAAAGTTAAAAGCCATGGTTCCAAGCTAAGAGATTCTGTTATCACTGTTGGATTGCCTATTTCAGATAGAGAATCTTATTTATTTAAAGAATCAAATGATATCAACCAAAAATTGGCTAATCTGATCGCTTCCTTAGAAAAATTTAGAGATTGGCCATTTTTAAAAGTTAAGCCAGATGATCGTTCCAAAACTAACCTAGCTAGAGCTCAAGTTATTAAACGCCGAGCTCATGAAATTCTTAATGATTTTTTTTCTTTGCAACAATTATTAGAAGATTTAGACCAAGTTTCAGATTTAGTCGATGGAACAGCTAGTACATTTTTGAAAACTAAACCGTAGTTGTGATTATTCATTTAAATATTAAAGAGAAAATTTATTAACTACCATTAAAAACATAACCAAATGGTAAAAGAGTTAACTGCAGATTCCATTCAGCAAGAAATTAACGGCAAACTGCCGGCATTGGTTGATTTTTGGGCTTCATGGTGTGGTCCGTGCCGGATGCTGGCGCCAGTTTTAGAAGAGGTAAGCACTAATTATACTGGAAAATTGGTTTTTGCCAAGATTTCTACGGAAGAATTTCCAGAGATTGCTCAGGATTATGAAGTGCAGGGTATACCTTGTTTGATTCTTTTTAGAAATGGCAAAGAAGTTGGCCGCATTATCGGTTTTCATCCCAAGGAACAACTGATAAAAGAAATCAATAAGATACTTTAATAAGCCTTAAGTTCCAATCTTCAGTTCAGTGGAGTTAGTGAATAAATAAAACTAGAAATAAACTCGATCCTTCTTTCTCAAGTTATTTAAATCTACACACCAGTATAACAAAATTCATGAGAATCCTCCAACCAGTTATTACTTTTATCTACGACTGTGATTTAACTTTAATTCCAGAATTCATGCAAAACCAAATGCTGCGTGATTTTGGCATTGAACCAGATAAATTTTGGATAGAAACCAATGAACGCCGCCATTTTTGGCTAACTAAAGGAATAAATCTCGATCCGGAAAATTCTTACCTTAACTTATTTATTAAATATTCCAATGACGGAACATTTCCTCCATTGTCAAATGCGAAATTAAGGGAATTTGGCAAAGCTGTTAAACTTTTTCCTGGGCTGCCAGATTTATTTCACAAGCTAAAATCACATATTGAAAATAACTTGCGCTATAAAGAACAGGGAATTAAATTAGAAAATTATATTGTCAGTACCGGCCTAAAAGAAATGATTTTAGGTTCTCATCTATTTGACAGCGACAGCCTTACAGATGTGTTCGCTTCGGAATTTTTAGAAGATAACGGTGTGATTTCCGGGATTGCTAGGGCTGTGGGGCATATGAAAAAAACTGAATTTATTCATCTCATCAACAAGGGTGGGAATATTGATCAGGAGATTGATGTTAATGGAAAAATTCCTTACGAATATCGCCGGGTGCCGTTTCAAAATATGGTTTATGTTGGCGATGGCCCCACAGATGTGCCATGTTTTGCCACCATTAATAAGCGCGGAGGCACCAGCATTGCCGTTTATGACCAACAGTCGGAAAAAGCCTTTAAGCAAGCTTGCCAGCTGCAAAACCAAGGGCGGGTGTTTACTATCGGGCCAGCTGATTTTAGCGAAGGCAGCCATATTTTTCACGTCTTAATCTACTTAGCGGAGAAAATAGCAGACAAAATTGTTAAAGACAGATTAGAAGAGCTACACAGTAAAACTGACTCTTCACCACCGTTTGGAGTAAATGGCAGTAAATAAGCCCAAGCCATAAGTAACAATAAGATAGTAAGATCCTACTCCGATACCTTTTTATAAAGACATTAATTTAGATTAAACATGGAAGTTATAGCTCAAGGCGCGGAAGCTGTACTATGGCTGGATAAGCAAAGAATTTTAAAAGAACGAGTAACTAAAGGATACCGCTTTCCGGAATTAGATGAACGGCTGAGAAAATTTAGAACTAGAAGAGAAGCTAAAATATTACAGAAACTAGAAGAAATTAATTTCCCCGCACCACATTTGCAAGAATTCTCTGACCAAAGGATGTGCTTAACTATGGATTTTGTTCAGGGAGAAAAATTAAAAGATGTCTTAAACTATCGCAATTTTAAAGCCATAGCCCAAGCTGTTGGCGCTAACATTGCCAAACTCCACTGCCACAGCATCATTCATGGCGACTTAACCACCTCTAATATGATTTTAACTGATCAAAGCAAACCTGAAATAAATTTTATAGATTTCGGCTTGTCGCACTTCTCTGACAAAGTTGAAGATAAAGCTGTAGATTTATTTCTATTAGAGCGGTCTCTGGCTTGCACCCATCCAGAAATCCATCCGGAAATTTTTAACTGGGTTTTAACCGCTTACCAAGATGCTGACAGTAATGCCGCAGAAGTTTTAAGAAGATTGGAAGCAGTTAAAACACGTGGAAGAAATAAAAATAAAGTAAACTATTAAGGGAATTTCTTTATAACACTACCTTGTATTCACCTAACTGTTCTATTTCCTTTTTTAACTTATTCAAATCAAGGGGAACGTCATGTTCAATCACTACTTTGCCGCTCTTAACATCAACAGTGCATGATTTCACTCCTGTTATTTCCTTGCAAACATCTTCTATCAACAGCCGGCAAGAATTACAATGAGTTCCTTTAACGATAAATGCAGTTTTCATGGGACTACCTTAAACACCCCCGGCCCAGCCATTCCCATGCTACAACTGAAAGTTATTTTACCAATTTCGGTGGGAGTAAAAGTAATAGTTTTAACTTGATCGCGTGGAAGCTGCTCTAGGATATTGAGTTTCGGCACATTAATTATTTGAGCGCAACCGCGAGCTCCGCGCCCATCAATATTCCACTGCACTGGAATGCCTTTCTTAATTACAAAAGTGTCAGGAGAATAATCTAAACCATCGACTTTGAGATTAATAATTTGCTTACCATCAACAATATTAAAATCATCTGCAGTAACTGCAGGATCATTATTTAAATCTGGCAAGCCAATGGTTGCGCCAGTCAAATTAAATCCTGGCGCTAAGTTAAATATTCCTAAGACAATAACTAACAGAGCTGAAAAGATGGTGAAATATTTTTGCACTGAACCTTTAGTAAAACTGGTAAATGCGCCGATAGAGATCAATGCTGGCAACGTGCCTAAAGAAAAGAGCAGCATAGTTAAAGCTCCAGTTACAACATCTCCCCTACCCAATACATACAGCTGTAGGGCTTGGGTAAATCCACAAGGCAGGAAAAAGGTAGCAGCGCCAAATAAAAAAGCTGTTTTGTTGTTGAAAGTTTTCTTCTCAGCGCTGGCACCATATAGTTTATGAGCAATAAACTTGGGCATTTTAACCTGAACCCGATCCAGCCAAGGAAAAATATGAAGCAGTTGCAGCCCTACAATAATCATCAGAATACTAGCTATGATAGTAACCATGCCAGTTATCCCTGAAGATAAAGTAAACATCGAGCCTAACAATCCAATAATCCCGCCGAACAAGGTGTAGGAAATAATACGCCCTACATTAAAGAAAAGATGCGGCTTAAATTTTTGCACAGTAGTTAGATTAACCTGGTCCCGCTGGTACTTGGTTACTATTGCCAGCAACAAACCACCGGAAACAGCCAAACAAGTAGAAGTGGCGGCCACTAGGCCGATCAAAAACACAAACCCATAACTCATATTCTCAGTAACAGATAACCCTTGGGGCAGGACATCCAATTGGCTTAACAACACATAAGCCCCAATCATAATAACCAATACTGAACCAATTTCTGCCCATCTAGATTTATCCTTAGTGACAAGTTTAGTTTTAAGCCAGCTAGAAGAATCATCAGCTATCATTAAAGAATATCCTTTGTCCTGGATAGCCTGCTGCAGCTGTGGTAAATCAACTTCCTCAGAACAACTTACCGTAACTTGGTCCTTGGCCTTGCTGGCCCTAACCTTTTCCACACCCGGTACTTGCTTTAATTTTCTTTCCAGCAAGACTTCACAACTGGCGCAAGTCAGGCCCTCAACATTAAGTGTGAGTTTCTCCATGATGGTTTTCTAGGTTATTTTCTTTTTGGCCGTGGTGTTTCCAGCCATAACTTTTTGATCCAAAGGATCAAGACAATAAGTAAGCCTAACAGGACTAAAGTGTAAAGCAACATGAACCAGCTGCCGCTGCCATAACCCATCATGTTCCAACCATAGCCATTACAACCGTAAACCATTTCTACTACCAGTCCCTATTTAAACTATTTAAAGTTTACTTGGTTTTTAATCTTTATTCATATGATTATCTTACATAACACTATTTAACTATCTTTTTTAACAGCAATTTTTTTCTCTTTAACAATAAGGCATTGGCAACTACGCTCACTGAACTCAGAGCCATCGCAGCCCCAGCAATGATCGGACTTAGCAGCCAGCCAGTAGAGGGGTATAATACTCCCGCAGCAATAGGGATGCCTAAGATATTATAGATTAAAGCCCAGAAAAAATTCTGCCTGATTTTAGCCATAGTCAATCTGCTTAATTTTATCGCCCGGGGAATGTCCAGTAAACTATTTTTCATTAAGACAATATTTCCAGATTCCATAGCTACATCAGTTCCAGAACCCATGGCAATGCCAATGTCAGCCTGCGCCAGCGCGGGAGCGTCATTAATACCGTCGCCTACCATAGCCACTTTTCCCATTCGCTGCAATTCTTTTACATGCCTAGCTTTGTCTTCAGGAAGCACTTCCGCGAAAAATTTCTCAATTCCTACTTTTTTGGCAATAGCCTGAGCAGTCCTGCGGTTATCGCCAGTAATCATATAAGGGACTAATCCCATACTTTTCAGGACTTTAACTGCGTCCGGCGAGTCTTCTTTGATTTCATCAGCAACAGCGATTAAACCCAAAACACTTTTTTTTTCAGCCAGAACCATTACAGTTTTACCGTCCTGCTCCAAAGTTTCTATCTGCGAAACTACAGTCGAAAAGGATACTTTTTTGTCTTCCATCAATTTGATGTTTCCCAAATAATATTCTTTTGAGCCAAGCTTGGCTACTACTCCTTTTCCCACTACGGCCTTAAAACCAGAACATTTTCCAAAAGAAATATTCTTTTCTTTAGCCCGTTGAACAATAGCTTCAGCCAAGGGATGTTCTGAATTTTTTTCCAAACTTCCCGCTATAGCCAATACTTCCTTCTCGGAGCTTTTTTTCATGGGAATAACATTGGTAACTTCCGGCTTTCCCTTGGTAATAGTGCCGGTTTTGTCAAAAATAATGAATTTAAGCTGGTGAGCTGCTTCTAAAACATCTCCCCCCTTGATTAAAATTCCCTGCAGCGCTCCTTTTCCAGTTCCCACCATAATTGATGTAGGCGTGGCTAACCCCAAAGCGCAAGGACAAGCAATAACCACTACTGCCACGGCTACAATTAAGGAAAATTCTAAAGTTGCATTTAGAGCGAAGTACCAAGTCAAAAAAGTAATAATGGCAATAACAATAACAATTGGCACAAAGTAAGCGGAAATTTTATCGGCAAACCTTTGTATGGGCGCTTTCTTAGATTGAGCGTCTTCAATCAACTTAACAATACGCGACAAAGTGGTTTCAGCTCCAACTTTGGTAGCCTTAAATCTGAATGTACCTAATTTATTAAGAGTTGATCCAATCACTAAGTCGCTTTTCTTTTTCTCTACAGGTATGCTTTCTCCTGTAACTAAACTTTCATCCACCGAAGAATAACCTTCAGTGATTATTCCATCTACGGGTATTTTTTCTCCAGGTTTCACTAAAACAATATCGCCTGCCACCACATCTTCAATGGAAATCTTAACTTCATTTCCTTGACGGATAACTGTAGCGGTCTTAGCTCCCATTTTAACCAACTTGGCGATAGCCTGGCTGGTTTTGCCTTTAGCCACGGCTTCCAAGTATTTTCCCAACAATACTAGAGTAATCAATATCGCTGAGATTTCAAAATAGAGGTGCTCGCCTCGGCTGAGTATTGAATAGAGAGAATAAAAGTAAGCCGAGCTTGTTCCTATCGCAATCAGCGAATCCATGTTGGCTGATTTGTTTTTCAAAGCTGCCCAAGTTCCCTGATAAAAAGGCCAGCCAATATAAAATTGAACCGGCGTGGAAAGAACTAGAAGAATATAATCTTTGTAGGGCAAACCCATAAAAAACATGCTGATCATTAATGCTGGAAAGGAAAAAATAGAGCTAAGAATTACTTTAAATTTTAATTTGTTAATTTCTACTCTACGCAGTTTTTCCTCACGAGCATAACTTTCACCGCTGAAGGCCATAGCTCCATAACCTTTTTTCTTCACTGTTTCAACTAAAGCTCCCTCATTAGCTTGAGATGAATCAAAAGTAACTGTGGCTTTTTCAGTAGAATAGTTTACCACAGCTGATTTTACCCCTTCAACTTTTTGCAGAGCTTTAGTAAGTATAGTGCTACAGCTAGCGCAATGCATTCCGGAAATTTTTAGCGTTAAGGTTTGTAATTTAGTTGATTCTTCAGGCATATTTATCTCTCCCCCATAGCAATTTTACAGCAATACTCTCTCATATGAGCCTCGATCAGCTCCAATAAAGGCTTGATTGTGTTTTTATTTAGGCAATAATAGCTAAATTTGCCTTTCTTTTCTTTAAAAACCATCCCATGGTATTCCAGAGTTCTTAAATTATGAGAAACCATACTCTGTTCAAAACTAGTTTCCTGACAAATTTGTGTAACATTCTTAGAACTTCCTCTTAAGACATTAAGTATCACTAATCGGCTCTGATTAGCCAATGTTCCGAAAAATAACCGATAAGCTTGGTTATTCTGCGATAAGTTATCGAATGAATTCATACACATATGAAAACTATATCATATATTTAAAGATTGTGGTTCTGAGAACCTTTCTAAAATAGGGTTAATTATTGATTATTTTTATCTCTAACTGCTTTGGAGTGTAGCATTTCCTAGATTGCAAACCTAATGAATGAAAGAATCTACCTGCCATAGTTTTTGGTTTGTTAGAAATACATCTGGTTCTTGAACTTTCATAAAATAAATCTTCTGGAAGTTTACTTTTCTTTAAACTACTCCTAAATTTCTGAAATTCCTTCTCCGTTAAGTTTAGAACCCAACAACAAGTATCATCATAATGATTAAATTTAGGATGGTTCTGTTTAGCAGATCTATTAGCAATTACCTTACTATCATCTAAAAACAACAGAAACAGGCCCTCTACTTCACTATTATCAAAAATCCAATTAACTAGATTTTCTACAAAAATAACCTTTTCTTTTTTATTTATTGGTAATTTACCTTTCTTCTTTAGAACTTTCACTCCTTTAATAGGGCTTAATAATTTTGCAGAATAATAATCGCTCCATTGCGCAATAGTTTTTGCTACTATTAAAACAGATTTGCGGAAATTTTTCTGGCTGAACTCGTTTAAATCAAAAAAGTAATATAATTCAGGCAGATAGCTTATCAAAGGCTTAATGCTCATATTAAATCCATTTCGTAGCTATGGTGCCAGGGCCCCTTCTCCCAACAACAGGGCCATCATCATAAAACAATCCCGCTGCCGCCATGTTTTCGCGAGCCAGACGCGCACAAGAATAAGTAGCCAAAATAGCTGAGTCAGCCATAACTCTATACATAGCCGCAAACAATTCTCTGCTCCACATTTCAGGAGATGTTTTTGGCGAAAATGGATCATAAAATACGGCATCAAAATAATTCAAGGGAAGGTTTTTTACTGCAGTATGCACATCATCAAGAATTATTTTTACTACAACTTGCCCTTCCGTAAAAGTTAATTTATTTTCTGTTAAAAGTTTATAATATTTAAAAAAAGCAATCGGTGGATTAACTTCTTGAATTTTCTTAATAATTTGCGGATCGTTTTCAACACCAACTACCTCTACTTTACAGTTAGGATTTGCTTCCAAAGCCGCTTGAATGGCCCTGGCGGAGTTATAGCCCAAACCGAAGAACATATCCAGTATCCGAATTTGCCCAGCACCAGCTAAATCGCGAATCCGGCAGGGCTCAGCATATTTTTTAAGCGCTTCCTCTACCGCTCCAGTTTGCGAATGATATGTTTCACGGACTTGCAGGTTTAGAAAAGACTCAGTATTGTCTGCAGTTATGATTTTTTTCAGGAAATTCATTTAACTGATTTTTAATTTGTGATTTAAATAATTTGTTAACTCAAAATAATTTTAGCTCTAAATCAACATCATTTGATTATCCTACAAAGCTCCTAAACCAGCTTAACAACTTTTCCAGCAAGCCAGCGCTGATACATTTACTGTCCACACAGACATTAGAAGAACACTCAAAATTATTTTCGCAAGAACTATCGCTAGTTAACTGTTCAAGGAAAGCACCTTGGTCTGAACAGAACTGTTTGGCCTTCCTGTAGCCAAAAGGATAACATTTTCCATCTAATGGGCAGGAATCTTTGCAAATTAAAACCTCTTCTAACCGAGGCTCAACTGATGTTGTTTCTTGTTTTTCAACTTCTTCAGGTTCTGATTCTTTAGAATCAACATAACACTCACTGATTAAGCTGAATGAATTAATACCGCATTTATTATTATCAGTATTGCATTTGTTTCGGCAAAACTCCCTGGCAGAGTTCTCCCAGTCATCAGCCGACTTGCATTCAGCTTCACTGCCTTGTTTTGTGTTATCCCCGCTATAGCATTGCCAATAAGCATATCTAAATGTCCGGCTATGGATCACTTCCGGGCTAACTTTAGAATTAGGCAGGCAATTAAACTCAGCATATTCATTATTTCCATCGGTAACAGTGTAAGCATACCCCCCACAACTGCTCTTCCAAGTTAATTTTTCATTGTTTAATCCACTAACGTCAACCAAACAAGCGCCTTTCCCTTTACAGGCCAAAGCTGTAGCTAACGCAGGAGCATAGCATTCCTGGGTTTTATCAGAATTTTTAAAAACACACTTAACTAATTCTTTAACTTTAGTGCTGGGACCATGTTTAGGATCACACTTAAACTCAGCATAATCCCTAGAACCATAAATTACCTTTGATGGCGGGATGCTGCAAGAGCTTCTCCACTGCTGTTTAGAGCCAGTCGCGGCCACAACTTCAGCTTCACACATTCCTACACCTGAACACCTAAATTTTTCATCCTCGCTGTAACAACTTTCAACTTGATCCGAGCCTACAAAGAAACATTTTATTGATCTTTTAACGGCTTCAACTGCTTTTGGTTCATCTTTTGGCTTATAACTTGCCGTTTTACACCTAAATTCTATATCTTGTCGATTACTATTACTATTAATTACAGTAGTACCTGACCCGCTGCAAGAACTTTTCCACTCCAACCTGCTACCAAGCTCGCCAGAAACCTCGGCCACACAGTTGCCAATTCCAGAACATTTGAACGTTTCACCATATGTAAAACAACTCTGGATTCGATCCGAGCCTATAAAGAAGCATTTAACTTCATTTTTAATAATTGAAGAAGCCACATCACCTTCTTCTGCTAAAACGAGAGAAACCAAACTGAGAATTGATGTCAATAAAATCAGCAACATCAACTGTTTTTTCATATGAACAGTAAAATAAAAACTAATTTATATAGCTATCGAAACAGCCAGGTTTTTTTAATTTACATAATAAAAATGGGCCTGAGGGAACTTTCACCAGCCCGTATAATGATCTTCCGTTAATTTGAGCTAGTTTTGAATCCCCGACCTCCGGCTGGCTTAGCTACCTTTGACTTTGTTCTTTGTTTCAAAGGCAGTCCTATAAGACTTGCGCTTCCAATGGAATCGGCGCTCTAGCCAGACTAAGCTACAGGCCCTAAATACTATCTTGGCTGGTAAAACAGTTTATTAAAGTTTCTAAAAACAGCTTAGTTTTGAAAAATAGCCCAACTTCCTAGTCACTTAAAAGTGGCTACAAAAGCAAACATTTATATAGGACTTGCTACTACTTGCTAGTTAATATGGATAAACCCGCTGATATTCACAAATCTGTTGCCTATAAAGGAAAAACCGAGTTAATTAAGGCTTTGCAAGAAACTGTTATTCCAGGGATTTCACAGAGTATAAATCCTCAGGAAAGCCGAGCTGACAGTTTAATGGAACCATTATATCAAAGAGGAAACAGTAAAGAAGAGATAAGTGACAGAGTGCTGGGCCGAGGCGTTATTTTGACCAAACTTACAGAATGGCCGGGAGTTCATCTAGTTAACGAAGGTGAAAAAGCTATAAAAAATGGGGTGGAAGAGCAACAATTTCCAGTTCCAGCTGGCCATATATTAGCTACCATAGCTAAGGTTATGCCTTATCAAGCTAGTTTAGGTGTTTATGATTTTGCAGTTAATCCTAATGGCAAGCACACCTTGGAAAGAATTTATGATTTAAGAGAAGAACAATGGTTTAAAGTTTTAGGAAACTACCTGAGGGCAGAACAATGAATATTAACCAAGTCTTAAAATTAATGGATCGGAAAAAGAACTCTAAGAAGGGAGAAAATGGCTCAGTGTTAATTATTGGCGGCTCGGCAGAAAATGTTGGCAGCATTACTTTAGCTGGATTAGCTGCATTGAGAGCTGGCTGTGATGTTGTTACAATTGCTGCTCCAGAAAAGGTGGCCTGGACCGTAAACAGAACTGTCCCTGATTTATTGACTAAGAAAATAAAAGGAGACTTTACAGTAAAATTAGCTAAGGAATTAGTAAAGTTTGCGGAGCGCTTCGATGTAGTGCTAATTGGCAACGGAATCACCAGAAAAGCCGCTAAGTTCTGCAATTATTTTATTAAAAAAACTTCCAGGTTAAAAGTTATTGATTCTGATGCCCTAAATGATTTATCATTTAAGGATTTTAAAAATTCGATTATTACACCTAATGAAGCAGAACTAGAGTTGATGTTAATTGCCAGTGGCAAGGAATTCCTGCTGCCAAAATTAAAAGAATCCAACGCTAAGGAAAAAGCCGAAATACTGCAAGGCAACCTGCGTTATTTCTTGCAAAATAACAATGTTCTAGTAGTCAAAGGCCCAACGGACTTAATCATTTCAACCAATCGCATAGCGTATAACCGAACCGGCAATCAAGGCATGACCAAAAATGGCACAGGAGATGTGCTGGCTGGATTAATCGTAGGCTTTTTGGCTAAATCTGGTGATTTGTATAAAAGCGGCGCTTGCGGTTCATTCATTAATGGATTTGTTGGCGATCAATTGCTGAAAAGAAAGAAAGGTTACTGCTTTATTGCTTCAGACATTGTAGCTGATTTAAGGAATGTCACTCTAATTGCCACAGAAGGAAAGAGCAAAAAGGCAGTTAAGTAGAAATGCTGCCACAGATTGAACTTAATTTTTTAACTTCTAAATTATATCTTGTCGCTAACCTGGTTTTAGCCAGTTCTTGCGCGGAATCTTTAGAACAAGCTTGCGCCTCTTCTAGAAATTTGCTTTCCCGAGCTGACAGCAGAGTATTATATCATTGTCTTCCTAGTAAAGAAGATGAACTTAAATGTGCTCTGAGTGAGACGCTATTCAACTCAGTGCGGGCTCAGTTTCAGTTAGATTGTGGAAATTCTCTTCTTAAAAAAGCAGTACCTAATAAACAAAGTCCAGTGTACTATTATTACCCCAATAATTGTCTCCGTGATGAAGGCGTTTTAGTTGATAACAGTTATAGAAAAGAATAATAATTTTTACAAACCAAAGTTAGGCTGAACCAGTTTAACCACCCAGATAACTTTTTATAACAACACCATTAACATCTGCTAGATGGAAGAAAGAACTGATAAAATACTCTCTTTTTTGCAAGAAATTGAAAAATAAGGCTAAACAAAAAAGTCAGGTTTAATTACTCTATAACTTAATAAAAGTCAGCATCAAATTTTAACTGAAGTTAACTCTTTAGCAGTTGGTCTTACAGTTCGCATTAAATAATCATAATAACCGTAAAGCCCTTCAGCACTAGCCAAAGAAGCAGGATAATTTAGGCGCCGCATTCTTACTGTAAAATCATGAGCCACAGCAGCATATTGAGGTTTGAGGTCATTGTTAGTTAAGATTAGCTCTAAGTTTCTTATTTCTGCCAAGGCGCTTTCTCGCATACTAAAAAATCTTTGGTTAGTGCCAATTCCATAGCCGTTAGGCGGGACTGACAAGAGTTTTGACAGCAACCTTTCACTATCAGGAACAACATAAAAGAAAAACAAATCTTTAATGGAATTCATATTAGCTCAAGGATATAAGTCTATTTAAATTAGTTATTATCCTTCAGCGTTAAGATGGGGTGGAATGCAAAGGCTGTTTCAGTAGTTAGAGATTCAGTAGATTTAGTGCAAATTGCCAACCGTTTGGGGGCTAGGCTGCAACCAATAGATGCTGCTTCTACATTGTATAATGGTGTGTGCCCATATCATCACATTAAAGATCATGGCTTTTTAGTTGACAGTGCTAGGCAACTATTTTACTGCTTCGGCAGTGAATCTCAACTGCCAGTTGTAGGAGATGCGATTGATTTATATCAGCTCATAATGAGCCGCTCTTCCCAACCCATTACTGCAGCTACGGCAATAAGAGAAATTGCTGAAGCGCGAGGAATTAATTTAGAGGAACCTAATGAACAAAAATCAAGCTTAGAAGTTAATGAAGCCGCGCAAAGATATTTTTCCGAACAGTTGTTTAATCATGAACCAGCCTTAAGATATCTAAGAGAACGCAGTTTATCTGATGGAGTTATCAGAAATTGGGGGCTAGGTTTTGCTCCATCTGCTTACAATAAAAATAAAATCTCACTGTTGGATTATTTGCTAGCGCAGGAGTTTACTCTTCCACAGATTGCTCAGTCAGGATTAGCAGCCACTAAATTAGAGCGATCTCTGCAATCTAATGACTATTATTCTTTTTTTCAGGATAGAATCATGATCCCCATAACTGATGGGTCTGGCACTATTATTGGTTTTAGCGGCCGCGATATTACTTCATCCGCTAAGGCTAAGTATATTAATACTCCCGCTGCCACTCCTTTTGGTACTACTATTTATAACAAGAGAGCTGTGCTGTTTGGGTTGCGACAAGCCCTGCCAGCTATCCGTTCTTCTGGCCTAGCCTGTGTCACGGAGGGATATTTTGATGTTATTTCCGCGCACCAAGCAGGATTGGAAAACGTGGTTGGCACGGCTGGAACGGCATTTACCATTAACCAGGCTGGTTTGCTGCGTAGGCATACCTCCAGTGTAAATTTTATTTTTGACAGCGATAGCGCAGGAATAACTGCATCTAAGAAAGCCGCTTCTATAGCTTATGCTGTGGAACTGAATCCTACTTTTACTTTAATTGACGGTGGCAAGGATCTGGATGAAATCATTAGGAAGAGTGGACCTCAAGCTAAACTTAAAATAGAATCATTGGCTTCTCTGGATATCGTTGATTTTGTGCTACAAACTTCTGTTTCAACAGCTAAACTCCCAGAAGAAAAACTTAGGCTATTGGAAGAAGCAGTAACTTTAATGCGGCCTTGTCCCGATTTTGCTAGAAAAATAATTTGGATGAAATATTTAGCTGAAAGGCTTAATATAGATCCGCGGGCAGTAGAAGAAAAATATTTTTCTAAACTGGATGCCGCTAGGGCCAGGAAAGATGCTGTTCATTTCGCTGAACCTTCTCGCATCTCTGATGTAGCTGAATTATACTTAGTAGGGCTGCTTACGGTTCCTGGGATATATGCCCAAACCGTAAGCAGAGATATCCCTGTTACTAGTTCGGCTTTTTCACCTTCGCTGCAACAAGTATATCAATTAATAATAGAAGAGAGTCAGT
>CAZRCV010000015.1:0-22235 GCA_964598745.1 uncultured Methanosarcinales archaeon
TAAAGGAGAGAAATACGTTCTCCTTTATATGCGTTTCTTTTGTCGTTAACTATTATCATATTATTAAAAAATTATCAAAATTTATCTTTAAAATCAAAAAACTTATATAAACTAGAAAATTAGCTTAAAGACAATGGTCAACAGAACACATGATCCAGGCAGAATCGGAGACCGACCTAAAGTAGTCCTTATTAACCCACCTAGCCCCTGGCTGATTAGTGATAGAGAAATTCCACCAGGTGGATTGCTGGACCTAGCTGCTTTCATGAGAGCTAATTACGTTGATGTTTCCTTCTGTGATTTAGCGGGAATGGAAGAAAAGCAATGGTATATCCCGGATGCAGATATTTACGGAATTACCTGCGCTACTCCTCATTATTCTTTGGTTATTAAGATTGTAACCAAACTAAAACAAAGAAATCCTAAATGTTTAGTTGTAGTAGGCGGCTTCCATCCTACCACTGAACCAGAACGAACTTTGCGCGATACTGGAGCTGACATAGCCATTAAAGGTGAAGGAGAGCAAGCCCTGTTAGACATCGTTAATGGAAAACGAGAACGGATTGTAACGTGTCCTCTGGTGCCAGATATAAATGCCATACCTTTGCCAGCTTGGGATATGATAGACATGTATGATTACATAAAAATGGGCACTAATTCTGTGATGGGTCCGACTCCCAATAACAAGGAAGGCAATGTGCTCACTGCGCGAGGATGTCCTTTTGACTGCGGCTTTTGCGCCCAAGCTGCTGTAACCAAAAGGAAGATGAGATATAAATCGGTAGAGCGAGTAGTGGAAGAAGTAAAATTCCTTAACTCTCGCTATGGCTGCGACCGAATTTATTTTGGTGATGATACTTTTATCGTTGACGAGCAGAGAGTTATCAAATTATGCGAAGCTTTGAAAAAAATACATCAAGAAGGTATCTTGCACGACTGGCATTGTTTAACCAGAGCCGATAGAACTAATCCGGAAATTTTTAAAAAAATGTATGAAGCTGGATGCCGGCAGGTTACTTACGGTATAGAAACTGGCAGCCAGAAAATTTTAGACATTATTGAAAAGCAAACTACGGTGGAAGAAAATATGAATGCCATAGTTATAGCTAGAAACGCTGGCCTTAAAGTAAGAGCGCAAATGATTGTGGGCTTGCCTGGCGAAACTCAGGAAACAGTAGAAGAAACTGCCAAGTTCATTAGAAATGTTCCGGCAACGAGTTTTGGGCTGCATATTTTTGTACCTTTACCTGGCTGCCAAATTTGGAATGATCCAGAACGATTTAATTTTCCTATAAACAAAGATACTATGTTTGAGTATTACCACACGATTGGCAGGAGAGAAGAAGAAGATGCTGCCTACCTGCATCAAAACCCACAACAAATAATAGCCTGGAAAAACTATTTGCGAGAGGTTATTGGCAACAGAAATATCGTAAAGTTTGCAGAAAACCGAGTGGCAGAAGAAAAGTTGGAAGTGGCTCAAACAGTAAAAACTTCAAAATCGTTTACCGTTTAAATTCTTACTCACTTAAGATGGTTACAGTTTCTATAACTTTTTAAACTGCAGGTTATAATCAGAGCCTAATGGATATTCCTACTGAACAAAAACCAAAAGAAGTTGAGGTTAGCGTCTGCTTTCCGGCATTCAATGAAGAAAAAAATATTGGTTTTACCATCCAAGAAGCTATAGCCGTAATGAGCCGCCAGAATTATACCTATGAAATAGTCATAGTTAACGATGGAAGCAAGGACCGCACTGAATTCATAGTTAAGGATTGGGAAAGCAAAAACCAAAATGTAAGATTAATTAACCATCCCCAAAACCAAGGATATGCTATTACTACTAGGACTTGTTTACAACAAGCCAAAGGAAATCTTATTTTTGTGATTGACTCCGACCGGCAGCATGACCTTAATGATACTGTCAAATTTCTAGAAGTTATGAATCAAGGCTATGATTTGGCCGTGGGCTGGAAAAAAAATAGACAAGACGCCTTTAAGCGCGTACTGCTGGCCAAAGGATATAATTTTATTTTCCGGAGAATGTTCGGATCAAGCCTGCACGATGTAGATTGCGGCTTTAGATGCCTTAGCAAAGCTGCCGCAAAAAACATCCAGATTGGATATGAAGAAGTTCCTGTTGGACCAGAAATTTTCGCCAGGGCTTTAAAACAGAATATGAAAATAGCCGAGATAATAGTTAATCATTACCCGCCGGTGCAAAAATCAACATTAAAGATCAATCCTCATAAAATCATAAAAATATTAAAAGGATTTTATCAACTTAAAAAAGAATTAGCTCAACCATAAACTCAATAATTTAGCGGTAAAAATGTTTCTAACTGCTGGAAGAAAAAAATTGGTTCTAGTAGTTTCTCTTCTGGCCTTCTTTTTAGTTTGTTTTTTAGCCCGGTTTTACGATTTAACATTAGACCCAATATCCTATAATGAATACGGGATAGCTTACGTTGATGAAGGCGGTTACGTTAATAATGCCAGAAATAAAGTTCTCTTTGGAACTTGGAAGATCGAAGAAGATCCTTGGTTGTGGAACTCCATGTATATTTCCCCCATTTTTACCTATTTAGAATATCTTTCTTTTAAAAGTCTCGGTGTAAGCACGATCACTATGAGATTGGTTCCTGCTTTAATGGGAGTTATTTCCATTATGGTTGCCAGTTTTTTTTTAATGCGCAGGAATGGAAAAACTGGCTTGATTTACCTTATACTATTAGGGATCAATACTATGCTAATTATTTACAGCAGAATAGCCACCCTACAGTCGATGGTGTTATTTTTTATATTAATTATTTTAGGCTTTATTATCAATGATAAAAAGTGGTCCTGGTTTGCCACTGGATTTTTACTGCCAGCCCTAATTTTTTCCAATCTTACCTCAATTTTTTTTATTGCTGCTATTCCCCTAAGCCTGTTGCTTTATTATTGGCTGTATCGGCAAAAAGAAACTATCCTTAAATTGTGCTGTGTTATAGCTGGAGCAATCCTTTCTTCACTACTTTGGTTAGTTTGGTTCCTACCAAATTTTCAAGGGTGGTGGATCATGAATTTTAGCATTGGCCACAGGATTTATTTTAATGTTTATAAGTTGATGGCTGTAATTCAACACTTTTTGAAATTTTCTTTCTTAAACCAGTTGGTAACTGTTATCGCCATATTTTCCTTAGTTCTAATCATTAGAGATTTGCTTAAAAAGAAAAAAGTATTTTTTATGGATCTGTTCCTAACAACTTGCATTTTTTTGTTCCTGCTGCAAGCTTCAACCGTTGATTTTTTTCTAAGAAGATGGGTTTTTTTATTACCAATAATACTTCTAATCTCAGCCAGGTTTATCGCCAAAATAAAAGAGTTTAACTTCTCCTTCAGAAACAAACCATTTAAATTTAGCCAAAATACTGCTGTTATTCTGCTTATCGTAATTTATATTGCCTTCAGTATAGCTCCTTTAGCAGAACACTTTGGCCAGAGCATTAACAATTACAATCAATCGCATATTGTATATACTAATTCTAAGGAATTAAATATGTTCCTGCCACCGGGAACACCAGTATTTAGTAATATAGCCACAGCCATGAGTTACGAAAACAAAATTAAACCCTATTTTATCTATGAAAAAAACAGATATATCGATTATGAAGAAAAAATTCTACCTTACTTAACCTCCCAGAAAGTTGATTACGCTTTGTTAAGAGAAGATCTCTGTAATGAAAATGATTTAAAGAAAGGTACTATCGATCTAACTAAACAGATAGCTCACAGGTACATCAGAGATAACTTTAAGATAGTTAAAACCTGGAATAGCAAAGATTGGGCTTCTGGTGGGCTTTACATGAAAATGCACCTTTATCAACGGGTAAGCGACCCTAATTGGAAACCTTGCCGATAGAAATAGATTTTTAGGGTTTGGTTAAATGTTTCAATTATTGTTAAACCAATGAGTTCTCAATCAATTCCGACCAAGCATGCACAATGGTAATGTGCGCTTCCTGCACTCGAGAGGTTCTAGATGAAGGAATAACGATATTAACGTCTAAGTTTAATGAATTGGCTTTCCCGCCGCCTTTTCCATTAAGGCAAATCGTAACCATTCCCCTGTTCTTAGCTGCAGTAAAGGCTTTTAATACGTTAGACGAGTTGCCGGAAGTAGTAATTCCCAACAAAACATCGCCTTCATTGCCAAAAGCTTCCACCTGGCGTTCAAAAACTGTCTCATAACCATAATCATTAGCCCAGGCCGTAATATTAGACGCATTGGTGGTTAAAGCCAAGACTGGCAGAGCTTTTCGTTGTTTCTCATAAGTCATTACCAATTCTGCCACAAAATGTTGCGCGTCAGCAGCCGAACCCCCATTCCCGCACACTAAAAGTTTATGGCCATTTTTAAAAGCTTTAATCATTAATTGAACGGCTTTTTCTAACTCCGGCAAGTTTTTTTTAACAACCTCTTGTTTAGCTTGAATGGACTCCAAAAAATTTTGTTTTATAATCTCTTGCATAGATCATCACCCGTTTTATAGGGATTAATTATTTTTGTTTAAAATACGCTATGAATTTTAGTTCTGGTTCCTGTGATCAAATCTGTAGATGCCAATCAAAACTGAGATTATGGTAAATCCCTCCGTAACCATTCCGGCATAAGAATTAACCCTAATATTATATATTAACCATAACGGTGAAGAAATTAAAGTTAAATAGCGAATATATTTGGGATTTTTCATCCAGAAGGCTGCTGTTCCCATGATCATCCCGCCAGCAGGAAAAAGGCTGTAAACCCCATTCCAAGTAAAAATAATAGATAACAGAAAAACAATTATAAAAAAGAACAGCCAAAACTTATTATCAGCCCAGGGTTTATTTATTCGTTGTTTAAAAACATAATTTCTGCCAGCGCCAATAAAATTCATCGCCGCGCCGGTCCACGCCCCTAATAAAGCAAAATGAGCCATCCATAAGACTGAAGCCAAAATTTTCAGAAAAAGCATCTTTTGCCGGTGGTTGCTTTGAAAAACAATAACCCCAGCTATAAAACCAAGAAAACCGAGGAGTTGGGCTAAGATATCCATCTTACTACAATAAACTCTTTTTTCACTATTTTTATTAATTATTAATATACTTATAAAGTAAATGAAAAGAAGGTTATGTGTTGTTACTATCATCCTGGCCCGCGGCGGTTCTAAAGGAGTTCCCAAAAAAAATATTAGGCTACTGGCAGGGAAACCTCTGATTGATTATGCTATAAATCCCAGCCTACAGTGTTCTTTAATTGATCATACTTATGTTTCTACCGAAGATCCAGAAATATCTCAAATAGCTAAGCAATTAGGCGCAGAAGTTATCCCCCGGCCCATGGAGCTTGCACAAGATGCCACCCCCGACTTGCCAACTCTGCAGCATGCCATTAACTACTTAGAAACAGAAAAGAAGATTTTTCCGAACTTAATTGTCTTTTTGCGCCCTACACAACCATTAAGAACAGTAGAGGATATTAACCAAGCCATAACTAAAGCTCTGGAAACAAGAGCTGAAAGCGTGCATACCGTCCACGAAGCTAAAGAGCACCCTTATTGGATGAATAAGATTGATGAGCTTGGCAATCTAACTGATTTTGTTCCTGGCGGTTGGAATTATACTAAAAGACAAGACTTGCCTAAGGTATTCAAATCTAACGGATTGGTTGATGTGATGACCAGAGATCTGGTAATGGTTAAAGGCCAAAAAAGAGGCTATCCCCAACAAGGAATTATTACTCCCAAGGAAAGAGGCGTGGATATCGACACGGAATTTGATTTTATTCTGGCTGAAGAAATACTAAAGAGGATGAAATTTGAACAAGGCAATATTCCTAGATAGAGATGGGGTAATTAATGACGATCGAGGTTATATCTATAAGATTGAACACTATAAATTTATCTCTGGGGTGTTTGAAGCACTGCAGTTGTTGCAAAAGCATAATTACAAGATTTTTATTGTAACTAACCAAGGTGGAATCGGTAAAAATTATTATAGCCAAGATGATTATCAAATTTTAACCAATTGGATCAAACAACAGCTTAAAAAAAATAATCTCGAAATAACGCAAATTTATCACTGTCCACACCATCCAGAAGCAGTAATTGAAAGATATAAAGTAGTTTGCGATTGCAGAAAACCAAAACCAGGAATGCTCCTGCAAGCCGCCAAAGAACATAATATTCTTTTAAGCAGCAGTTTTATGATTGGTGACTGTACTACCGATATCCAAGCAGGAAAGAGCGCTGGATGTAAGACTATTTTAGTAAAAACAGGATATGGGGGGTCAGATAAAATATGCCTAATTAAACCGGATTATATTAGTGAAAACCTGTTGCAAGCAGCAAGATTAGTTTTGGAAAAATGGCCTTAAACATTGCTAAAAGGAACATTGCCAATTATTTGGTAAGCCTTAATCAGTTCCTTTATCCCAAAATCCAAAGAGTATTTTGGTGTGAAACCTGCAGCATATAATTTTTTACTAGAAACTATATAGTTGCGTTTATCAGGATCATGCTTAAATTCCTCGTTAACTAAAACCACATTAGGAAGATATTGTTTTATTTTTAGAGCCAATTCCTCTTTAGATAAGTTAGCTTCATCTAAACCCACATTGTAAGCATTATTTTTCATGGATTCAAAATTAAGGATGCAATATTCAAAGCAGCGAGCCACATCGCGAATGTGAATATAGTTTCTCTTGTAAGATTTTTCAAATAATACTATTACTCCTTCAAACAGTGCCTTTTGAACAAAATTATTAACCAGCAAGTCTGTACGCATCCGTGAAGAAGCGCCAAACACCGTAGCTAGCCGCAAAGTGATGACATTATTGCTAGCCAATAGAATTTTCTCTGCATCAACCTTGGTTCTGCCATAAAGAGAAATTGGTTCCAAGGGCGTATCTTCCGTACAGAACTCTTGATTTAACTTGGTACCATACCCAGAATTTGAAGTAGGAAAAATTATCTTTTGCTGCGGTAATCTTAATCGGTTAAGCAGGACTATGGCTTCGTAATTGATAGTCTGGGCATCATACTTGTTATTGTCACAAGCCGGCGCTCCCACAATAGCTGCTAAAGGAATGATTACATCAAACTCTGGCAAAATTTCCCGTAAGAGAGTTTCATCACGAACATCACCCTTGATAAACGAGAAATTATCGCAGCTGGAACAGTTAATTAATGGTTTTTGATCATAGTAAAGATTATCCAATACTGTCACAGTATAACCCGAATTAAGCAAATGTTCTGTTAATACACTGCCTATATACCCTGCTCCGCCAGTAATCAAGATTTTTTCCATAGGTAACTACCAATAATTAGTTTGACTATTACCTATAAAGTTATCTTTTAATAAAGTATGAATTATAGTTCAGAAAGCTTAAAAACCAATTTCTCCAGCTTTTCAACAGTACATGTTCGAACAGTTTGTAGAAAGAATCAAAGAGTTAGGTGGATGGAGGTTTATAAACAAAATTCCCTCTGACTTCTGGTCGGAAAAAAAACTGCAAAATTTCATTCTGGCTTTGGAAGAAGAAAAAGCCGGCACATTAGTGCTTAAATCAAAACCTTATCACCTTGTTATCGAACCAACTAATATCTGCAACCTAAAATGCGCTTTGTGTTCCACAGGATTAGGCAATACCAGCAGAACAAAAGGCATTATTAGCCTAGATAACTACCAGAAGATAATCGATGAATGCCACGAATATATTTTAGATTTATATCTTCAGAACTGGGGAGAGCCAACTTTAGTTAAGTGGCTGCCGGAAATGCTAAAGTATGCTGCCGACAGAGGAATTTATATTTATTTATCGACAAATTTTTCGCTGCCGCATACTGATGAATACCTAGAACGCTTAATGTCTTCTGGATTAGCCTTATTACACTGCGATTTGGATGGAACTACTCAAGAAGTATACGAAAAATACCGTGTGGGCGGCAAACTAGACTTGGTTATAAGCAACATCCAGAAATGTGTAGCTATAAAAAAACGGTTAAAATTAAAGTACCCAATTATTGAAGGCACCATGCTGGTTATGAAACAAAATGAGTCACAAATAGATGAATTCAACCAATTGTGCCAAAGTATGGGATTAGATCAATGGAATTTAAGTAAAATTCAGTTAGATCCCAATATGAATAAGGAGCAATGGCTGCCGCAAAGCGAGGCCTACCGCTATCTTACTTATAATATTTCCGATCACACTAACTTGCCACCATGCCACTGGCCATGGTCCGGCTTGGTTATTAATTATGATGGAAATGTTTCTCCTTGCTGCATTGTAGATGACAAAAAAGCTGACTTTATGAATGTGTTAACTGAAGGAGGTGTGTTTAAGTCCTGGAACCATCCTAAATTTGTATCGGCTAGAGCTGAATTTCATAACCAAAATAAGATTACCGACCCCAACATCTGCAACATTTGCAAGAATCAAACTCACAAACCGGAGATGAAACGATTCAAGAATACTTACAGCTTGATGTTAGATCAGGAATTGCTTAAACAGAATTATCTGCCAAAGCTAAAAAAAGTTATGAATATTCCGTGGGCTTCCCTGTATATTGATGACGAAGAGCTGAATGAAATTATTGATACTGTAAAATCAACCTGGCTGGCTAAAGGGCCAAAAGTACAAAAATTTGAAGAAATGGCTAGAGTTATCATAGGCACTAAACATGCCATTGCCATAAATAATGGCACTTCCGCCTTAGATGTGGCTTTAAAGGTACTGAATATTAAATTTGGCGATGAAATTATTGTCCCGGCCATGGCTTACATCGCTACAGCTAACTCCGTGTTATATCAACATGCTATTCCGGTTTTTACAGATATCCTTCCAGATACTTTTTGTCTTGATCCTGAAGATGTAGAGCGTAAAATCACAGCCAAAACCAAAGCCATCATTGCTATTGATTATGCAGGGCAGGGCGCTGATTGGAAAAAACTGCGAGAAATTGCCGATAGGCATCAATTGTTTCTAATAGAAGATGGGGCGCCTAGCTTTGGAGGAGAACAGAATAACCAACGGTTATGTTCCTTTGGCGACATCAGTATCACTAGTTTTCACACCGCCAAAAGTTTTGTTGCTGTGGAGGGAGGAATGATCTTTACTAATAAAGATGAATATGAACAAAAGGCCAGAATTATCTTAAATCAAGGAGAATCTCCAGATCTAAAATATTTTCATCCATATTTAGGACACAATTATCGCTTAAGCGACCTTCATGCTTCAGTGGGATTAGCCCAATTAAGAAGATTTGATAAAATTATAGAAAAGAGAGCTTATTTAGCTGAAAGATACAGTTCATTATTAAAACAAAAGACAACTTTAATTAAAATTCCTGTTGTGAAAATGGGAAACAAACATTCTTGGTTTTTGTATCCAACGTTAGTTGAAAATAGAGATTCAATAGTCAAGAAACTAAAGGAGCGAGGAATCACCACCAACGTTTCCTGGCCATTTCCAGTATATGAGCAACCACATTTTAAAGAATTTTTTAGAAGTAAGTGCTATGTAACTGAAGAAATAACAAAACGTATCCTTTGCCTGCCTATTTATTATACTATGACTGAAGAAGAACAAGACTATGTTATTGAAAACTATATAGAAATTGCAGAAGAATTAAATACAAAATAACGAAGTAATGTCTAATAGGTTCACTACTTTTATAAATGCTTTTTAGAGAAAAAATTACATTGACAAAAGTGGTTTTAGTATGAAAGTAATTTTCTTTGGATCAAAAGATGATGGGTATTATTGTCTGCAGCATTTATTAGAACAAGGACACCACATTTTAGCCGTAGTTACTGTTCCAGACCCCCCAAAAGAGAATCAGTGGTATTATTTAGTCCGGGAACTAGCGCGACAAAAAGAATTACCTTTGTTTATACCAGCTAAAATGAAGGATAAGGAATTTCTTAACTCTATCTTAGAACTAAGGCCAGATGTGACATTTTCAGTAAATTTTGACAAAATAATTCCAGAACAGATCTTAAGATTGGCTAAATATAATATAAATTTTCATGGAGGAATCCTTCCGCAATACAGTGGCTGCGTGTCTGGAGCTTGGTCGATCATAAATGGAGAAACTGAAACAGCTTCTACTGCCCATTTGATGGAACCAAGCATTGACACCGGCGACATCATTAAAGAGAAGCGAATTGCCATCACTGGGCAGGATACGGGAAGAACTTTATATGATAAAACAACTCGAGCTACCATTGAATTATTTAAAGAAATTCTAGAGCTAATAGAACAAAACCAAGTTAAACCAATACCCCAAGAGTTGGAGAAAAGGAAATATTATGGCCGGGAACTTCCTTTTGCCGGAATTATTGACTGGAATAATACTGCCATAAAAGTTTACAATATAGTGCGGGCTTTGAATTTTCCCCCATTTAAGCCTGCTAAAACTTACTTTGGTGGCAATGAAGTTTTCATTGAAAGAATAGAATTAAGTGACAGCCATGATCCAGCAGAACCTGGAACTATAGTTAGATTGTCTAAGAACCAGTTAGAAGTAGCAACCAAAGATAAAAATGTTATTATTAAACAATTAGCGATTGATAATCAAAATTTAACAGTGGAAAAATTTGTTAAAAATTACAACATTAAAGTGGGAGACCATTGTGGAGGAATTAAGATGAAAGAAATTACTGAATTAACAATAGGCAACAGAAAAGTAGGTTCAGGACATCCCGTATTTATAATTGCCGAAGCCGGAGTTAACCATGATGGCGATGTTGAAGTAGCCAAACGATTGGTAGATATTGCTGCGGAAGCGGGAGCTGATGCAGTAAAATTTCAATCCTTTGTAGCTGAGCGGCTAAACACCAGAACCGCCCCAAAAGCTAGATACCATATCGAAACTACTGGTTCTGATCAAGAGCGATCTTGGTTCGACCGACTTAAAAAAGAAGAATTCAAACCGGAAATGCATTATGAGATAGCTGAATATTGCCGACAGAAAGGAATAATGTTTCTATCAACTCCTTATGATGAACAAAGCGCTGATTTATTGGAAAAAGTGGGTGTTGCCGCTTATAAAATTGCTTCTACTGATGTAACCAATATCCCGCTGTTAAAACACATCGCAGCCAAGAAAAAACCGGTCATTCTTTCTACAGCTATGAGCAATTATGGAGAAGTCGAAGAAGCGGTAGCAGCCATAAACTCTGCTGGAAACAACCAAGTAATTATCTTACAATGCATTGGAAATTATCCTCCTGCAATAGAAGATGCCAATTTGGCAGTTATGGCTGAGTTAAAACGGCGGTTTAAAGTCCCGGTTGGTTATTCTGATAATGGGCCATCTGAGATCGTGCCTATCGCTGCCACGGCCCTAGGCAGCTGCTTAATAGAAAAGCACTTTACCATTTCGCGAAGGCTGCCTGGACCAGATCACAGAGCCTCGGTAGAACCAGAAGAATTGAAAAAAATGGTAACTGATATTAGACTTACAGAAAAAAGCATTGGATCAATAAACAATAAGCCCGCCAGCTGCGAATTGGAAAATATACCGCGCCTTAGAAAAAGTATTGTGGCGGTTGATGATTTGCCACCTGGAACGATTATTACCCGAAAGATGATCATGGCCAAACGTCCGGCTTTAGGCGGCCTGCACCCTCGCTACATCCCAGACCTTGTTGGAAAGCAAACACTGCGGTTGATAACAGAAGACGAGCAAATTCATTTTGATGATTTGCTATGAAAGCCATGATTTTATGTGGTGGGTTGGGAACAAGGCTGCGATCAGTAGTTTCTGATGTTCCTAAATCTATGGCTCCGATAGGAGGCAAGCCATTTTTGATGTATCAGATTAATTGGCTTAAAAAGTATAACTTTACTGAAATCATTCTGTGCGTGGGCTACCTTAAACAGCATATCAAGAACTATTTTGGAAATGGATCATTGTTTGGTGTTAATATCGTTTACTCGGAAGAAGACGAGCTGCTCGGAACTGCTGGAGCTATTAAAAACGCTGAAGGGTTAGTCTACGATACTTTTATAGTTTTGAATGGAGATACTTATGCTAAAATTGATTTTAACAAATTAGTTGAATTTCATAAAAGCAAAAATAGTAAGTATACTTTAGGATTAACTAAAGTAAAAGAATCTTCGCGCTATGGTGTAGTAACTATTGACAATGATAATAAAATCATTAATTTTTCACACCAATCAGGAGCTGGTTCTGCCAATTACATTAATGGGGGGGTGTATGTTTTCGAACCAGAGATTTTTAAGTATATCGCTTCAGGCAAGGCGGTATCATTAGAACAAGAAGTTATACCTAATTTAATTAATGAAGATGCCTACGGCCATATCTGGGAGGGCACATTTGTAGATATGGGCGTCCCTGAATCCTATCATTTATTGCAAAAAGAAATTCTTAAGTCGCTCTTTGTCAGCAAGAATGATACGGTAAGAGAGGTTCTAATTAAGATCGACCAAGCTTCCTTAGGAATGGCGCTAGTAGTTGATGAAAATGAAAAATTGGAAGGGTTAGTAACTGATGGAGATTTAAGAAGGTACATCATAAGAGAAGACGATCTCAACCAGAAAATAGAAAAAATCATGATTAGAAACCCGGTAACAGCTAAAGTTGACTGGTCCAAGGAAACTATTCAGTCGTTGGCCAACCCAAGGATAAAACATATTCCCATAATCGACAATAATGGTATTGTTAAAGATATCATGTTAAACCTGGATTTGCAAGAAAGAGCTTTTGAACAGCTAACTGTAAGAGCCAAAGCTCCACTAAGAATAAGCTTTGCTGGCGGCGGAACTGATATTTGGCAATATTTCAAAGATTTCGGTGGCTGTGTGCTTAATTCTACTATTGATAAATATTGTCGAGGAACGCTGGTTAAAAGAAGGGATGCTATGATCAAAATTCATTCACAAGATTTTGATGTTGACGAAGAATTAGAAAACTTGAGTCTGGTTAATTATTCTGGAGATTTAAAATTAATAAAAGCAGTAATTAAACTCATGAACCCAAAATTTGGTTTTGATTTATATCTGCACAGTGATGTTCCTCCTGGTTCTGGATTAGGTTCATCAGCCACGATAGCTGCAGTGGTTGCCAGCTTACTTAACCACCTACGCGAGGAGAAATATGATGACTACAAAATTTCAGAAATAATCTATAAAGCAGAACGAGAACAACTGGGGATTGCTGGAGGATGGCAGGATCAATATGCTACCGTGTTCGGCGGTTTTAATTTTATGGAATTTAATCGTGAAGATATCATTGTCCATCCCTTACGCATTTCTGAAGCTATTATTGATGAACTAAACAACAATTTATTTCTCTGCTATACTGGCAGCACTAGGGCCTCCGGAGAAATCCAAGCCAATTTAACCAAAAAACAAGACAAGGACAGTGTTAATAGAAATGATGATGTCTTAGATGCGCTTAAACGACTGAAGGAAATAACCGTTAAAATGAGGAGCGCTTTGCTCAAGGGAAAAATGGAGGAGTTGGGAGAACTGCTTCACGAAGGATGGGAAAACAAGAAGCGTTTAGACCCTATGATTTCTAATAGTACAATTAACTATCTCTACGATGTAGGCATAAAAAACGGCGCACGCGGTGGTAAAATACTGGGGGCCGGCGGTGGAGGGTATCTATTGTTTTTCTGTTCACCACTAAAAAGAAAACAAGTAGTCAAGGCTCTAAAAATAGCCGGGGGAGAAATATTTGATTTTAATTTCTATCCCAAAGGCGTCACCACTTGGGTTGTAAAAAGACCAGTGCTGAATTAAGAATCTAAAAACCATCCGTTAATTATTTCTTATTTAAGCCAAATTTCTCTGTCTTTCAATCAAATCATAAATTACTTGAGTAATTCTCAACGATGATTTGCCATCGATTACAGAACAAATATCTTTAACAAAATTGCTGCTGTCAACTTTAGTTCTACTTAGTTCCATCACCACCTGAGCAATGGGCGAGTTATACCTTACTACCGTAGTAACGCCGGATTCTCTAACTACATCATTAGTTGGATTGACTTGATCAAACATTTCAATAGTTAGCGTAGGCCTGCCGATGATCATCGCTTCCAGAGCTACCGTTGATCCAAAGCTAATGACTAAGCCACTATTAGATATCAGGGCATAATGCTCTTTTCTTTCTAGTACTTGGGAAAAAGTCAAATTTAAGTTTAAGCTTCGCGCCAACTTACGGTAATAGCTAATGTAACGTTCGCGTGGATGCAATTTGATGATAACATTAGCATTAAGCAACTTAAGTTCACGTAAGATAATATCGATTTTCCCAAAGTACTCTTTTTTACCGAGATAATTGTCCTCTATTAACGGAGATGTAGCAAATAAAATATTAATAAAATTAGAATTTACCTTTCTATCTAATTTATTTAAAGGTTGAATAAAACCTTCAATTCCTTCAAAGATTAAAGGCCCTGTTACAAATAAATTAGGTTCTTCTATTTTCAAATTCAGCAGTTCACGCCGGTAAAAATCACCGAACAAAGCATAGCTTACATGATTAGGCGTATCCAAGGTAGGAAGTTTTCCCAGGGCTACGCCGTGCTGCAGCACTAAAACTGGAGTTTTCAGTGCGCCAGCTGCAGCAATGAGACATTTCTCAAAAACACTATTTTGGGAACTTAATACTACTAGCTTTATGCATTGTTCTGATAATATCTTTAAAAATGTTAAATAGTAAAGATAAAGCATAGTTAGAAATTGGTGAGAATATAAAAAATTAAAATTTTCCTGAAAATAACTATAGCTGTCCTGGCCTTCATACTTAAAGTAACTTGATAATAAACCAGCAGAAATATTTTTCCAAGAATTAGAAAGATTTCTGGCTAGTTGTTTTGATTTAAGCCAAATTTCTTCGTCATAATAATCATAGATAGTATTTTCAATCTTAAATAATTTAGCTGGACTAAACAAAGAGAGTGGTTCAACAGCTAGAGTAAACGCATCGTATCTATTGTCTTCTCTAATTTTTTGTATTATGGCACGTTCTCTAAAAGGAATATTATTTTGATCATAGTAATTTGTAAAGGAAAAAAAGGCAACTTTTTCTTTATTATTAGTATTAAATTCTGTTCTTGGGAATTTTTTAGGCTTGGTTTTGGACCGAAGCATATACCTCAGATTTTCTGTTAACGCTACAGCTTGTTTGAACAAACTGCTAAAAACTATTTGTTTGTTCTGGTTAATAGCTTTGCGGTAAACAAAATCACTGACTTTAGTAAATGGTGCAGGAAGCAAGCTGCTAAAAAGGATGGGGCGGATAAACCAACTTACGGGCATATCGCTTATTTTAAAAATAGCATCAAAACTTTTACCATCGATCATCAACTCAGACCAATCACTTAAATGGTTTCTGAATTCCTTATGGTCATGACTCATAATAAATATCTCCATGTGTCATTGATAATGCTTTTCATAGCTTTCCCGCTATCAGAATGTTCTGAATTGTCCAATCTTTTAATGGGCAATTTTTTGTTTAAAAGAAAATAATTATGGCATTGCTGCTGCAGATAGCCAATGGGCATAACCTGCCGCTCTGTTTCTAATATCTCGGATGATAAACGGCCAGTTTTTCTCCTAACCTGAAGTTCTGGTAGAGGCGCATCCAACCAGTAAGTTATGGTTGGTGAGGGAAATAGTTTAATCAATAATGGCAGGACAATACTTCTGCGGCCATAGGGATACTGCCCCCAAATATCATAAAAGTAACGATCAGTAACCACTAAATTGCCAGATACTAATTTAGGCCTAATGTCTTTCCAATAACGATAGCAGTACTCAAACCATTGGTAAAGGAAAGATAATTCTTGAATTAAGTCGATAGTTCTCGCTTGCTTCTTAAAAACTTGATTGCTAAAAGTGTTAAGTTTAGCTTTCTGGTTAATAAACGATAACCACTTAGTAATCATACATTTTGGATTCCAACCATAATAGTAACCATACTGCTTCACGCCCAGATGAGTAGTAATCGGTTTATAGGCAGCCAATAATTTACGAGAAATGGTGCTTTTACCACAGCCATTAATCCCTATTAAAGCTATAAGGCAGCCGCGACGCTTAATTAAACATTTTCTTAGCAACGCTTTTATTATTTTTTTAGTTAAATATATGCTGGTAGCCGGCTCAAAAACTAATTTGCTTATCCAACTATCAACTATTTCCAATACAGACAGGATAATTTTACCATAAATAATTCTCTTAAAACCTAATTTCCAATGATTTTTATTTAATTGATAAAAGATATACTTTTTATCAACGTTGCTATTTTTAAACAAATCAAAAAAAAATTGTTCTTTCTCTGTAATTTTAAAATTCTCAAATAGCACGTGGCCAGCATGGATTAAAATGTTATCTTCCAAGCTAGGGACATTAATCAACTGATTAATAGTTTTAGCCCGTTCAAAGACAGGAATTTTATCTAGAGCTTTCAAGCCATGCCAAGCAATCTCTCGATGCAGATGAACTGAGCAAATATTTTCATCAACAAAACCAGCCCACATCTCTTTGTATTTTTCAATAGATTCTGGGAGCCTAAGGATAAAACCAGTTTGGCATAATAATTTTCTAGCTTGCCTAAAATCAATATCTGTTTCCAAAAGGATATCTAAATTTTTATTTTTTCCATTGAAAATATGGTCGCATTTAAAGAGGATATAGCTCAAACCAGCTGACCTAAACATAGCTATAATTTTAAGAATGTGTGGGGGAGTATCTTTGTAAGCTTCAATTGTATCAATGTTTGTCGAATTCACGATATACCTCCTGATACTTTTTAATAAAAATGTCCTTAGAAAATAGTTTAATGGCAGTGGAACGACAATTTTTCTGATAAGACCGATAATTCCTTTTAAGTTCTGTTACGGCCTCCATTAAACTGATCTGGTTTGGCTCAAAAACAACACCGCAGTGATTAGCTTTTATTATCTTAGACAGTTCAGTTTTGCTGGAAATTAGCACTGGTTTTCCTGCCGCCAGGCTTTCCACCGCCGAATTAGGAATTAATTTCAAATGATCATCAAAACGAGTGTAAGGTATAATCGCGGCATGAACAGCAGAGTAAACAGGATTCATATCCTTAAAAATATTATTGCTAATAGTTACATTATTCAATTTAAGATGATTTAATAAGCTTACAATTTTAGAAAATGATCCTTTGCGCCAAACTAATGTCCAGTGGATTGAATTGGAACTAGCGGCCGCCTGCAACAAGAGATTAATGCCGCGTTTGGAAAAATCAGATTCCTTGACTGGACAGCTGGCATAAACAATTTTAAAGTTACCTCTAGCCAAGTGGTAAGAAAACTTGCCTAAATCCACCGGAGGATAAATTACTTTGATTCTACGCTCAGGTATTCCTAATTTCAACAAATAATCCTTATGTTGCTGAGTTTCGACAATTATTTGTTTAAGTTTCCTTAGATAACTAATTCTCTTTTTTGTTTTAGCAAAAGAGCAGGAAGCGGCAGCAGTTAGAATGGTATTTCGCAAGTTTATAACTTTAAGATAAGGGAGATCGCCTAAGGAAGTGTAAATGTGATTTATGTTAGAACCATAACTAAATATACGGTTAAAAATTGCACCCAGCGGATACCAACAAAAGTGGTAAGAAGTAATTTTGGAGTTAAATTTGAATTCAAATAGCCTTTGTAAATGCAGGTCCTTAATCTTAATAGGGTAATCCTTCTTAAAATGATTAGCTAACAGTGAAACCTCTTTAGAAATAGCTTCGTACTGCGGCCTGTATCTTTGAACATAATAAATTATTTTTTTTGGCATAGAACGACCCATTCGTAAGGATTTGTTGATGATTTATGTTCCACCAATAAAATAAGCTTTTGCGCTAAATCAAATAGATGCAATAATTTAAATGGCCGAGAAAGAAATGTCTGCCACCAAAAATGCGATAAAACAGGATAAAATTTCAATACCTTAAACCCGTGCTCACACATTTCTTTAGTGAATTCTGCTTTGGTGTATAACTTATCATAAACAAAATAGCGCTGTCGGCCCAACAATTTTCTCAGAGGAAGCACAGTGTTACGGTTCATTACTTCAAAAACTAGATAACCATCTTTCTTAAGAAACTTCTTAGTTTGTAAGTATAATTTACTCCTATCCGCATACTTGAAATGCAAAAAAAAGCGCATAGAAAAAATCAGATCAAAAGTTCTGTTTAGCCTTAAAGCGAAGATATCGCCTTGTTGAAAAGTCCAAGCTTTATTTTTTTCCTTCATTTTCTTCTCAGCTAGATGGATCATATTTTGGCTATTTTCAATACTAACACCGCCTTGGGCTTCTATATCCGCAGTCACTCGCGCCGGCCCAGAAGCAAACTCTAAAATATCTCTGCTGTTGGTTTTCTTAATTAGGTAATTCAAAATCTTAACCTGCTGTTGATGTTCTACTGCATTGAGTGGTTCAAAAAATCTTTTCCGAACATATTCCTTAACCACATCATCTCGTTCATAATAGCGTAAAACTTCCTCTTTTGTTTCAACAGTTTTTTTCCTGTTCATGGCAAGATCCCAAAATAAAAAGATATTAACTGTCGAGCTACAGACTTCTCTGAAAACTTATTTTTGAAAGTCTTATAATCAATCTTACCAGCATAGTTCTTACAATTTATAAATTGATTAATTTTATTCCTAAGTTCTTCATAATCTCCCGGCCTAAAGGTTAATTCTTTAAGGTTAGGTATTACTTCTGGAACTGCACCAATTTTTGAAGCAAGGAGAGGTTTTTTTAAAGCTAAGGCTTCTAGAGGAATCCTGCCAAATGGTTCTGGCCACAGAGATGGAAAGACAACCAGATCCGCTTGGAGATAAACTGAATTTATTTCAGTATAAGAAACAGGAAGATGAATTTTGGCATCTAAATTATACTTATTAATCATTCCCTGCAGTTTGTTTTTTAATGGGCCTTCACCGTAGAAATCTATTTTGCAGTTTAAACCAATGGCTGCTTTTAACAGCACCTGCGGCCCTTTAAATTTGGTTAATGAGCCAAGGAAGAGAATTTTTAACTTATTTTCTGAGCTAGATTTGTGAAAAGGAGGAACATCTAAACTGGGTTTTACCCTAGATTTTGGATATAGTTTCCGACTAAGAGAAAGATCAATTTGTTTAATATTAATAGCATTGGGAATTACTTTGCTTTCAAGATCATGTGCTTTTAGTAAATTTTGTAGATAAACGCTGATAGCAATCAAGTGGCAATGCCGTAAGGAAGAGTTTAATTCTTTATAATGGTGATAAATATATTTTAAAACAAACCAATTATACTTAATGTACCAATGATTCCGCATTTTGCCTACCTCTGAAGAATGACTCTGGCAGGACTTAAATTTTTTAAAGGAACAAATCAAATTGCATTCTTTTTGCCCATTGAACATCCTGTCACCCTTAGGACACAACGCGGGATAGCTTTCAATAGTTGCAACTAATGGTACATTTAACTTCGTTAAGATTTTTGCAGCCATAATACTAGATCCAATAAAATGAATAATGTCAAATTTCTGTTGTTTATGGAGAAGAACAGCCTGTTTGATGATGGAGTTAGTAAACCACAGGCTTCGCTTCAGATTTTCAAATAAACTTAAAGGATTTTTACCGGTCAGTAAATAACGGTATATTTTTACGCCATTAACTTGTTCCTGTTTTTTTAAGCCTGGTTGAAACGATGTCAAAACAGTTACGTTTATCTTTTTATCAACCAAGGCTGAAGCTATGATGGATAAGTTTATTTCACCGCCGCCCATTACTATTGGAGGATAATATTCAGAAACAAATAAGATCTTCATCAGCCTAAAGAAGGCTAAAATTTTGTTTATAATGGTTATGTACTTAAATTCTCGTAAATCCCTAGATAACTTTTTACAGCAGAGTCCCAAGAGAAAGTCTTTAGTGGCATCATTGTATACTCGCCTTTAGCTGCCTGCAAAGCCTTGGCGGCTAGATCCTCTATGTCGCGATTTCTAAACAACAGAAACTTGCCAGAAATAACTTCTGAGATAGAACCGGCATCACTAGCTACTACTGGAACACCTAAAGCATTAGCTTCAACTGTAGTATAACCAAAGCCCTCCGAAGTGGAAGGTATGATTACACAATCAGCAGAAGTTATAAACTTCACCTTATCCTGTTCAGAGATGTTGGTAATCACTCTTACAGAATCATTTAGATGCAACTTTTCAATTAAGCGAAGCAAATTATATTTGATGTCTTGATGCATTTTTACTTCTCCCAGAATCAGAACTAGAACAGCTTGCGGTAAATTTTTTTTTATTAGAGGCCATGCTTTTATTAGATATTCAAACCCTTTGGTCGGCCCTGTACGCCCCCAAGAGAGATATACAAACTTATCAGAAAGATTAAATTTTTTTTTGATGTCAGAAGCTGATTTTGGCTTAGATTGAACATCAAACCCATTGTAAATAGTGGTAATTTTATCCTTCTTTAAACTTAGACGTTCCAAATCCCGCCTGGTAGCATTAGAAACACAGACATAATGATGATAGGGAAGAAAGTAAATAGCCTGTTCCAGATACTCGTGTAGGATACTCTTCAGCCAGGAAAAACCTGTTATTTCGCGCCACCTTCCTGCCCATACTTCATGCACGGTAATTATGACCGGCTTGCCAGCAATTTTCCCAGCTAACCAAGCTGGCGGAGCTCCATTAAAAGAAGTAGTTTGGATGATATCGTGCTTTCTGGCTAACCTTACAGCTTTCCAAATAGAAGAAAAAGTAAAAACATACCTGGAATGAAATGACCTAACTCTAATAACTTTAATTCCATTAATTATTTCCTTAACGGGAGTATTTGGCAGCCGATGCGTTAAGACAGTAACACTATGCCCTAGTTTAACGTATCGTTCAGAGAGATTTTTAAATACTACCTCCGCCCCGCCAATATGAGGTAAATAATTTTCACAAATAAACAGAATTTTCATGATCTTGTTTTATCATCAACCGTTAAGAACATCATTATTATTTATTGTTGTTAAGTTTATTTTCATTATCGCGTTGCCGAGACAAAGCTTCACGCCTTACAAATAATTCCAATTTTCGCTGCAATTTCTTGATAACCGTGTAGTTATAAAAACCTAAACCTAGAAGTGTGAAAAAGCCAAAAACTACAAAAAAATCCAACCGCCGGTAAAAATTTAATGGAGCAATGAACATATCTAGGATAGAAGGTATAATCGCCAAAAATATTAAAATTGCCCAGCCAATATTCCATGTTACAAATTCAAAATTATTGATTTCTTTGCGTTTATACTTAACAAAGGTAAAATACATCATCAGGCTGCCAAAAATTACTCCGGTGAATTGAATCCAAAACGTAGTGCTGGTCATGATAACCACCCCCAGACCAATTTACAGAAAATTTTTACACCATCCAATATTGTTGTTCCTTTATATCTATCAGAATATATTGTTTGTATTGGCAATTGATTATAACGTAACTTATTCCGGCTGGCTCGAATGATCATCTCTGTTTCCATAAAATAATCTGTAGCCTCCCAACGAACCTTGCGGTAAGCTTCAGCCGTAAAAGCTCTGTAGCCGCATTGACTGTCATGGATATTAACCTTAAAGAGCGATCTTAATACATTATTAATAAAATTATTGCCAAACCTTAACACTAACGGCATGCGAAATGATTCCTGCCTAAAGCTGTACACAATATCCACTGAATTTAAAGCATTAAAAAACTTGGGTATTTCCCGTGGTTCATGCTGGCCGTCGGCATCCAGCACCACTATCCGTTCTGCTCCTGTTTCCAGAACGTAATCACAACCTGTTTTTAGAGTTGCTCCTTTGCCTAAATTAACTGAATGGCGAATAACCGTAACACCTTCGCTTTTAGCCAGCTGGCAAGTATTATCAGAAGAACCATCATCAACTACAACAACATTGGCAGAATATTGCTTAACTTTACGCAACACTGGAGCAATTCTCAATCCTTCATTGTAAGCTGGAATAACGATAAAATCCCTCATTTTTAAGGAAACTTCTGAGAAAACGGTTTATATAAGTTATGGAAGAAAAAAGAAGAAATATAAAAATATAACGAAAATTTTAACGTTTATACAGCTGAGATACTGCTTTTATCATACCATTTCTGTCCAGATCTGGATTATTGATAACGGCTAATGTTTGTTCCAAAGTTGGCTGCACAACGTCGGG
>CAZRCV010000016.1:0-21558 GCA_964598745.1 uncultured Methanosarcinales archaeon
GACTGAAGGGGGAATATCAATAGATGAAGTAAAAAGATTACAAAGATTAGGAAGAGATGATTTTAAAAAAATTAAAGAACTTCACGAGTTAGTTTTTCCCGCTTATGTTAGATTAAGAAGAATGGGCTATAGCCACTTCGATTTAGCTGGTTAACTTTCTCCCGCCTAAATTTAATTTCTACTAACGATAACGCAAACAGAAATATTGACTTCTAAAAGCACGAGAAAAATTGCACATAAGGCTTTTTAACCTCATTCCTTAATATTTTGGGGTTAGAGAGGCTTATGCGGGGGAATTTTTAAGCTCATAGTTCTAAAAAGTATCGTCTCTAATTAATAATAAAAAGCCACTACCCATTGGACTAGTCTGCGAATTATTTATTAGAATGTTATAACTTGAGAAAGTTATGGATATATCAGAGTTGGTTAGAAAAGAAGGTTTTAGAAGAGGTTTAAGGCCTCAGACCATTAAAACATATCAATATATTGTTAATAAATTTTTAAGAATTTATAGTTTATGCCCATTGGTTGTTAAAAAGAAAGACATAGAAAATCATTTAGATAAATTGCTAGAACAAAATAAATCTGGCAGCACGTTGAACGTTCATTTACAGGCTTTAAAATTCTTTTATGAAAAAGTTTTACACCGAAAATTAACTCTTTATATCCCTCTAACTAAGGTTAGAAAGAGATTGCCGGAATTTCTTACTAAAGATGAAATTAAAGCTTTATTAAACGCTATTGAAAATTCTAAACATAAACTGATGATTGCTTTTCTCTATGCTTCCGGCTTTAGAGTTAGTGAATTAGTGAAATTAAAAGTAAAGGACTTGGATTTAAATAATAATTATGGTTGGGTAAGAGACGGTAAAGGAGGTAAAGACCGAATCTTCATTATTTCTGAAAAGCTAAATGATAAATTAAAGCGATGGATTGAATGGAATGAATTAGCTAGCGAAGATTATCTCTTTAAAGGAAATTCAGGCCATCATTATAGTACCCAAAGCATTAGATCTATCATCAAGAATGCAGCCAGGATGATTAAAATTAATAAAAATATTCATCCACATTCACTGCGCCATTCCTTTGCAACTCATGTCCTTGAGAATGGTTACTCTATAATGGAAGCTCAGCCTTTATTAGGACATTCTCGCTTAGAAACAACTATGATTTATACGCATTTAGCTATTCCTAAATTAACTAGAATAAAATCTCCCTATGATGTACTATGAATATTACCAGAGTGAAATTTAAAGATATTGAACTGCTACCTAAACTAAAAATAAACAAACCATTTAAACAACATTTTCAAGGTTCTGCGCCAACACCATTCATTGGCAGATTTGGTTATCCCCAGATAAATATTGGTATTCTTAGTCCACAATTTACTGGTGAAATGGAGGGATATGACTCTCCTCGAACTTGGGCTAAAAATAATTCTAAGATCAATGAAATTGCTGACAATCGTTATTCCCTAGTTAATTCTCATCAAAGTGGAAATGTTAGGGCTCTAAATGATAGATTTGTAAAACTCTGCCAGGAAGTAGCCTTAGCCAGGATATCTCCTGAAGTAGAAATCAATTTAAAAAAACCTCCACAATTATCCTTACCACTAGAAAGAGAGGTAGCACCCTTTGGACCAGGCAGTGAAATAAAAACTGTTAGGATAACCAGCAATACTAAAATGAATTCATCATTAGAGAAAGTTTTTTTTGATACTGATTTAAAAGCGGCTGATGCTATAACTAACCTGTATAACAAAGGTCTTGAAGAACAGGCTTTAACTAAGATTATTTCTGTGGGTGGCGTTGGACTTAAACTGCATCGCAAACTAGTTCCAACTCGCTGGAGTATTACTGCTGTTGATGATACTATTGGCAGAAAATTAATCAAAGAAATCAAGAATTTTCAGATTGGAGAATATCAAGCTCATTTTGGCGGTGGCTGGGGTAACTATTATTTATTATTGTTTTTTTCTGAAGTATGGAGTTATGAGCTATTTGAAATTTATCTGCCTAAAGCTATAAATCCTTGGAGCAAAAAAGGTTATTGTTATTCCACAGATTTTGAAAACTACAACGGGAGAAAGGAATATGCAAAAGAAACCGCGGGGGGATATTATGCAGCTAGGTTATCCCTACTAGAAAAAGTTAGGCAAAACAATAAGCAGCTAGCTTGTTTAGCTTTAAGGTTTATTACTAGTGAATATACCCTTCCCTTAGGCGTATGGGTTTGTCGCGAAGCAGCCAGAAAAAGTTGTCAGTCTCCCGTTGTTAAGTTTTCTTCAGAAGAGCTAATGTTAAATTATGCTAAACAGTTTATCCAAAGTAAGTTTGGTTTTGACTTAAGTGGTATCCTTGCACAAAGCCAGTTATTAAGGCAAAAAACACAACAGAGAAAATTAACTCAATTTAGATGATAACAAAGTTTTACTTCTTTAGCTGGATAAAGAATTTTTATAAATAAGAGTTTATTTACAACTAGCTATTTATTTGTTGGTGTGTATGTGAGTAATGATATAGATCAGGAATTTGAAGATTTTGTTAAAAATAATTTCAATAAGCTGACGGCTAATCAGAAAGAGTTATGTAAGAAACTAGGCATAGTTCCTTGAATAATTCAGATAAACATATAAATTGTAAAAACTTGTAGTTAATTGTTGTGAACAGCTTAAGGCAAGCTAAAGTACGAAGTAATATTTGGAAGTTTTACCTCTTTGATATCTTAGGAGCTATGCTGTTTGCTTTACCTATTATTGTTCTATTCTGGCAGGATAATGGCTTAAGTCTAACTCAGATTATGATTTTGCAGTCATTGTTCGCTATAGCTATGGTGATTCTGGAAGTTCCCACGGGCTATTTAGCTGACATCTATGGGCGCAAAAAAGTTCTAATTTATTCTGGATTCAGTCTTTTACTTTCTGTATTCCTCTATAGCTTAGGATTTAATTTTGTTTCTTTCTTAATAGCCGAGATGTTCTTTGCCTTAGGGCATTCGCTTTATTCCGGAACTAGTTCTGCCTTTGTTTATGATACCCTTACAGAACTAAAACAAGAAAAAAAATACAATATAGTTTGGGGTAAGGCAAAGTATTATGGTTTGCTGGCTACTGCTTTTTCTCATATTATTGGAGGTTTTATAGGAAAAATAAACTTTCGCTGGACATTTTATTTGTCCATTCCATTTTATTTTTTGTTGATACCGCTTACTTTGTCCATGCACGAGCCGAGAAGACACAAAATGATCCTAGAGAAAAACCATTGGCATAAATTATCCCTGATTTTTAAATTTTCTTTACTGGAAAATATAAAATTAAGGTGGCTGATGGTTTTCTCTGGAGTTATTTATGCTATCAACTCTGCTGGTTTGTGGTTGTATCAGCCTTATTTTAAGTTGTCTGGAGTGGATATAATTTATTTTGGTTTTATTTTTGCGTTATTTCAAATTGTTGCCGCTTTTTCTTCTAAATACGCTCATCAAATTAAAAACAAACTTGGAACTAAAGCCTCATTTATTATTCTAGTCCCAATCATCTTTTTGGGTTATTTGCTTACTAGTAAAATAATCTTCTTGTTCAGCTTTGTCTTCATCTTTTTATTCCAGTTTGTAAGGGGATTTTCTGAACCTATATTTTCTGATTATGTCAACCAACTAACTTCTTCCGAGATGCGCGCTACAGTATTATCAGTTCAAAGTTTAATCCAAAGGCTATTGTATGCTTTCTTAATTCCAGTTATTGGTTGGATTGCTGATGTTTATAGTATTTTGCAGGCTCTTGCTATCAGTGGATTTACTGCTTTAATCGGTGGTTCTATAATTTTATTGATTCTTTACAAAAATAAGGTAATTTAAAGAAAACTTGGAATAGTTCCTAAAAATTTCCTAGGGCTTATAGTGCTGGATCAATTTAAGCATTTCAACTGCTCTTTTGGGGTTGCCTCTTCCAATGGGAAAATAACAAGGAATAAGCTTAGTTTTAAACTGGCCGCACTTAATATCAAAACTTTCCAGCTGCTGTTTTTGTTTAACTCTGGAATAATAATCGCTTAATTTAATTTTTTGTTTAGTTAGATTCTCAAAAGGTATTAGCCCAAATGTTACTATGCACCGAGGTTTAACAATTTCAATTTCTTTCTCCAAAATAGGCAAAAATAGCTTTATTTTTTGCGAATCAGGCAAGGCAGCATTAGCACCAGTCCATTTTACAATGTTGGTAAAATAAAATGATTTGGTTTTGAGAAAGTTAAGGATATCATTAGTAAAACCTACGGACCATAATTTAGAGCTATTAATTTTCTCTATCAACTGTTCATCTAATAATCCAGCCTGGTGAAAGATTCTCCAAATTGCTTTGGTGCCAACAAAAGGAAATCTTGGCCCTGGCCAGTTTTGCTTGGAGCTGATATTCGCAGAAGTTGGATTAATAAAGATGAACATAAATTTTGGACAAAAGGCCAAACCTCCGCCTAGGATTGGTTTCAAATTATTTTCAGGAAAATGTTTCTTGTTTATATCATCAATAATTTTCCAAAGCTCTTCTAGGGTTTGACAATCTTCAAGCATAAACTAATAACATTACTGTTTGTTTATTATAATTTTGCTACTGTCATGAAACAATATCTTTAAATGAAACTCCCAATCGCAGCAGAGCTGCGGGGTATTAAACCCACGCGGGAATAAAATTTATCTTTTAGGCTGTAAAACTTCAATCTCTAAAGTATTGCCTTGATTATTTTGAATTATAAAATATCAAAACTAAAAAAAAGAAAAATACTTTACAAATTGCCTCTACATCACAATCAGTGGACTTTTCTCGTCTTTCTCTTCATCAAAGTCTGTCACCAAGGCTTCGGTAGTGAGAACCATGGCAGCAATGGAAGAAGCATTTTGCAGTCCGCAGCGGACGACTTTAGTTGGATCAATAACACCTGCTTTAAAGAGGTCCTCAAAACAATCTTTCTTGGCATTATAACCAAGTTTTTTGTCTTTCTCTAGTTTTAATTTAGAAACTACTTCAGCGCCGTCCTTTCCTGCATTTTTAGCAATGTGCCTGATGGGTTCTTCAATGGCCCGTTTGACAATATTAACTCCAACTTGTTCATCTTCTCCCAATCTAACATTCTCGAGCGCATCTACTGCTTGCAGCAGAACGGTTCCACCACCTTGGATAACTCCCTCTTCTACTGCAGCTTTTGTGGCATGAAGAGCGTCATCTACTCTCATTTTCTTTTCTTTAAGTTCTGTTTCTGTAGCTGCACCAACTTTTATCACAGCCACGCCGCCGCCTAGTTTAGCTAAACGCTTCTTTAAATCAGTTTTTTTAAACTCTGAGTCAGTTATGGCAATTTGTGACTCCAGCAATTTCTTTCTTTTGTCAATTTCAGATTTTGAGCCTTTGCCTTCTACAATGATAGTTTTTTCTCCATCCACTTTTATTTTTCTAGCTGACCCTAACCATTCGGCTACAAAGTTCTCTAGTTTCATTCCCTTATTTTCATCTACTACTTTCCCACTGGTTAGGACTGCAATGTCTTCTAGAATATCCTTTTGCTCATCACCAAACCCAGGAGACTTAACCGCACAGACTTTAATTGTTCCTCGAATTAGGTTTAAGATCAAACCAGTTTGCGCTTCGCCGTCCAAATCGTCAGTGATAATAAACAATGGCCTTCCTTCATGAGCTACATATTCTAAAGCTGGAACGATTTGTTTCATGGTGCTAATTTTTTTGTTAACAACCAGCACATAAGGCTCTTCCAGTTCACAGACCATTTTTTCATGATCAGTAGCCATGTAAGGAGAAATAAAACCTTGTTCAAACTGCATTCCTTCCACTAGTTCTAGATCTGTTTCTATACTTTTGCCATCTTCAACCATGATTACACCATCGTTGCCTACCTTTTCCATGGCATCGGCAATCAGCTTGCCGATGGTTTCATCATTATTGGCAGAAACGGTAGCTACCTGAATGATCATTTCTTTGTCTTTTACCGGAGAGCTTTTTTCTTCTAAGAACTGGACTACTTTTTCTGTAGCTTTCTCTATGCCCTTTTTAACTCCCATAGGATTACTTCCGGAAGTAATACTCTTTAATCCTTCCCTAACCATCGCTTGTGCCAACAAAGTAGCTGTAGTGGTGCCATCACCAGCTTTGTCCTGAGTTTTGGAAGCTACTTCTTTAATCAGTTTAGCCCCCATATTTTCAAATTTATCTTTTAATTCTATTTCTTTAGCAATAGTTACTCCATCATTGGTAACTAAAGGAGTTCCACTTTTATCTAAAACAACATTTCTTCCTTTTGGACCCAAAGTTACCTTGACTGTGTCAGCTACTTTATCTATACCTTTTAATAAGGCTTGCCTAGCGTGGTCATCAAACATTATTTGCTTACTGCTCATGGTGATACACCCCCAATTTTAGCCATGATATCCTTAAACTCAATTAATAGGTACTTTTTCCCGTTAACTTCCAACTCTTCATTGGAATACCCACCATAAATAATCCGATCTCCATTTTTAAGAGGCAGGCTTTTTCCATCTTGGTAAGTGCCTACTGCTATTACAATCCCTTCTTTTTTTTCTTTTTGTGCATCTTCTGGAAGATAAATTCCTCCGCTAGTTTTTTCTTCCTTTTTAGTTTGTTCTAGCAACACACGTTCTCCTATCGGTGTAATATCCATTTTTCGCACCCCCTGCGTTAAATTTGGCTAATTTAGCTAATTTAGCTTATGTTATTTAAAGCTTCACTTAACTTCTAACAACTTCTTTTTTTGCTCTTTGAACACCAGTTTTGGAAAAGTTATTTTTAATAAAAACAGAAAAGGAGTATTATTTAAATCTTATGTAATTAATCTATATGGTTTAGATTAAAATACAAATCTTTATAAGCAAAAGCAGCCTGAAAATAAAACATGCAGCAACTAGTTATCAAGAACATAGCTAAACCTAAACACAAAGTTTATGATGAAGATATTAAATGGCTCTGTAATAGTTTTGGTTTTTCCAACGGAAGAGACCTGGATTTTTCCGCAGTAAAAGTTTTGTCTGATCTTTTAGAAAAATTTGTTTATGATTCTCATATTCCTTCTGAAGCTGTAGCCAGCAGTCTTAACTTGACTACTGGAATTGTAAATCATCACGTTAGAAATTTATCCGATTCAGGGATTGTTTATAGAGAAAGAAAAATGATTGTCCTTAGGGGTGGCAGTCTCAAGTGTGCTGTAGAGGAGATGAGAAAAGATGCCAATAGGGTATTAGACGAAATTTCTATGGTGGCTGAAGAGATTGATCAGATTTTAGAGTTAAAGAATAGAATTTAAATTAGGATTATATTTTCTGCAATATCAAATAAGTAAATAAGCAGTAAAGAATCTACTGTCCCCTGTAAACTAAAGTTATGGAATCTCGGTTAGGAGTAAATAAATTTTCATATTGGTTAAAAAATTCTGGCTTTACAAGATTCACAACTTCTCCAATTGGTGGAGATGGTGCTCTTGGTAGAGATGTAACAAAATATTCAACCATCGGTTCTATGCTACCGTAGGAGGTAGGGAATTTTCTTTCTATTTTAAGAGCATCATTTAAACCATCTCCATCTCTATCAGTAAGAGTTGCTTTATATGCTATGTTTTCAATAATTGTTGTGCCTGCCTTAGTAGTTTCACCGTTATCTACTTTTTGTGGTCCTCCCGTACAGCCTGTTAATGTTGCAATTAAAGTTAATGCAGTTAATGTTTTTTTCATTTTTTCCCTCATTAATATTATTTATTCCTTAATAGGGGTACCTTATATTTAAATATTAGGGCTACCTAAAGGGAACCTATGGATAAAATACTCCCAGAATTGGGATTAAGTCAGTCAGAAATTAAAGTGTATTTGGCACTTTTGGATTTGGGTGATTCTACTAGAAGTGATATTGTAAATAAGTCCGGGATAGCTGGCTCTAAAGTGTATGATATATTAGAAAAATTAAAAGAAAAAGGATTAATTTCAATTTACATTCAAAATAAGATTAAGCATTTCAAGCCAGTAAACCCTAAACAGATTCTTAATTATGTTGAAGAAAAAAAAGACGAAATTAATAAAATAGAACAAGATGTAAAATCAATTCTACCAACACTTTTACTTAAGTTTACTTCTTCAGCAAAGGAACAAGAAGTAGAACTTTTGAATGGATTAAAAGGTTTAGGAATATTGTTTCGAGAACAAGTTGACATTCTAAAAACTGGTGAAACTTGTTATGTAATTGGTGGGACAAAAGCAACAGAGGAAGAGCCCACCGTAGCTTTTTTTCAAAAAATTCATACGCTTCGAGAGGAAAAAAAAATCAAGACAAAGATGTTATATAATTTAAGACAAATGAGTACTACAGAAAAATTTTACTCCTCTCAAAAATATCCCCATACTAAAATTCGGTACATTAAGCATACTTCACCTGTAGCAATTAATGTCTATAAAGATAGAACTGTGATTATTATCTTTAGTGGAACGATAACAGCAATTCATATTAAATCAGAAGATGTCGCTCAAAGTTTCAAAGAATATTTTGAACTTCTATGGGGACAAGCAAAGTAACTTCTGTTTGTGTGCTAATTTTATTAGAACTATATACTCTCAATCATCTTAGCAATAGCATCAAAACCTTTTTGCCAAAATTTCTCGGAACAAATATTTACCCCAACAGCTTTAGTGATGGCTAATGGGCTATCGCTTCCCCCTTTGGCTAGCATAGCAATAATTTTGTCGGAAAAAGCTGTTCCTTTTTCTTTATACATCCCATACAAAGCCAGAGTTAGCAAGTTGCCAAAAGCATAAGCATAACAATAAAATGGCGTGTGAAACATATGCGGAATGTACAGCCATTCCTTAGAAAAAATTTGATCTACCTGTACCTTAGAACCTAACTGTTGCTGCAAATCCTGAAGATAAACCTGAGAAATCTCATCTACAGTTTTACCATCCTTAATTAACTGGTGTGCCTTAATTTCAAAATTAACAAAACCGGCTTGCCGGATAATGGAAGCATACAAATCAGCAATTTTATCGAAAATGATAGACTTAGCTGCGCGTGAATTATCTTTTAGCAGTTTCTCTGACAATAGCATTTCTGAAAAAATAGAGGCAGTTTCCGCCAAGGGTAAACAAGCATCCATGGTAAATTCTGTTTGTTCCTGAGACAAGATCATATGCACGCCATGCCCAAGTTCATGAGCCAGAGTAAACACATCCCTGTACTTGTTAGTGTAAGTCAATAAAATATACGGTGGAATCTTAGTAGTAGCCGGACAGCAGAAAGCGCCGCTGCGTTTACCTTCCTGGATCGTAGAATGAATATGTTTATTGGAAATAATAGCTTCAGCAGCTTGCTTAAATTTAGGAGAGAACTCACCAAAAGTCTGCAGCACTAACTTCACAGCTTGTCCGTAAGAAATACTTTCTCGTTCTTCCTGTAGTGGAGCATAAAGATCGAATCTTCTCAGTGTTTTTAATCCCAGTTTTTTACGTTTTATTTCAAAGAATTGCTGGAATATTGATTGATTTTTTTCACATACTTTAAGCAGTATTTCTATGGCCTTGTCTGGAATGTCATTAACTTCATTTCTAACGCTTAAAGGATTTTTATATTTTCTTAAATTAACATTTTCTTCACGCCAATCATTAACAATATTTTTATAAATTTCGCCAATGATCAGTTTGTGCTTCTCATAAGGCTCAAACAAAACACGGTAAGCTTTTTCTCTAACTGCCGGATATTTTGAACGCACAAAATTTGTCATTTCTTCTTGCGTTCTTTTTTTTCCTTGGAAACTATAACTAAAATTAGTAGTTAAGAGATTATAGATGTTATTTAAAGCTGACGTGCCATTAGAATCTTTAATGCTGATTATCTTTTCCTCATTTTCTAGCAAAGTATATTTTTTATTTTTTCTTAAGGTTTCTAAATAATACCAGTATCTGCCGCTTTCCTTAATTAAAGAAAGAGCTTTCAGCTCCGGCAGGTGCTTAAACCACAAAGTTAAGAACAGTAACCGATTATTAATAGCAACCAAAAAAGTTTCTATTTGCGACATCTCCGCGATAGCCTTTTGGTGGTTAGAATTCTCACAGAAGCGTAAATGCGCAAAAACGCCTAACCGTTCACAATCCTGGCGCAGGATCTCTAAATCTTGAATTATTGAAATAAACTGCTGAGAAGTAATGGAATTGGTAAGATGAACTTTTTGTTGCTCTATGATTCTGCTTTTTCGTTCAATCTCTGTTTGTGCTGCTTCGATAGAAACCGGAGTTATTTTATTTAAGTCCCAAGCTGCTGGTTTGAAACTCTCCATTGGTTAAACTATTATGGATCTCTTTTTAAATCTTACTTTACTGTAAAAATATTTAAACTAAACCTAAATTATTTGAGATTATATTATTTAATCATTTATTTCTGAATTTAATTTCTTTTAAAATAAGGATTTAAGATTAAATCAAAATATTTAAAACTATTAATTTAAGTTTTAATCAAGCTTTAATTTTAGTAAGTTATAAGTGTTGATTAAATCATTTATCATAATGCGTGGATCTTTAAATCATCGACCAAGATTTAGCCACCTACCTAAACTTAGTTAAGATTTAAGTACCTTTAAATTAATAATGAGTCCCTAAACCTACTCTTCCCCGGTCTTTTATTGCCCTTACCCCCCTGTGTTTTAGACAAATAAGGGTTATGATTCATGGTTATATCTAAATTTTAACTATAAGTTCGTCTAATATACATTAGGCGAATATTTTATAAGTCAAAAAGGCATGAACTGATGTTTATATAACTAACCCGGAAAGGAATATCAATCCCGGCAACTTAAATCTTCTTGTTTTGATAAATAGATTGTTAGAATAAAATATTTTAGTATTTCTAATAATTTGTATACTAATTAAAATTAAAAGAATTAATAAATTATTATTTTAAAACTATTAGACTTTATAATCATATATCAAAATATTTATAATCAAATTTGTTATTTCTAACAAGATATTCTTTTTCCATCTAAAGCGTAATCCATTTTCAGCCAACTGAAATTTTTCTCTTTAGCCTGTAAACAAAATTGATCTGTTTCCAGTTCATATTCTACACCAAAGACAGCTTTATTTTGCTCGATAAAGGGTAGCAAGAATTCACATTCTTGATAATAAAAACACTGTTCATTGATGGCAAAATCAAAATAATCTACTAACTCCTTAATTTGTTCTAAATCATTTTTTAGGCCAATAGCTAACCCGCGTAGGTGAGCTTGTTCTGCTAACCATTTATTGTATACCAGCTGATCATGATAAGTTAACTGAAACCCATTATTATTTTGATAACCATCAATATTATCTGCTTCGATAGCATCACATTTTTTAATCACGGCTAAATCTAACCGCGCCTGGATTATAGATTTAAATTTTTCAAAATTAGATATATCTAACCATCGTTCATCAGGCCAACTATCTAAATAATTGCCTAATGTTTCTTTAGGAAATTGCTTGGCATCATCTCTAAATTTTTCCCAGCTTCCAGCAGAAAAATAACAAATTACCTTTATTCCTCGCTGATGCAGTTGTCTAATAGTTAATACCGGTGTATTAACTAGGTCTAAATCATAAACATCTGCTGGGTATCCTGTATTTACCGCGCCAGCTAACTGCCAGTGCCAAGTTAAATTAGGTTGTGGCTGCCACCAAGTGATATTTCGTAAAAAACTATCTTGGTTTAAATTATTATCTAGATTAACAGGTTGACAGCCAAAAATAAATACAGTTATAATCACTAAGAAAAGCCACCAGTAAGACATAAATTAAAAGATATTATAGCAATAAATAAACTTTTCCGAATTAAATATACCTTTTTAATATTTCTTTGTGCTGTTTAGAAAAGCCTTTTTCAATAGAAGTTTTTAATATCCATAAGCCACTTAATATTAACAAAACATTAGAAACGATTGAAGGAATTATAGCTAGGCTTAACCAATTAACTATCCCTACAACAATTAAAATCAAACTAAAGATAATCATTAAACTAGAAAAGTAAGAGTATCTTTCAGGCATATGAATTGGTTCTGCTTCTAATTTTTTAGACATCGCTCTCAGCCCACATAACTTAAGTGTTTCTCTTCTTGTATCTGCTCAGCTTTTTGTCCTTTCTGTACCATGCCTCTTAGTTTCTTTTCAAACAATACTGCCTGTTTTAACAAAGGTTTGGTATCAACACCTAAACCAACATAAGCATCCAGAGCTTGAATGATATGAGCCGCGGCTTTACTGTCAGGCAATCCCATTTTAGCTTCAGCAAATAGCGCTACTAAGGGAATATCAATCGGTTTAGCCAATAATGCTCCGGTAACGCCAACAATTATTCCTTCATTAAGAGGGTTAGCAATGCCAGCTAATTTTTTAGCCACAGCGCCATCTTTAGTAGCATAGTAAAATACACGTCCGCCATCATCGGTGTTAGGTGAGCCAACCCCTTCTAGTGAAATTATTTCCTTTGCTTGCAGCTGTTCTACCATCTCCATAATCATGGCTGCTAACTTCCATCCCATGTCCTTTCCGATATTGATGGCATGCACTAATACCAGATTATGTTGTTTGTTATAATGAATGGATAATGGCTCAACCACCTTATTTTGATGCACGGCTATCATAGCTGGAACTTCGTCCATCTCTACAATGCCTATTTTTTCAGTTTGCAGGTGCTCCATCAAGAATTCAGTAGCGATTGTGCCAATTAAACCAAATCCAGGGAATCCTTCAATAATTGTAACATTTCTTGGCTTTTTAGTTAAAATAAGTTTCATCATCATCACCTAACCTTTTGATAGTAAAAGAAAATTTAAAGATATATAAGTGTTTCTGTAGTTGCAACCTGCAGTAGAACAAAGTTTTTATATCGCTTGCGCTTAAGAAATTAATGATGAAACTTACTAAACCGCAATTACTAATATTGTTTTGTTTAGGTGAATTTTACCGTTCTTTAAACCAACCTTTAGAAAAAACACCATTAGAACTGGCTACATCTAAAATTACTTTCATTGAACTATTGTTAAAATCTAATTTATTATCTAAGCAAGAAAGAGCATTATATGAGAATTTAGAAAAATTAGAACATAAACAGCTTCTTAGATATAAAAAAAGAAATTTAGTTTTTACTGAGAAAGGATTAAAGGAACTCAAAAAAATAAATCAGGAAGTTCAAAAGTATATTTCTGTTAAGGAATATTTTCACAGCATTCAAAAGCCTCAACGAAAATTGCAGACCGTGATTAAGAATAAATAGTTTAATTAATCAAACTCTTGCCAGTCATTAATGGCTGTTGTTTTATGCCCATTATTTCTAAAATGGTTGGTGCTACATCAGCTAAGCCACCAGAGTGAAGTTTAACTTTTAAATTCACTAAGATTAACGGAACTTTGTTGGCAGTATGGCTAGTTACATGCTTCCTGCTTAAATCTTCGCATTTGCCATGGTCGGCTGTAATAACTATTACCCCCGGAAATTCTTTTGCAATCATGCCAATGGCTCGATCCACTGCTGTTACGGCTTGGCGGCAGGCCCAAAGATTTCCCGTATGCCCAACCATGTCGCCATTAGCGAAATTAACTACAAAAAAATCATGCCAATTAACATTCTTTAACAGAGCAGAAGTTATCGATTTTACCTTCATAGCTGGTGTTTTGTCATAATAAGCTACTTTTCTGCTGGGAACATGAATCCGTTTTTCGTTAGGAAAAATGCATTCACACAAGCCATTAAAAAAGTAAGTTACATGAGCCCATTTCTCGGTTTCAGCGATTCTTAACTGGGATATCTTTTGTCTGGAAATAACTTCACCTAAGCTTTGGTTAACTACTAGCGGTGGAAAAGCTACTGGTATCTTAACCAAAGAATCATACTGTGTCAGCGAGATAAAACGTAAACCAATAATCTTTTTTCGTTTAAAACTTTTAAACTGCCCCCAGACAAAGGCTCGAGTTAGTTCCCTAGCGCGATCAGAACGAAAGTTAAAGAAAATCACTGTATCATTTTCATCCACCACGCACTTATCCAAAAAAATGGTTGGTTTTACAAACTCGTCGGTTTCTCCATGCTGGTAAGCCTGTCGCAAGGCAAGTATAGGATTATGGGCTTTTCTGCCTTTACAATTTACCATAGCATCATAGGCCTTATGCTCTCGATTCCAGCGGTTATCACGATCCATGGCATAATACCTGCCCATAAAACTAGCTAATTGGCCTACACCTAACCGTTTCATTTCTAATTGTAATTGCCGTATATATTTTTCAGCGGATTTAGGATATGTATCACGGCCATCTAGAAAGGCATGGACATAGACATCTTTTAGATTGATTAATTTAGCCAATTTCAGTAAAGCAAATAAATGGTTAAGATGGGAATGCACTCCGGCATCGCTTAGCAAACCCATAAAATGAACTTTTTCGTTAGCCTGTTTAGCTTGTTTTAATGCGTTAACCAAAACTTTATTTTTAAAAAAAGAGCCATTGGAAATAGCCTTATTGATTCTAGTTAAATCACTCTGGATAATTCTGCCGGCGCTTAGGGTAAGATGGCCAACTTCTGAATTGCCAATAAATCCGGGGGGTAGCCCTACTGCCGTTCCAGCTGCCTGCAAAGTAGTATGTGGTTGAGTTTGATATAACCTATCCAAGTTAGGAGTTTTAGTCAGCTTAATGGCATTATCCTTAATGTTTTTTCTAACACCCCACCCATCAAGTATCAGCAGTAATACTTTTTGCATAATTAAAATGAATCATTCCAGATAGATAAAGATTTCTGCCTATACCTTTAAAAATAAAAAAGATAATTTGATTAAGATGCGCTGGTGTGATCATTTGAGGCTTATACTTTCTGGCTCTATACGGAAGATAAACAAACAGCATTAGATATTATTTGGTATAGGTTTGAAAATAAGAGCTGCTTGGTTAAAGAATGGAGATCTCAAAGGCTACCATTACAACTAGTTTAATATTAAAAATTAATTTACTTAACTAATAAGGTTTATATTAAAATGAACTATTTATTTAGTTATGAAAAAGATTTTGTTTATCTGTAACCAAAACAAAAATAGGAGTAAAACTGCTGAATTACTTTTTAACAAACAATTCCAGACTAAGTCTGCTGGCCTTTACAACAAAAAAGTAAACCATAAACAGCTTTCTTGGGCGGATATAGTAATAGTTATGGAAGATCAACAAAGAAGTGAAATTGCCAAAAGGTTTCCTAAAGAGTATTTAAAAAAAAGAATTTTATCCTTAGGAATAAAAGATGTTTATAGCTATAATGATCCAAAATTAATTAAAGAATTAAATAACAAAATTAAAAAATATTCTGATCTACTTTAACCATTCTTCAAATTGTGTTTTAGCTTCATCTATAGTGCTAAATATTTTAGTTTCAGCAACATTCATTTCTGGAATCCTCCTAGTTACTTTATACTTTATACTTTCTAGTTCCGTTGCTAAGTTCTATTAACGAAACCTCCCACTTTTTTAGTTTATGTTTTTGCTGTTTCATAAAAAATTAAAGAATAGGTTATTTATAACCCCTAGTTGAAGTTGTCTAATGGTTAGTGGTTAAGTTTATTTAAAGAGAAATATTAAGGATTTTGATTTAAAATGATAAAGCTACCGCGGCAATATCATCATATTGTTTGTAGAAATGTTTGTAGAAGCGGCGAGGTGTAACTCCGCCAAGTGCATCGTTCCGTTCCAAGTTTCTAACGTATTGCAGCATTCTTTCTAACCCGCCTTCATTAAATAGATTTACCAGTTTTCCAAAGTCATCCGGAGCCAAGGGATCTTCCTTTGGAATAACTAATCCATCAGTAAACAGGATGATACTTTTCACATTTTCTAATTTTTTGGCACCATACCTTAGAAAGTTTTGCATTTCTTTTTCTCCATTGATAAACCCATAGGTAACATTCATTTTCCACCGAAGAGATTCTACTTCTGCTTGAATTATCTCTTTTGTTCTTGGATGTTGTTGTTCCACTAACCTTTTCCACATACACTGCCAGCCCTTGTCATGTTCGTCACTTTTTTCTAAAAGTTGGTAAGAATTATCACCGTAAACAACCAAAATAAAACTGTCTCCTACCTGCAGCCAATCAAAATGAGTTTCTGCCAGCCGTACCGCGGCGGCAGTTGTGCTCCAGCGTTCCAGTTTGTTAGCAAGGCCTACCTCTTGCTGCTGCATTTTTCTTTCTAGACTTTGATTAGCTTCAATAGCTAAATTGTAGAGAGGCATGTTGGAAAGATTTCCGCTTTTAGAAAAGATTTCTTTAGCAATAGAAGCAGCTAGATAGCCTCCAGTTTTCCCATCCTTATCGGCATATTTGTTTAAACTGGTAGCTCCATCAAATACTGCAAAAAGAGGTTTTTTAACAAGATACATATCTTCATTTATAGCTCCAGAGCCTTGGTCATGAATTGTTGTTATTTTCATAACATAATTACCTCCTTTTTAACTAACTCTAATTTTTCTGCTTCTTTCTTAAACTCATCACCAAAATCAACCACGCCAGCAATATACAAAACTGCCGGAAGTGAACCGATAAATTTCATCATTTTACCATTGGGGTTAATCCATTGGCCATCAGCTAGAAGCTTTAGCAAGGTATCACCATCATAACTAAAAGGCCAGACTTCTTTATTTTCCCAAACATCATCTGGAAAAGGGCTGTTTCTCAAGGCTTGCTTGGCTTCTATTCCCGTTTTACCTCCTGACAACTGACGGCTAAAGAATTCTAATCCTGCTTGTATTAAACCAATCAGTTCATCAATAGATTGTTGTGGCTCTCCTATGTGCATCCATTGTCTTTGAGTTGGTCCTGGTTTTCCTGGATCGGCAGGAACTAAATTATATATCCCATAGAGTTTAGCATTTACTATTCTTGCTCCTGCTTCTTCCATTGATTCGGCATCAAAAGCATCCCTTAATGGATTATGGACATAAGTTTCTTTCCATTGAACACTGCCACCCGGAACTGTTTGCAGCAAACCTGGCGATAAATCGGCACCACCACCATATCGCATCCCCAGCAAAAATTTTCCCTCTTTAACTAAAAATCCCTGTATGGCATTTTCAATTATAGCTGGTTGGCCAGATCCAGTAGAAGTAAGATATTCTAACTGAGAGGCATTCAAAAAATTTCCACTCCTAATGGCTTGAATAGTATATGAATCCAAACGCTGGCTAACAATTGCAACGGATACGGGATCATCCGAGAGGTTTAAGTGCGGGTTCATTGAACCAAAATTAATTTCCTGCCATGGTTCAAAATCTGGACTTTTAGAGCCGTCGTCATTAAAACCATTTTTTATTTTTCCTAATTTACCAGCCCCATATCTTTCAGCCAGCTTATCAAAATCTGGTTGCCTATCTTTTACTTCATCAGAAGCTATATACGCAAAACCTGGAAGTTCAGAATGGTTAACTGTTGCTCCTTCATTAAAAATTCCCAATACGTAATGTGGCACAGTTTGTTTTTCAAGTGAAGGCTATTTAATTATATCTCTTTTTTATAGTACTTTCTGGAACCGGCTTTCTGTGGAGATAGCTATTCTTTTAAAACCAATTGGATTGCTAGCATAAATTTGCTCACGTCCAGTTTTGGAGATAAACTGTAAAGGCCTATCACGTAAATAATCATCAATAGATCTTACTTCCACTATTCTGCTGTCAATGCCTGGGCTATGAACAAAATCATTGCTACCTAAATAAAAACCCAAGTGTGTTGGCCTATAACCATTACTAGAAAAAAAGACTAAATCGCCTCTTCTAGCAAAATTTGAATGAATCATGAACCCAAAATAATCATAAAATTCTTCAGAATGCCTAACTTTTCGTGAAGTGCCTGGAACAAAAGGTACAACTATCCCTGCTTCAGTAAGAGCCCATTGCACAAACCCAGAACAATCAAAGGCAGGTGGACTGTTGCCTGAATTTATAGATTGATATTTTTTAGCCTGAAAACCAAGGCATCTTAGAGCAATATCAACAACCTGAGCCATAAATAGTAATAATAAAATTTACTTTTAACATTTTTTAAACTAAGATTAAGAAATAGTTTCCTTTCCTAGAATCTTGCTTACGATTAAAGTTAACTTATGGAGTACAAATATCCGTCAAACCTCACCATAACATTTATAAATATACTGTGCAAATCAACTTCTATGGAATTAGTAGTTCTGGAAGAAAACAAGCAGAAAATGGTTTTTGAATTAAAGGGTGAAACCCATACTTTTTGTAACTTATTGAAAAAAGAGCTGCAAGGCAATAAAGAGGTTAACTTAGTATCTTACCGAATTGATCATCCCTTGGTAGGCGTGCCTAGATTTATTTTAGAAACTAAAGGAACTGAACCGAGAAAAGTTCTAAAAGAGGCTTTAAAATCACTCACTAAAAAAACTGAAGAATTAACCAAGGAAATCGCTAAACTCTAAAATAATTCTAACAATTTATCTGTATAATACATAACTTTCTGTACTAACTCCGGATTAAACCAGCTGTAAGCCGCAGCAGTGTAAGTGATAATGCCCAGATTTAAAGGAAGGTTTCTTAAGTGTTGCGAAAACTTGCTTTTACCATACTTGTAAGCTGCGCCACTGGCTAAAATAGCTCCAAAGGCAGGTAAGGCCTTAAAAAAGATCAAGCCTTGCACGGTACCGAAATGCTCCATCCAGAAATTGACCAGCGGATTCATTTCTTCACTAACTTTCTCTTGCAAGCCTTGATAAGTAACATAAGCATCCACAGCTGTAGCTGCACCCAATAACACTGAACGAGCTAGCAAATCTTTACCCGCCGAAGGTTGAACGATGGCTTCTAGAAGTGGAGACGAGGCCATACCAACTAAAATAGAAGGCTTTTTTTAAATATATTTCTTTTATATAATGAGTATTTCCACAACTCTTTAAACTGAATCATTCGCTAAGAACATAAATTAATTTAAACCAAAACTATACTGGCTAGCCATGCTAGATAAAAGCATTACTTTAAAATTTTACAAACAGCTAGAAATTCAGCAAGCTTTAGTAGAACATGCCAAAAACAAGGAAATCGGGTTTCGTTACGCTGATAGCTTTGGCAAACGCCCCGATATTTTAGTCTACCCTCGCGATGTGTTAGAGCTAGCTCTGAGAGGATTGACTTCCTTTCATGCTAGCGAAGAACTGTGGTCTAACCCTTTGCTGCTGCAGCAAAACAATACTAAACCAGAACTAGACAAGCTGAGGTCAGGCTGGGATTTAGTGTTAGATATTGATTGCGCAATCATGGAGTACAGCCGGATCTGCGCCGATTTAATTGTTAAATTTCTGACCTATTGCGGCGTGGAATCTGTCTCCGTTAAATTCTCAGGAAATAAAGGGTTTCATATTGGAGTGCCATTTGAAGCTTTTCCCAAAGAAGTCAGTGGCAGAGCTACCAAGGAGATGTTTCCCGAAGCGCCCAAGAAAATAGCCTTTTATGTTAAAGAGAACATTAAGGAAGAGCTAGGTAAAAGAATACTAGATTATGAAAATAATGATTTTAGCCAAATTAAGAAAAAAGTCCAAAATAACGAAATTGTTAGGATAGAAAGCAATTCCTTTGGAGACCCAGTTACTAAATTAGACCTCGATAAATTTCTGGAAATTGATACTATTCTGATTTCTCCCAGGCATTTATACAGAATGCCCTACAGTTTGCACGAGAAATCAGGATTAGTAAGTTTACCTATCTTTACCAATAATATTTTACAATTTGAAAAAATAATGGCCAAGCCAGAGGCGGTAACTGCTCCCCTAATTCCTTTTTTAGATCGGACAGTTGCCAAAGAAACAGCGCGAAGATTGTTAATTCAAGCTTTAGACTTTAAAGTAGATTTAACTATGGAAAATACTACTAAAACTGATTTTTCTAAATTGGAAATAAACAGCCCGATTAAAGAAGATTTTTTTCCGCCCTGCATGAAATTAATTCTTAATGGCTTAGAAGATGGAAAGAAGCGAGCCGCTTTTTGCTTGTCCGGTTTTCTGGGGAAAATTGGCTGGAGCAAAGCGGAAATTGAACCGTTTTTGCTTAATTGGAATCAACAAAAAAATAAAAATCAATTAAGGGAAATCTACATTAAAAGCCAAATGAGCAGTTTTAAGCCTGGCGAGCGGCTGCCGCCGAATTGCAATAATGAAGCTTATTATCAAAGCCTTCGTGTATGTCAACCAGACCATTTATGCAAGCGAATAAAGAATCCAGTTAATTATACCTTATTAAAATGGAAATCATGGCTTAGAGAGAAAGAAGCGCAAACTAAGGAAGAGGTAAAACCAGTTTCAATTAAGAATCTCTAGCTAGAAATCTTGTTAACTCAACTTGCTTTGTGGTTGAGTGGACGTACGCACTTTAGTGCGAGGATGAATGGCGTTATCTTTTTCTAGAGAAGTTGCCATTAACATTGGAATTGTTATTGGTTCTATTAACGACCAGCGACCGCCTAGCATAGCCCTTTCGCCTTAAAGTTTTCACCACTCCTTCAGTGCAGAGCATCAAGTTAGAGTTGAATTTTATAACAGGTAAACCTGCCGTGGCGAAAGGACGTGTAGACCAACTCTCTTAATCAGCTTGATTCTTTACGAATTAAGTAAGCTGGGACAAAATGAGGAAAAAAGAAGAAATATAAAAATATAACGAAAAGTTTAGCGTTTATACAGCTGAGATACTGCTTTTATCATACCATTTTTGTCCAGATCTGGATTATTGATAACAGCCAATGTCTGTTCTAGAGTTGGCTGCACAACGTTGGGAGAGACAGATTTTTCGCGCGCGACGTGCGCCTCCGGCGCTACCCCTGCCAGACCGGCATCACTGTTGTTAAGGTAGTAGTCGCCATCAACATCGGAATTGCCACCGGGCCTAAGAACGACCAGCGACCGCAAACTTGGAGTTTCTGGTTTAGACCTGTCAAAATATAATCTCAAGATATTATTACTTCTGGAAGCATCACTAACCAGCTGAGCATAGGATTGAATGTTTCTTCCTCGCATCAGATGATCCCAAGCTTTAGCAACAGCCTTATTGGCGGGAACAAATACACCATTTTGTAAGATATAACCCTTCCCGTGAGCATCTTCAACTTCTTGAGGCGATAAATAAAGAGAATGATCCTTATCTGCTTTAAGTTCCTGTTCCTGTCTTCTAGTTAATTGTAAAGCGCGGTTTACTAACTGACTTTTAGGAGTAAGTAGTCTCAACAGAGGAGAATCTAAGGTAAGCAAAACTCCGCCATGGTAATCAGTAACTCCACTATCTCCTGTCCAGAAATAATTATCCCAATTACCTTTTACATCTTCTGGAGCATGTTCGCGCCGTTCAGCTATAATAGCTATACCTGCTGGTTGGTAACCAGCCTTGATAAGTTCTGGCATTAAATCGATAACACGGCCAAGACCAAAATGGTGGTATGGTTCAATTCTTTCTGATTTTCCGCTTAATGGTAATGACATGGTAAATTCACCTTAATTATTTGTATTTTAAATACA
>CAZRCV010000017.1:0-1563 GCA_964598745.1 uncultured Methanosarcinales archaeon
CTATTTCAAGCTATCGCAGCAGAGCTGCGGGGTATTAAACCCACGCGGGAATAAAAATCAATAAAGATCATTACTGCTTTCTCTCCCATTGTTGTACGATGGCAACGTTCTTGTTATACGCAGCTCAAAAACTTCCTCGCTAACGCTCGGCTCGGGACATAAAGTCCCGACAACATAACATCGTTATAACTAATATTACTCGTCGCTAAAAAGCTCCTGCGTCATACCAAAAGTTTATTGTCTCGTGGCGAATCCAGTAGGTTCTACTCAACATAAACTTTTGCCCCTGCTTCAGCTCCTCCTTGATCGAAAATCTGTGCAAAGAAAAAATATCCAGGTAATAGGGGACATAATTAAATAAGCCAACAAGTATTGCAATACCCGCAAAAATTATTTTATATTCAAACATGAATACTAAGATTGACCTTAACTTTATAAACATACCTTCATTAGGTGTCTACATATTATTTTGTAAACACCCTATCTTTTCTTATGCAAAAAATTTCGCTTGGTGTAAAATCTTATCTTTTAAAGCAAAATTTTTGCATCTTAAAAATGCGTTGTTCAGAAACCTTCTTTTTTCAAACCACGCACTTTAGTGTGTGGTGAGATGGTTTCACGCATTTTTATGATATTGATTTATTAAAAATTTCAACATAGGTTTAACATCATTCTTATAATCATAAATCTGTAAGCATTTGTAATATCTTGCTCTGTCTTTGAGCCTAATATTAATTGGGGGATATCCATTTTGCAGTAAAACGTAATTTAAAAGCAGCCGTCCCACTCTCCCATTGCCATCTTGAAATGGGTGAATCCTTTCAAATTCATTGTGCATCATGGCTACGAGTAAAAGTGGTGGATATTTTCGATTATGCCTTTCATACCAGTTACAAAGATGATTCAATAATCTTTCGACCTTTCCATATGGAGCTCCTTGATGAACTACTCTTCCCTGTCCATCTCTGATAACAACCTCAACAGTTCGTAACTTACCTGCAAATTGTTTTGTTCCTTCAAAGCAAATAGAGTGAATCTTCTTAATGAACACCAGAGATATTTTTTCTTTTCTCGTTCTAATATACTCAACAGCCCTTGCAACATTTAAAGACTCTAACTCATCATCATTTTTCGGTTTCTCTTTTTTATCTAATAAATCTTTTACTTCAGAAAGTGCAACGGTTGAACCTTCTATAGCATTCGTATTGTACGTAAAATCCTCCGTAAATCTTTTCCAATCCGGTGTTTGTAAATGGTTTATTGCAATTTCCTTTTCGTACTTCTTAAACAGTTCAATTTCCTCTCTACTCAGTTCAAATTCCAAAATATTTGTTTCTTTGATTTCATCTAAAATATGCTGCTCTGCTCTTTTCGTCAATTCTAACAGCTTCTTCTCATTGAGATTGGAGCCAAGATAACGAGAAATCCTCTTGATTTTACTTTTATCTCTATAAGAATAGACTAGATAAAACTTCTTACTTTTTCCTCTTTCCCTAACTTCGATGAACATAACCTAACAATAGGTGTCTACATTTATAAATATATCGCCATTGTAGACACCCT
>CAZRCV010000017.1:1573-18908 GCA_964598745.1 uncultured Methanosarcinales archaeon
AGCTTATAATATAGGAGCTAAATATCAAGAGATTTTCTACTAAGCCTTAAATTAGCCAATATTTATAAATTTACTATCTCTACTTAACACTATGTATAAAAAGAAGTTTAAGTTAAAATACCCTAAACTGCTACTGTTGATATTAACCTTCGTTATAACTTATTTAATATTTAAACAACAAGATTTTACGTTATTTCATAATCTGTTATTGCCGTTTGGACTGTTGGGAAGTTTCCTAGCCGGAATATTTTTTTCCTATGGTTTTACTGCAGCTCCCGCTATCGCTGTACTGCTGATATTAGCTAAGGAACAAAATCTGTTGCTAACCGGGTTGATTGCAGGATTAGGAGCATTAATTGGTGATTTAATTATCTTTAAATTCATTAAGTATTCTTTTGCTGATGAAATAGAAAAATTATCTCAAGAAAAATCAATAAATAACTTTAACCATCACCTTTCTAAAAAATTAAAAAAGTACCTCTTAGCTATTTTAGGCGGCTTCATCATTGCTTCACCCTTGCCAGACGAAATTGGTGTCTCTTTGTTAGCAGCTTGCAAATGCATTTCTATCAAATATTTTTCGATTATGTCATATCTACTTAATACTGCGGGTATTTTAATCATATTATTAATTGGAAAATAATCTGGTGCCTCCAAAGCACTATTTATCTTCCAGTACTAAATACTCTAAAGAAGATCCGTTTTTGACTCTAGCAGAAATTCTGTATCTTTCTCTGTCATCAGAAAGAGTTAACCTGGGAAATTTTATCCTTTGGCTAGTAATTTTTCTAGCTTTAGATTCCACACGACCTGGCTTAGAAAGGCCAAGATCAGAATAAGCTGGTGTGTCTGAAAAGTTTATTCTAGCTTTGGTTACAGCCTCTACTTCGGACTTAGCAACCACATTATAAATAGTTCTGGCCTTATTCGAAGCATACTCCCCCGGAGTTTCATACAGAAAAGTTACTTGCCAAATTTCCATAGTTAACTACTATTTTTTTAGAAAATATAATTATTTCCATTAATAACCATAAGCTATAAACATATTTTAAGCAAGATGCAACTTTTCAGATTATTTCAATACCTTTATTAATAACCTTCCTTAACTTTTAGCAATGATTAGAACTATCATCAATTTTATTCTGCATCTAGACAGTTATCTCACCCCAATCATCCAGAGCTATGGAAATTGGGTGTACTTGTTGTTATTTTTTATGGTGCTGGCTGAAACAGGTTTCGTGCTAACGCCATTTCTTCCAGGAGATTCATTATTATTCATCTCTGGCACCTTTGCTGCTGTTGATGCCTTAAACGTCTATGCCTTGTTTTTGCTTCTTTCCGCAGCAGCTATCATCGGTGATACGGCTAATTATTGGATTGGCAATTATTTTGGAGAAAAATTATTTTCTAAATGGATCAAGCCAGAACACTTAGAGAAAACTAGATCATTTTTCAGCCACTATGGTAAAAAAACTATTTTCTTAGCCCGCTTCGTGCCAATTGTTAGGACATTTGCGCCGTTTGTGGCTGGAGTAGGTAATATGAATTATTTTACTTTTTTATGTTACAATGTCATCGGCGGCGTGATTTGGGTTGGATTGTTTGTCTTTTCCGGCTTTTATTTTGGAAACGTGCCCTACGTTAAGGATAATTTAATGGCGGTAATCCTTTCTATAATTATCCTTTCCTTCCTGCCGGTGATTGTTGAGTATGTTAAACATCAAAGAAACAAGCATAAAATTCAAAATACGGGTAAAACAGGAAATTAAAGTTTCTTATTTAAAAAATGGTTCAAACTCTACTTAAAAACAACTACTACGCTACATTCTTTGCAGTGGATAAATATTTATAAACATTACTTTATGAAAACCTGCCATCGGGGGGTAGAGATTATGAAAGAAATTTTGGTTAAGAATTGGTTGCTACTAATTCTAGTATTATTATTGTTAAGTATTACTGGCTGTTTTAATTATAAAGAAGTTAACACTGAAAATAGTGCAGAACTTAATTTGCAGAAAGAAATTGAAGCTATCGAAAGAGAACTGACTACAGCTAATTCCACCGGCCCATTAAAGCAACAGGTAACAGAAGAAGTAGCCTTAACTAACAAAAATCAGACAGAGAGCGCAGAGCAAGTTATTTCCGTAAAGGAAAACCAGAAAGTAGTGCTGACTCCTAAAGTAGTAGACCCAGATAATGATAAAGTAACTGTAACATTTTCTGCTCCTCTAAACAGCCGTGGTGAATGGCAAACTTCTTATGGAGATGCTGGAGAATACGCTGTAATCATTACTGCCGAGGATGGAGTTACTACTTCCAGTAAAACCGTAAAGATTGTGGTTGAAAAAGTTAACGTGCCACCAGTAATCAGCAATATTAAAGATATAACAATTAACGAAGGGGAAACGGTTGCCTTTACTCCCACGGCCAAAGATCCAAATGGAGATCAGGTTACAGTGGAAGTATCTCAACCATTAAATGAAGGCACATTCCGAAGCGATTTCAAAAGCGAAGGCATTTATCAAATTACTGTTACCGCCAGCGATGGCGAGTTGAAAGCTTCTCAATCATTTACTCTTACTGTTAATAATGTCAATCAAAAACCAGTTCTCTCTGGATTAGAAAATAGCATTACTCTTAAGGAAGGAGAATTACTGTGGTTGCAGCCAACAGTTAACGATGCTGATGGCGATGATGTTAAGGTGTCATTTAATGGTCCTGTAGATAAAGATGGCACTTGGAAACCAAGCTACACTGATCATGGAGAATATGAAGTTACAGTAACCGCTGATGACGGCCAGGATAAGGCTGCACAGAGAATAAAGATTATAGTAACTGATGTTAATGCCCCAGTAGAATTCCTAGACATTGCAGTTGAAGTTAATTAAGATTCCAGCAGAAGTTCCCAAAATTCATGATAAAACTGCCTCCAATAAGGTTATCTGTACGGCTGCTAATTTTAATGTTAGTGTTGTTGCCCGCCAGTTGGGCTTGGCAAAAAACAGTTACTGTTACTGAAACAGATTTAGTTAGTATTCATCCGAAAGCTGTAGATCCAGAACAACAGCCCATATCTTACTTTTATAGCCGGCCGATTAACAGTTCAGGACAATGGCAAACTGGTTATGATGATGCGGGCCAATACGGTATTGACATTTCCGCCAGTGATGGTCAAAAGATAACTGCAGAGAGAATTTTATTAACAGTAAAAGACAAAAACCGCCTGCTGGAAATAGAACCAATTACAATAACTGCATTAGAAGGCGAAACTATTTCTTTGGAATTGCCGCTAGAGGACGAAGACGGAGATCCACTAAGTTATGATTATCCCGCGCCATTTAACAACCTAGGAAAATGGCTTACAACTTATCAAGATTCTGGAGATTATTATACAACTATAACTGTCAACGATGGTCAAGCGCGATCAGAAGTAAGCGCACACTTTATCATTACTAACAACGACCGCCAGCCATTCCTAGAAATCCCTTCAGAAATTTATGCTGCTGAAGGCAAAGAATTGGTCCTAGAGATTGATGCCTTAGATCCAGATGGCGACAGTTTAACCTTATCTGTGCATGGCCTGCCAGAAGGAGCAGAATTAAAAGACGAAACTCTTCGTTGGACACCTCCTTATAATACAGTTCAGAGAAGTGGTAGGTTAATTAGCAACTGGCTTAATGCTGTCCGCCTGGAAAATAAACTGTTTTACCCAGTTAAGTTTCCCCTAACCGTCAGCGCCTGCAGTAATGATAGCTGTGAGAACAAATCAACTACCTTAATTGTTTCTAATGTTAACCAAAAACCGCAATTTTTTGAGGCAGCAGAATTTACAATCAAAACTTATGAAGAATTAAAGATTAATGTTAGCGCTAACGATCCTGATGATGATATTATCAAATACTACTTTTCCCAGCCTTTCAACCGGCACACTGGCACTTGGAAGCCAAAACCGGGGCAGGAAGGGGACTACACCATTTTCGCTACTGCCAGCGATGGAACTGACCAAACCAGTATGCCCATATTAGTACATGTCATACGCGGCAACAGCCCACCAATTCTTAAGGCTAAAGTTAAAAGTATCACTGTCAACGAGGGTGAGTTAGTAGAGATAGCTCTACAGGCAACTGATCTAGATAACGATACAGTAGATATTACTGTAGAGCAACCGCCCGATGGTTCTAGTATAGTTAATAATACTTTTAGCTGGACTCCATCTTTTGACGAGATAAAAGAGAAAAGTCAGCGGCTAGAAGATAACCTAATTAGCAAGATAGCCACTATCAATAGAATTTTCAGCAGTGAACAAAAAGCAAAAGAGCTGGTGTTTACAGCTTTTGATGGACAAAACAAAAATTCTGAAGTGGTAACTTTAATCATAAAAAATGTCAATCAACCTCCTCGGGTTATGGATTTTCTGCCAGAGCGAAAAACAACAGTTACCATAGGTGAGCCCGTGGTGTTTAACATTGCTGCTAAAGATCCTGATGGGAATAAATTAGATTATGAATGGAGTTTTTCTCTTCATGAGCCAAGAATTAAAGGAACTAACAGCATCGAAAGAACCTTTGTAACTCCCGGCGAAAAAACTGTAACAGTGATGGTTAGTGATGGTAGAAATAGCTTAGAAATAAAATGGAAAGTCACAGTATTGCCCGCAGAAGATTTTGACATTTCATCAACAGAAGCATACTTAGGCGCTGCTCAGCAATTTACAGTCTATGTAATCAAAGGTTAGGATATTGTTTAAAAAAATAAAAGCCGCTTTCCTTCATCCTTTCTTCATGCGTAGACAGCAAGTTGGGAACAACCGCTTGCTTAGTGAAAATTTTTCCTTTTTTCACTTCCATAAAAGTTCCTGGACTTATAATTCCAGTTTTATCTTTTACTACAAATACTCCCACCGTATCAGACCAGCCTAGGAACTCGCCAGCAGGAATTTTCTTTAGATTTAATGATTCCCAGTCCTTTCTTAAGGTTAAATCTACCGGTTGTTTAACATTATTAAAACTTACTGAAACTTCTGGCTTAATTTTAAAATTAACCTCATTGGCAAAGACTCGCCCTGGCAAGGTTTCAGTTAGTCCTGGTTTAACTTTAAATTCATAATAGAACTTCTGCAAAGTTTTCAGAGCATAAGCATCAGCTTCAAGAGAGTTATTAGTACCACACTCTACCACACAACACGGGCCAAACTGTCTTGTTCTTTCAATTAAGCTATTTAAAGGAACGTCCGCTATAAAAACATCTGCAGCTAATTTTTTAGCCAGTTCTAATCCCTCGTGGTTATCTAGGCATAAAGCGTGTGGTTTGCTGCCAATAGCAGTAAAAGAGTGAAGATCCAGGTGGGCTACCAGGGGGATTTTTTTAAAGGTAGTAAATATTTCTGCTGCTAAAAATTCATCTTGAGTTCGAGGATTCTCAGTCCAAATTCGATTATAGTTATCTCCATCAGGCAACAACCTGTGAGTAAAAATAGGCTGCAGCTGCGCAGCTTTAACATTGCCTATAAAGAAAAAGACATCCCTGGCATAGCTAGGTTTAGAATTTATTTCAGTTATAAATGCTCTAAAACCAGCCGGTTCGCAGCCATGCAGCAAAGCTGAAACTAGTACTGCTTGCGAGCTATCCTTGCCTTTAATCCTAAACAATGAAGGCCTTTCCAAGAATCGCAACACATCTAACTCTGGCTTGCCAAGAATTTTCTTCACGTTTTCAAAATAAGCAAATTTCATAATAAAAATAATTAAAATGATATAAGCTTAAAATTATTTCTCCCCAACCAGAAACCTGGCATCACCTAAAGCTGAATTGATTCCAGCCAAGACTAATGCTGCCGCTCCCGTTGCTGGCGGTGTCCGCATCATTAATTCACGCCCATAGGCTGAAGGACACAGCAACTCAGCAGTGCATGCTGGATCATATTGGCGAGCTACTTTTAATGCGCTAGGACTAACGCTTAAATTTTCTGAGGGGGACATCTGGTAGCCAAATTCATCGCAAATTCTCTTAAAACCAGAAACAACTGCCGGGTTTTGAGTTCTAGTCATGATAATCTCTTCTGGCAGGTTAAGTACTCGATACCGGTTTAGTTGATGATACAATCCATTTCCCTGAACTGCTGGCAATAAAAATCCTGAGCCAAAATAATTTACTGTTCTTCCGGCCAAAATTAACCGATCATTAAAAGCATAGCCCACTACCTCTGTTCCGTCTTTCACTAAAAACAGCGCCTCAGCTTCGGAAAATCGTTGCTTAGTTTCTTCTAGCGGAACCGGCTTGGCAAAAGCCTGAGCAGTGATTAAATTTAGTTTTTGTACTAAGTCGCTTGGTTGTTGCTTGGGGTTAACTAGCGTTATGCTGATCATTTTTATTCCTCCATATTAATTACATAACTCGCTAAAGCTACCGTTATATAATCTTCTGAATAATATTCGATTTTTTAACATAAAGTTTATAAAAAGTTGAATGTTATACTAATAAATGAAAGACATAACCCAAAAATTAATTAATTTATTCCAAGAAGGTTACTGCACACCGCAGATTGCCAGGATTGCTAAAAAGTTAAAGTCGCCTTCAACTACAATCCATTACAACATAAAAAAATTAGAAAAAGAAAAGGCTATCCAGGCATACAAAGCGGTATTCGATTACAAACAAATAAATCAAGGATTTTGTGTTTATGTATTAACCAGTTTATCGCCTAAAGAATATTCTGATCCCGAAAAAATAGGCTTGGAACTGGCTAAACACCCCGAAGTAGAAAGTGTAGATATCTGCACTGGAGACTGGGAATTGATATTAAAAGTAAGAACCAAGGATCAAGATGATTATTATCAATTTGTAAAACGAGTATTATCGCGTGAAGGTATTACAAAAACTAAATCTTTAGTTTCATTCAAGCAAATAAAAACTGAATTTATTTCGATCATGCACTAGATTCGCTTAGCCTTGATCAACCTATGGCTGGCGTTTGCTTTTTTTATTGAAATTAACCTAAATTATGGTAGGAGCAACACTATCCAAAAGCTTATAAAGCATTACCTCAACCAGCTTCAAATATGGTTGAAACAGTGCAAAAACATGATTTCATTCAATTAAGTTACACTGGGCGGTTGGCTGATGGCACAGTATTCGATACTACTGACAAAGCCGTAGCTCTAAAGAACAACCTTCCTACTGACGGAATAATTTTCACTGCCCAAGTTATTTGCATCGGCGAAAGGCAAGTACTGCCTGGATTGGAAGAAGATCTTCTAGGCAAAGAAGTCGGCAAATCATACCAAATTACTTTGCCACCAGAAAAAGCTTTTGGTAAACGTGATATTAAAAGATTAAAAGTAATACCAATGAGTGAATTTAAAGAGCATCAAGTCCCTCCCAGGCCAGGGCTGCAAGTGGAAGTTGACGGTGAGCGTGGTATTATCACCAGTTTATCTGGGGGACGGATCGTAGTGAACTTTAATCATCCTTTAGCTGGTCAAGAAGTAAGCTACGAATTTAAGATCTTACGCAAGGTTGATGACACTCAAGAAAAAGTTAAATCATTTATCAGTTATATGCTCCATTTACCTGAAGATAAATTAACAGTAGCAGTCACAGCTAATAGTTGCGAAGTCGCCTTGCCTGCGCAAATTCCAGCTGTTATAACGAGCTTACTAACCAAGAAATTAATTGAAGTTACTGGCCTGAAGGAGTTTACCTTTAAGAAAACTGAAGCCAAAAATCATAGTTTAACTATAGAGAACTCTGAAAAATAGGGATTTTGCTGAATTTTCAGTTTGTTTATAGAAAAATAGTTTAAAGTGCAATAATCTTTATATAGTCTTCTGGTGTTGAAATTTTCAACCAAAGGGGTGGCATGGTTATGGGATCTATTTTAAATGAGAGTGATAGCAATTTTATTTCTAAAGATATTTCTTACAAGAAAGCCGTGTTGGAAATTGATGCAGAGCTGGAAGAATTGATTGCCAAGCAGAAAACCAGAATCAAGGTTATCGGTTGTGGTGGCGGTGGCAATAACACCATTAATCGTATTTCCGAAGTTGGCATTAAAGGAATTAGTACCATAGCCATTAATACTGATGCGCAGGATCTTCTTTATACTACAGCAGACCAGAAATTACTAATTGGCAGAGAGTTAACCCAAGGGTTAGGCGCAGGATCGAATCCTAAAATAGGTGAAGATTCAGCTAAGGAAAATGAACACGACCTCAAAAAATTAATTGAAAACACAGATATGTTATTCATTACTTGCGGATTGGGCGGAGGTACAGGCACTGGCAGCGCGCCGTTTGTAGCTCAGTTAGCTAAAAAAATGGGTATTATGAGCGTAGCTATCGTAACTATGCCGTTTACTATGGAAGGTTCGCATCGGTTTGAAAATGCCATGATTGGTTTAGAAAAACTAGAACAGTCTGTGAATACGCTTATTGTAATTCCCAATGAAAAATTATTGAAATTAGCTCCTCACTTGCCCTTGCAGACGGCTTTTAAGGTAGCTGACGAAATCTTAACGAATGCTGTAAAAGGTATTGCTGAACTAGTTACTAAAACTGGTTTAGTCAATCTTGATTTTGCCGATGTGAAAGCAATCATGAGCGAAGGAGGAGCGGCAATGATTGGCGTAGGAGAATCTGATTCTGATAATCGCGCCGTAGATTCAGTTAACAAAGCCTTGGAAAACCCTTTGATCGATGTAGACATATCTACCGCTACCGGAGCTTTAATTAATATTTCTGGCGGTGAGAATCTAACGTTGGATGAGTCGCGCAAAATTGTCGAAGCCGTAGCTGAACGCTTGGATGCCAAAGCCAAAATTATTTGGGGCGCACAAATTTACAAAGACTTAGATAGAACCGTTCGAACTATGCTTATCATTACTGGGGTTAAATCTGCGCAAATCTATGGTGAAGAAGATCGTCATTTCTCCAAACAAAAAAATGAAATTGAATCTGAATTGGGAATTGAGTTTGTGAATTGAGTACTAAGATAAAAGATTTTAACATCAACTGATTAATAATTTCACAAAGGCACTGCAGATTTCTTAAGAATTTCTAACTCTAAATTAGTTTGGCGGTAGTAGAAACCCCTGGATTCAGGCACAAAAGAAACATGTCCCAGGCGACCGGAAGGAAACTTAGGTATGACTGGAGCAATATAGATCATTCTCTCATCTCGGTTAATGTAATAACCAACCACTCTGGTAAGCCCAGCCCCTATTTCGATGATATCTCCATACCCTAGTTCGTCTAACTGGTCAATACTCATCTGGTTTATTTCCTAGACTGCATTTCCATATAACTGCACTTGCCACAAACTACCCTGTCTTTGTGCTGGGCTAGAAAAACTCCTGGACCACATTTAGGGCAGCGCTTGTTCTTTCGCTGCAATGAATCACCTGTAATCAAGTATAATCCACTTAGTTTTCGACCAGGTTTTTTGGTTTTAACGCCTGCCTTGGATTTTTTCTCTACCATTAAGCTTCACCTGCAGTTTTAGCTGGCTCTTCGGAAGTTTTACGTTGATGTTTGGTTATCTTTTCAATATTTTTAAGATGTTCAGCATCATCATAAATTACTGCTGTAAATTTGGCAGTGGTATTGCCATAATTAGTACTTATTTTTTTAATTACTGCTTGACTATCATTACCCTTAGCTATTTCATGAATTAGTTCTCTATTACTGGGGGTAGGCCCTTCAAATTCAATCTGCCCTTGCAACTCATTTCTTTTCAATAGCTCATTGCGGTTATTTTTAGTAATTGTAACTTTCATGTTTTACCTTATTTTAATAGCATATTCGCCTTTCATTTTTAGACCAACCTTTTGAGCAATCATGGATTTTTCAGGATCTGTTATAAAAACTCGACCCTGCCAACTGTTAGCAAAGGAACTGTTCTTGCAGTTTGGACAAGTGTCTTCTTCCACAAATAATTTGCAAATTTTACAAACTTTTTTCTTGCTCATCTTTTATTCAGCTATAACTTTTTTTTCCTCTTTGTTTTCCAGCCAGTCCGTCTTTCCTAATCCTTCCTGGCGCATAGTTAATCCTATTTTAGGGTTATTTAAATCTTTAAAGCTCACTGCAATAATTCTGGCTTTACAGCGATCACCAATCTTTAGAGATTGGCCAGTTTTTTTACCCTGCAATACTTTGTCCTTGCTAAATGATACAAAATCATCCATGCTCTGCGAGATGTGAACCATTCCTTCCACACCACCAATGTCCATGAAAGCGCCAAAATCAGTTATGTCCTTAATCTTACCAAAAACTAACTCGTTTAGTTCAGGCTTAAAGGTTAAAAGTTCAAACTCAGTTTCATAAAAGCCAGCGCCATCGCCGGGCACGATAACTCCTTCCTTAATAATTCCTACATCAACTACATCTAGCACAAACCCTAATTCTTTAGAAATGTAGTTTTCATAACTCGATTTTATATTTTGCAGAACTGCCTCTTTCTTGCTAAGATTAAACATATGCGGCGGAACCCTAATATGATCTCTAACTTTTATTCTGTAGAACATATCGTTGTGTTTTGATTGGCTGTTTATAAAGTTTTTGGTCTTGTTAACAGTTCTGAAAGACTAATTCTTGCAGCTAAGAATAAATTATTATAGTTATCATTTAATCTAATTCTATGGTGGTTTTAATTAATGGCTATTATGTTTGTGAACAGTGTAAATTCAAGTATGAGTATAAAAATATAGCCAAGAAATGTGAAAACTGGTGCAAGAAGCATAAAAGCTGTAACCTAAAGATAACCAAATATGCTATAAAATAGTTAACTCATTGCGCAACTTGCGGAAGTACATTTGTCATCACATTAAGGCTAGGAAATGCGCTCGAGCAAACTTTATATACGCCAATTAGCTTGTTATGTTATATGTCATTGCGCCAACTTAAGAGCGAAATCGAGGCTCTGCCCAACTTTAAGAATAATCTAGAACAGCTTAAGAAACATTGGCTTAAACCAATAAAAAGCAATACCAACCAGCATTTACCTTTTTTACAGCAATTAACTCCTGCACAAAAAGAGAAATTCAACACGGTAGTAGCCAAATCTAAGCAAGTAATTAATAATTTGGAAGATGCTGAATTTACACAGAATAAATTCAAGTCTTATATTCGCTATCTAATAGAATTAAAGTTGGCTACTCTTAACAATAATAAAACCAAAGCTAAGTTTATTACCAATTACTTACTGCAAGATCAGTTTCTTAACTTAAAGAACACTATTGTTGACATAAAAAGTTTTCAAACCAATGTTAAAACTCTAGAGGCTCATCATCATGAAATCGGCGAGTATTTAGGAAAACATCTTAACTTAGAACAAGCTTTAGTAATGATGGAATTACCACACTGGCGATATTTAGTAAACCTATTGCAGACTGCTAAGGACCATCAACGAATTATACGAGATTTAGGAAGACACTTTCTAAATTTAGCAGGAAAAGGTCATAAAGAAGATTAATTGAACTGTTTACTATTAAAGTTGGCTCAAGTTTTGAGCAAAATTACAATATTCCCTTACTGGACAATTAAGACAATCTGGTTTTAGCGGTTTGCAGATTGTTTGCCCATGGCCAACTAGCAACTTATTAACATTCATCCATTCTTCTTTGGGAATAACTTTTTGAAGCTGTAATTCGGTTTGTTCTACTGTGGCTGTTTTGCACCAGCCCATTCTATTAGCAATGCGATGAACGTGAACATCCACAGCAATGGCTGGCTGGTGAAATGCATAGTTTAAAATGCAATTAGCCGTCTTTCTGCCAACTCCCGGAAGGGTAATTAACTCCTTCAAAGTTCTTGGTACTCGTCCTTGAAATTTATCTATCAAGATCATACTTAGCTGCTGCAAGTGTTCAGCTTTTACACGATGAAAACCAACGTGGTAAATCATCTTCTCAATTTGTTTAAGTTCCATATTAATATAATCCTCTGGCTGAGGGTATTTTGCAAACATTTTTCTAACTATGGGAATTGTAGTTGTGTCTTTGGTCCTAGCGCTAAGCATAGTCATTACCAACAATTGAAAAGGAGTATAATCATTAAGAAGCTCTAACATAGTTGGCTGATGTGTCTGTTCTAAAATGCCAAATACAGTTTTAACTAAGGTAATGGTCACCATTGAAAGAAAAAAATAAATGATTTATTTAAAATCTTTCTCTATTGTTAAATCAACAAAAACAAAAGGATTATATAATTATACAACATAACTATTAGAAAAGAGGTGAAGATTATGGATCACAAAACCCTAGGGTTAGTATTAATTGTAGGCGGGGTTTTAGCTCTGTTATTTTCTGGAGGAGTTGGATACGGTGGGATGATGGGAATGATGGGCCTTAGCCGTAGTTATGGTTTGTTTGCTATCGGAAATGGATTGGGTGTAACCATACTAGCTGTCATGTTTATTATCTTAGGCATTCATTACAGCACCAAAAATAGTAAACATAAATAAAGAGGTAACAACATGAAACAGAATTTGGGAAAAATTGATCGAGTGCTTCGTTTTGCTTTGGCCTTTTGGTGGCTTGGGCCTTTGGCTCCAGCTCCAACAGCAGGCTGGATGAATTGGTTAATGATAATTATAGGCTGGATCGCTTTGGTAGAAAGTTTCTTGGGCTGGTGTTTTTTCCACCAATGGTTCAAAATTAACAACAAAAGTCAGTAAGAATTCTTATTTTTTTTATTTTGTAAATTAATTCAAAGATATATACCTATTCACATCTCTTCCAACGTATCTATTCCTAAATTTAACAACCCGTTGGCCAGGACCTGTCTTACACCTTGAACTAAATTCAATCGGGCTTTCATTACCTTTTTATCTTCCGATATCACTCTTATTTTTTGATAAAACTCATTAAACAACTGTGCTAAATCCAGCAGGTAACGACATAGTAAATGCGGCTTGTAATGAACAGCTGCTTCTTTCAGCTGGTCTTGGTATTGGGACAGTATTACTAAAATATTTTGTTCTATTGGTTCAGTTAGTTGATAATAATCGGCGGCTGCACGCACTACTCCTGCCTTGCGCAGCAAGGAACTAGCTCGAGCATAACTATACTGCAGGTACGGCCCAGTTTCTCCTTCGAAAGTTAATGATTCCTTAGGATTAAAAACAATGTCCTTGATTGGATCAGTTTTAAGCATGAAAAATTTAATGGCAGCCAAGCTAATTAATTCTGCTCTTCTTTTCTTTTCCTTTTTAGCTAGTTGAGGATAACGAATTTCAACTTCCTTCGCAGCTAAAGATGACATTTCATCCATAATATCATCAGCATCTATTACTGTTCCTTCCCTTGATTTCATCCGGCCTGAAGGTAGATGCACCAACCCATAACCTAAATGATACAATTTTCCAGCAAAGGGGCGTTTCAATAATTCAATAATCTTAAACAGTTGCTTAAAATGCAAATTTTGTTCAGAAGCCACAACATAAATTGATTGATCATAATGATAGTCTTTATACCTCTGTTCAGCCAAATACAAATCCTGGGTAATATAAACACTGGTTCCATCAGCCCGAACAATTACTTTGTTAGGCAAACCGGCCCATTCCAACGGCGCAACAATATTTTTATGGTCATCTCTAATAAAAATACTCTGGTTCAAGCCAGCAAAAGCCACTTCCTTTCCCCGCTCATATAGTTCTGATTCATAATACTCTTTATCAAAAGAAATTCCAAAACGCTGATAAGTTTCTTTAAATCCTTCCAGAACCCAAGCATTCATTTTTTTCCAGAGTTTTAATACTTCTGGATCTTTCATTTCCCACTTATACAGCATTTGCTGCGCTTCCTTCATTAAATCTGGATCATCTTTGCTTTTTTGTGAGAACAAAACATAATAATCCCCAACAAAATGGTCTCCCTTTTTGTCAGGCAGTTTATTATTTCCCCACTTAATATAAGCTACCATTGATTGGCAAATATGGATGCCACGATCGTTAACGATATTGACTGGATAAACTATATGGCCTTGTGACCGCAAAATCTGCAAAATAGATTTGCCGATAGCCATATTTCTAACATGGCCTAAATGCAACGGTTTATTAGTATTAGGCCCACAATATTCTAAAACTATCCGTTTTCCATTTTTCTGACAGCCATAGTTTTGTTTTTGTTTTTTAATTGTGGACAAAATTTGTCCTGCCAAGAATGACTTATTGATAAAAAAATTAAGGTAAGGCCCCACTACAGTTATCTTCTGCAGAAATTTTGGCAGCTGGATCTTTTTTTGCAAACCTAAAGCTGCCTTTTGTGGATTGCCTAACTTAAAACAAGGAAAAGCATAATCGCCTAATTCTGGATTAGGAGGAATGCTCAGCAATGCACCAACTTCCTGTTTCTTTAAACCGGTATTCTCAGCAATTAAAGAAATAATTTCTTCTTTACAGTCCATCCTCTCTTAAAATAAAGCCTAATTTATATAATTTCTGTGGTTATCGAAACTATTTCTAGCATATAAAACTAAATTATAATTTCCCGATCCATTTTGTCTAAAAAGAAAATTTCAGTTTTAGCGCTGCAGAACGCTTCCAATAAGGAAGATAATTCCTTAGTTACCTGTTTTAGAATGTTTTTTGTGATCGGAGGCAAAGCCAACAAATGCACTAGCACTACATATGATTTTTTATTGACTTCGGTGCGTTTGTTTTTCCAGTAATCAACTTTTGTTCCCAACACACCCTGCGCATCATAGTAGTATAACTCGCCTCGTTTTAATGTGCCTAGCAACCCTTTTCGACCAGAGCTTTTTATCACATCAAAAGTTAAGTTTCCATCAACTTTATGGAAATCATCCAAGCCTTCGGGAATTAGATATTTTAGCGCAATATAACGAGTGATATTATTGGCAGTATCAGCCATGGAAATAGTCCGGCCAGACAAAACAGTTTTTAATAACTTTTCTACAGAGGTATGGTAATGACGAGCTTTGCCGGCAAACTCCAGCTGGGCTAGAGCCCATGGTTCAATAAACTTATTTCCTCTTATGTTCTTGTTGTGAAAATTCAGCTGAGCTAAATGTTCTATTTCTTTAAGTACATGCCTCGACTCATCTATCTTAGCGTGGTTGTCAACATTCTTAGCCAAGATAAAGGCAATCTTAAGATCGGAATTAAATTTCTGGAAAACATCAGCCTTTACGGTTATTTTCATTTAGTTTGATTTCCTCTTTTACGGCTTTAAGGCGGTTTGTTTTAAAGCGGTGCAATTGCTTTAAAGCTTTTTTATGGGCTCGATCTTTCCAACGTTCTGTTAATTGTTCAAAATAATTTTTTTTCTGAAAAGAATAACTTATTCCCATGTGCTTATTGGCTTGATCGAGGTTAAACTTGATAGCTTTCAATAATTTAACTGTTTTATGGTCATAGTACATTCTCGCTAACACTAAAAGTATAGTTGCTCCAAAGATTCCACCGAGAACAAAGCTTAGTTTTACAAACACAGGCCTAACAACTTCAATTAATGGCAGGAAAACGGTGTCTAATCCAGTATCAAAAGTTTCAGAAACAGCCTGAACTAAAGTTATATTTAGTACCAGTATAATAAAATATAATTCTTTTTTCATGCCATCACTCTTTGGTCTTATTAATAAAACAGAATTTATATAGTTTATGGCCAACTTAACCTGTAGTCTGAACTAACCTAAAATTTTATAAATAACCAACCGTAAAGATAGAATGGCCCCGCTATACAGTCTCGCAGCCCCGTGGAGAAGCTAAAAACTTCGCGGAATGTAGCGGACTAGCATAGTGCCCTTTGGTCTCTTCTAGAGAAGGAAAGGCATTGACCTCGGTTCGAATCCGAGCGGGGCTACTTTTATTTGAATTTTATATGCATCTTCAGAAAAGGCAGTAATACCAAAGGTATGTAAGATTTTTGGTCTATCTCAAAACAAAATGCTTTAATAGTTTGTTTGAAAGATATATGACATGATAGGATTATTATTATTCATTTCCGCTTTCTTAGCCGAGGTTATCGGCACTATGGCTGGATTTGGCTCATCTACTATTTTTTTACCTTTAGCATTACTTTTCATTGATTTCAAAACAGCTTTGATTCTGGTAGCTTTTTTTCATGTTTTTGGTAATCTTAGCAGAATAACTTTCTTTAGAGTAGGATTAAATAAAAGATTAATTTTAGCCTTTGGTTTGCCTAGTGTGATCTTAACTATGGTTGGCGCGCTGTTGGTAAACTATTCTTCTCAGAACTTATTAAAATTAGTTTTGGGTTTATTTTTATTAACCTATTCTCTTGCGTCGATCCTAGCGCCAGAGTTTAAATTCAAACCACGGACTAGAACGGCAATTATCGGCGGAAGCCTGTCCGGATTCTTAGCCGGCTTGATTGGCACAGGAGGCGCTCTTAGAGGAGCTTTCCTTACTGCTTTTAGTTTAAAAAAGAAAGTATACATTGCCACCGCAGCAGCTATTGCGCTATTAGTAGACCTAACTAGAATTCCGCTTTATCTTGGCAGCGGATTTCTCCAGCCGCAATTTTATTATTCAATTCCTCTGCTGTTGATAATAGCTATTAGCGGTTCGTATACCGGAAAAAAAATTGTTGATAAAATACCACAACTATTGTTTAGAAAGTTGGTGCTGATAGCTATTGCTATTGTCAGTTTAAAATTTATTTATGAGGGATTTTTGTTTTTCTTATAATATAAGGTAGTAGTTAAACTCAATAAGATATCGGCTAAAACTAGAACTAGCTTGACTCATTTTCCTCGATTTCTCCTCTATTCTCTGCTAAAATTAAAGACAAGGTTTGGTGTGTATTATATTTTGCCCATTGAATTTTTCTGATACATTCTTTAAAACCTAACTTAGCTATACTTTCTAAGACTGTTGCCCTGCCCTTTAACACTTCTGGAACATCTTTCCCATCCAACAAACAACCTGCTACATATATTTGAAGTTTAGATTTATCTTCAACATCTCTTTCTAAATCCTCCAAAATAGGAGTTAATTGCAACGAAAAATTCACCCACCCGGCGGGTTGGGTATGCAGCAAGTATCCCTTTCTGTTATAGATTGCCCCAATTCCAATACATGTCCTAAGATAAGCATACAATTCTTCTGGCGCTTGCGCAGTTTTATAATCTAAAGTATCCACTTCCATAACTCTAGGTTATGCCAATTTATACTTTTTAAATTGTACTATCCATTATTACAACAAAGGGGTTATTTTCTCACACTTCGCTTATGAGACATTTGGCTTAAGTTCTACTAAACAAGTTTAATAAAAATTTCTTCGTTAACCTAAATCCATAAATTAGTTAGCGACATAAATAATGCATAAATTTCTGCGTAAAAATATGCTCATTCC
>CAZRCV010000018.1:0-18431 GCA_964598745.1 uncultured Methanosarcinales archaeon
TGAAGCGTAGCGACGAAGAGTTTTCAAGTTACCGTACGTGAGGCGTTGCTGTCAAAGTTTTATTTTGTTCAGTTTAAGGCAAAAACAAGTAGGCATTTAGTAATCGTTAGGGGGCTCTCTCGGATGTTGTAGAAACATTTAAATAGTTTAACAGTTAAACAGTTTAACATAGCAATTGGAGGCAGTAAAATGGAAATTGATCTTGTAAAAATTAGTCCAAAAGGGCAGTTAGTCGTTCCTCAGGACATACGAATGGAAGAAGGCTTCGCTACTGGAGATAGATTTGTGCCATTTCCTGTAAAAGGAGGAATACTGTTTAAGAAAGTTGAAATGCCCGATGTAAAAGCTGAATTTCAGAAACTATCGAAAGAGATTGATAAGCAATTCAAGAAACAGAAAGTTAAACCGGAAGATGTAGATGAAGCTGTGAAATGGGCAAGGCAAAAGTCCTCTTAGATACTAATATTCTCATTTCTGCTCTTGGCTGGCCTGGAAAGCCAAAAGTAATTTTTAAGAAATGTCTGCATGGTGAGTTGGAGTTAATCACTTCTCCTAACCAGATTGAAGAATTAAAGCGAGTGATGAATTATCCAAAATTCAATTTCACTGAGGAGCAGAAAGCAACATTTATAATAAACAGATTTTACAAGTATTAATAATTTTCCGTACTTCTTCCGTAGTTTTTGTTAAGGAGCCACATATGCTTCCCTTGCCATAACGTATTCTATGAAAACATGCGTTATCTGCAAAAATAGAAATCTTTATATACTATTGGTTCGTATTTGGTACACATGGTTCAAAAAAGATACAATTTGGAACTAGATATTATTGAGCTACTGCTTAGGGGAGATAATCATGTTAGGGGGATTGCTAAGGAATTGGGGGAGTCACATTCCACCATTCTAAGGAAGTTGAATAATCTTAAGAAAGAAGGAGTTATTGATTCTAGAATAGAAGGAAAAAACAAAATCTTCTTTCTTAAAAAAAATCTTGAATCAAAGACTTATATCCTTCAGGCAGAACTAAACAAGCTAACTAAATTACTGCGACACATTCCTGAATTAAGCATTATTTTTGAAGAACTTTTGAAAAAGACAGATGAAAAATTAATCGTATTGTTCGGCTCATATGCGAAAGGCCTAGCTAAAAAAGATAGTGATATTGATATTTACATTGAAACAAAAAGCAGAAGTGTTAAGAAAAAAGCTGAAGATATTCATTCAAAAATTAATGTTAAAATAGGTACTTTTGATAGTAAGTCTCCATTAATCAAGGAAATTATAAAAGATCATGTAATTCTAAGAGGAATCGAGGTTTTTTATGATAAATAAATTCCTAAATAAACTGAAAAAAGAAAACAAACTGGAATTAGTTGAAATATCTGAAGATATTTGTACTTCCTATTCTGAAAAATCTGCTAATTGTTTGAAGTCAGCTAAATTATTGTTACAGAATAATCTTTATGATAATTCCATTGGCCAATCTTATTATGCGATGTATAATGTTCTGCTTGCATTATTATTCAGAGTAGGCATTAAATGTGAAAATCATAGTGGCTCAATTCTTTTGCTGAAATTATTATTTAGCGAGAATGATTTGTATACGCTAATTTCTGATGCGAAAAAAGAAAGAATAGACAAACAGTATTACGTGACAACAGAAAAAGATGAGATTACGAGGGAAATTGCTAATGAACTGCTTATTAATGCCGAAGATTTTGTTCTGAAAATGAAGGTTATTATTAAGAATTTAAATAATGATTCAATTGAAGAATTAAGAGAAAATTTTAAAGCAATTTAGCTCATCAAAACCAATTTCAGGAGAGACGCAGTTAACTTGCTCCTGTAAAACTTTGATTTTGTCAAAGACGTTCATCTTTTTATTCCTCCTCTCGTTTTGGGCGCTCATCATACGTTTAACGTGGGTGTTCAGGAATAAATAATCCCTTAACAAAAATCATGTAGTGGCTACGGAATGAGACTTAGAAACCAGCAAGTAAAACTCGTTTCTTTGGTGTTAAGTGACCCGAATGAAGCGTAGCAAAATGAAAGCGCAGTGTGGCTTAAGTAAATATGGAATCAGCCATATATAAATGTTTACCAAAATCACCACCCTAAGACAATATTTAAAAATAAATTCAAATTTAGCTATAAGATGTTTTGTAAAATCTGCGGAGGGCTGTTACAACTTAAGCTGACTCCTTATGGCAAGTGGATGAGTTGCGGAAAAGGCCACTTCCAGCCTCAATTAGTGCAGCACTCTGAACCATTAACTTTCAAAATCAAACCTACGGAATCATCTCCAGGTATAGCTGATGATCATAACGTTTTGGCAGTGCATCAACACCGCTGCCAGAAGTGTGGTTATGAATTAGCTGAACTGATTGAAATTGCACCATTTTATTCAGATGAAGATTCACTAATTAAAATGAAGTGCGGACGCTGCGGCGCGATAGAACGATTAGAAGGCAAGATAACTTAAGTTTACTGTTTATCCTTAACAATTATAGTACTAATTTGATCAGTAGTAATGGCTTCAATGATTTGACAAGAAATTGGCTTGCTAAACTTAATTCTAAACTCTTGCCCATACTTAAGCAACGGACTTTTGATGTTAACACACTGTTTTGAACCCTGAATAATAGCTGTAGTTAACCGTCCAGAACGGGCATTCTTCCAAACTACAGTATCACCCGCATTGATTGTAAGTTCACTTGGTTCAAAACCATTATCCTTTACTAAAACTACCCGTTCTGTTTCTGCAACAGAAGGCGTAGTTGCGGCTTTTTCTGCAGGCAAAGGTGATACTGCCAATTCAGTTTTTGCTGAATCTCCTAGTTTCTGGACACAACCAGTGATAACTATAACAGTTAATAGTACTGCCAAAGTTAAGAGGAATAACTTCATTTTAATTTTACAGTATTAATAATGAATGGCTTATTAAATTTTGTTAAATTAAGTTAAAGTTAGGTTAGCCTTTAACAATTACTGAGCTAGATTCAGTAGTCATAATTCCATCAACTATGGTGCAGGTTTCAGCTTTAGTAAAGGTCCAAGAAAAAGTTTCATCTTCAGCTAAAATTTTGCTTTTAATATTGTTACAATTACGCACGCCAATAATCATTCCCGTGTTAAATGGTTTGTTTCTTTCCACTTTCCATTCTACCGTATCTCCTTTCTGTAGGGTTAGTTTATCTGGTTCAAAACCATCAGCAGTCAGGCCTACTTGATAAGTCTGCTTGACAGGCTGCCCGGCTGGAGAGTTAGCATAATTATTATTTTTATTTTGCGAATCGGACTGTTCTTTGGGATTTAATACCGCTTGTCCAGTTACTGTTAAAGCCGGGCTGGCTGTTTGACGATTGTTATAGAACCACCCTGCGGCCCTGGCTAGAAGTTTAACCACACTAAACTTAACTTTATTCACCAATCCCACGGCTTTATAGCTTACCCTGCCGTCCTGTAAAGCCAGTTGTAATTCTGCAAAAGGAGTTTCAGATTGTGTAATCACTGTTATCACTGGCTGGCTGGTCTTGACAATTAAGGTGGGATTAATTAAAGCTTCTCTAATCACGTTGGTGACTACTCCATTTTCTGTTACTATTCCCCAGCTTAGTTCTTTTTTGGTATCTTGTTCGGGATCAGAATCTAAAGCTAGCACTAAATTAATCCTCTGATTTCCAAATAATGGCCTTATTACTGAAGGCAGGTCCTTGCCAATTAATTCCGTGTTGTCCATTTCGAGAAAAGAAACTCTTTCTTTAGAAGCAGTGCTGCTTACACTTAAAATCAAGCCTAACAGCAAAATCAGTAGTAGTTTTTTCATAATCAGGTCAAAACAGCAGTTAATATTAAAAGATTTTGTTTCTAGAACCGTTCTGCTGCAGATAATAATTTCTCCGGCGGAGTAACTTCTTGGGCATAACTAGTTTTCATAGCTATTTTGAAATCTTCAATGCTAGAACATATTCCATTGCCAATCAGCCAGCGCACCTTTACATCTACAGCTACATCAGTATGATCGTAACAAGGAATTCCGCCGGCTTGAATCGCCTCAAAACCGGTTTCATAATGTGCTCCTCCCACGGCTTCACCTACAAATTTACTAGTAATGAAAATAGGTATCATGTATTCTGTGGAAGCCTGCTTTATAACCGAAATAAGATTATACTGCCCCTCGCAGCAGACGTTACCTTCCCCCAAAGATTTTAAGATCATAGCTGATATACCACCTCCAGTGATAAATCCTAACACAACATTAGGATCAGTTCCGGGTGTAAGTTCAAAACTAACTACGCCACGGCCAAACTTAGGTGAAATATTTAATTTGCTGTTGGCTTCAGCTTTTTTTCTTAGCAGTTTGGAATACAAGGTTACTCCTAAAGCATTAATGTGTCCAACCAAAGGAAAACCAGGGCTAGCAAAAGCATCAAAATCCTTGCCACTAGTTTTTAACACTCTGCTTCCTAAGAATACTTTATCCCAGAAATTAACCATTACATCAGCCACGCCTAGATTAATCGCCTCGCTTAAGGTTCGAAATAAATTTTCCAAATTAAATCTTCCATCCCCACCCGCCGGATAAACTGGATTTTGAGCTCCGGTAATACAAACTGGTATTCTTAATCCGCTTTTTCCTGGTTCTTTTCCGTGCAAAGCTAAAGCCATAGCAGTAGCCGTATAAGCCAATGTATCAGTTCCATGAGCAATAGCTACAGCACTATAATTCTCTTCATCCTGGGCTTTTTTCACGCGGAAAATTAATTTTTCCCAGTCATTGGGTGACATGTTAGTGCTGTCTTTAGCAGTAACAAATTCAAAAGTAATAGTCAATTCAGAGTTAAGTTTAGCGATTATCTCTCCACAAGCATTCTTAAAATTAACAGAGTCTTTAGGCGAAACTAAAATAACTTTCTCACCTCTTTTTTCAGGAATTTGTCCGATGGTACCACCATTGTAAAGAAACAATATGTTCTTGTTCATCTTATGTATTTATTGTAGTCCTTGATCTATCCTTTTACATTGCCGATAGGTTTCAGCGCGACAATAGGTTTAGTTATGCCAGCTTGATTAAGCGAATCAACCACAGCATCAATATCTTTGTAGGCTTTTCCTGCTTCTTCAGCCAGGCCTTTCATAGTAACAGCATGGACATAAATTCCCCGTTTTTCCATGGATTTCTGTAATTCGTCTCCCCGGATATCACGCATGGCGGCCGTACGGCTCATAGTGCGTCCTGAACCATGAGCAGTGGAAGCAAAAGTTTCATCCGCTTGATCCGTACCAACTAATAAATAAGACCCGGTTTCCATAGATCCGCCTAAAATAATCGGTTGCCCATACTTGCGGTAAGCTTCAGGCAAATCCTTCCCCCGAGCTGGGCCAAAAGCGCGAGTGGAGCCTTTTCGATGGACAATTAATGTTTTTTCCTTATTGTCAATTACATATTTTTCCAGTTTAGCAATGTTATGAGCTACATCATAAATTAGTTTCATACCCATTTCCTTCGCGCTTCGCCCAAATATTTTTTCAAAAGTTTTTCTTATCTGGCTGGTTATGACTTGCCGGTTGGCAAAAGCCATATTGGCAGCGCAGGCCATAGCTTTATAGTAATCCTGGCCTTCTGGCGAGTTAAAAGGAGCGCAGGCTAACTCTTTATCTAAAACCTCAATGCCATACTTGGGCATGGCGTCTAAAAATAACCCCAAATAATCAGTGCCGATCTGGTGGCCGAATCCCCGTGAACCACAGTGAACCATTACTACAATTTGCCCTGTTTTGGTAATGCCCATAACTTTAGCAATTTCTTTATCGTAAATGTTGCCTTCCTTTACTTCCTGAATTTCTAAATAATGGTTTCCTGAGCCCAGCGTTCCCAGTTGATCAAATCCGCGTTTTATAGCTTTGTCGGAAACTTTGCTAGGATCAGCCCAAGCAATCTTTCCTTGATCTTCAATATACTGGATATCTTCCGGCCAGGCATAACCCTGCTTTACGCACCATTGAGCCCCATTTTTCATTACTTCCTTGAATTCTTCCTTAGAAATCTTAACAAATCCCTGACAGCCCACTCCTGCGGGTACAGCTTTGTATAATTCATCCACCAGCTGTTTAATTTTTGGCTTTACTTCATCAATAGTTAAGTTAGTGGCAATCAGGCGCATACCGCAATTTATATCGAAGCCTATTCCACCCGGAGAGATAACTCCACCTTGTTCCGGGTCAAACGCTGCCACCCCGCCAATGGGAAAACCATATCCCCAATGCCCATCTGGCATACAGAAGGCATACTTTTGGATTCCCGGAAGAGTAGCTACGTTTGTTACCTGTTCAAATACTCCCGCATCCATTACCTGTATTAATTCTTTACTGGCAATAATACGAGCAGGAACACGCATACCTTTTTTATAGGCAATTGGTAATTCCCAGGTCACTGAATTTATTTGTTTTATCTCTTTAGGGGGACCATTATTTTGTTTCTGATCCATTAACAAAATTTACTCTAGACCTTATTTAAAACTTTCTATATGAATCAAGCGCGGCGGTTAATTTTAGTTTTTTAGCTGAATGAAGAAATCAAATTTTCTCGTGAAATAAGTTAATATTCTCTTTTTCAAAAATTAGAACTGATTCCAAACTGTAACCTGGCTTTCTGGACACTTGATAAGCCCTATTCATTACAACAATCTAAACTGATTAACATAACTATAACTATTTTGAGAGAAAGCTAATAGCATTATTTAGGAATTAATATTTCTTAACCAATACAAAATAGAGTTAGATTAAAATTAACAAAACCAGCAATAGTTTTAAATATAATATCTATCTTTAACAAGGTAATGATTAGCTTTAATACTTCCAAGATATTAAGTATTAGTGTTATTGCTATCGTGATTTTATTATAACTTTCCCCCCAAAATAAAGAATATTTCTAAGGGGGGAATCAACCATTAGATTTAGGAGTATTCTGGAGACGTGAAATGGTAGAACCTCAAGAGTTGGAAGAAAAATTAAAACAGATGTATCATGCTGTAGAATTAGATCCATCTTTTGCCGAAGCTGTAGGAAAGTTAGCAGCTGATACAAATGAATTGTGCCACTTTACTGTATTAAAATATACTGCCGTAGGCAAAAGAGCTGAAACCTTGATGAGAACATTACAACAAGCAGATAAAATAGATGAAACTGAAACAAGAGGAAAGTGGCTAGCCACTATTCTTACCACCACTGGACCAATTGTTGGGCCAGAAGAAATGTTAAAAAACATAGCTGAAGGAAGAACTGGAACTTTACTCTATGGTATGGAAGCTGATTATGTTGCTTTGGATAAAACCGTAACTACTAAACCACTACTATGGCTGCCATTAGGATTAGAAGCTTTAGCTTTAACTAATATAATTCACGGAGCAGAACCACACTTAATGTATTTTCCAGCAATAACAGTAGCTGCCAAAGGCGATGCTAAAACCCAAGATTATAGAACGGCATTAACGGTTAGTGAACACCACGCAGTGGAAAATGCCTTTGTAAACAATGTAAGAACATTATGTAAGGCTTCAGGAGTTCAGTTAGAAATTCTTACTGAAATATTAGTTTCTAATGAGTACGTTGATTTTGCTTCACTGAGAAAGTTATTTATCGCAAATGAAACTAAACGAAAAGAATTTTGGGAAGAAGTCCCAAAAGCAGTAAGAGACCTAGCAAGGTGGTCTCGACTTAAAGCTCTTCGGGCTGAATATGGAAACAATGCCTTAGCAGCCTGGAGTGACTCAAGGTTATGCGATGATCAAGAATCGGAGCAATCAGTCTTGCAAAGAACTTTACTAGAACACATCCATAAGCATGGCAATACTAATACTTCCTTAGAAGAATTATTTAGATGGAGTGAAGAAAATCCTTTGGCTGCCAATATTCTTGGGTATACTCTTCCTGAAGCTATGGCCTATATGTGTTTACCGCTTACTCACAAAATAGCGCTAGCCGCTGCCGGTGACAAAGTTGGCAACGAATCAATGAGGCGGTTTAGAAATCCTCATTTTTGGAAAGCTCTGGGCAAACCACAAGGAGTTGCGCCGATTGCTTATTGGGACGAACATCGCCCCAGCCCTGGCGCTTATAGGCAAGAACCTGCACATTATAAATTTTTTGTAGACAGACAACGCCCTAACAATAGTTGTGATATTCGAGTAGGTGATGGCGCAGATAAAATCAAACAAAGATTTATGGCCCTGCCAGTAACCATTAGAGCACAAGATCTAGAATATTTCTTTGTTCCGTATTGGCTAGCTAAGGGAATGGCTAAAGGAATTTTAGGAACAGAAAACTACTTTGATGCGCATCGCCAAGCTAGAATCAAACCAATGGATAAAGAAATGGTTGATACTTTAATAATGGCCAGTGAAAGATTTAAAGGAGAGATGGAATAATGAAAGATTACCGAGTTGCTTTCCAGGGGATCGTAGCTAATTTATTTTTTTCCGAAAAACGTAGCGCTGAATTTGTTATTTTTTGTTATGGCTTGCCTAGTTATCCCCCCAGTTCAAGCTTAGAATTAATTAAACAATTTACTGAGCATAGTATTAATGTGGTATGTCCAGAGTACTTAGGCACGTTCAGCAGCAGTGGAGTTTGCACGATAAATAATTGTATTGATACCATTCATCAGACTATTTCCTTTCTTCGATATGGGCAAGGCTTAGATCAATTCAGTAAAAAACAAGTACGATGGGACTGTCAAAGCATAACTATTTTCGGAGTTAGTTTTGGTGGTTCAATTGCCTTGGTTGCCGGAGCTAAAAGTGATGCGGTTAAAAAAATTGTGGCTGTTTCCGCGCCCACCAATTATAGAAACCATAATAAGAAATTTCCAGAAGAAGACTTGCATAATTTGACTACTTGCCTAAAACAAGTTTACCAACACACTTGGAGAATCACTCCTAGTGGCTGGTCTACCCTGTTAGATGGAAGCTGTAACATTAATCCAGTAGATTATGCCTCAGAACTAAAAACTAAATCTGTTTTATTGATTCATGCCATTGGAGATCCTATTGTCAACTATAACCGGCCTAAAGAATTACATGCTTTGCTTCAAGATGGACCTGAAAATCATCAATTAGAGTTGGTTGATAGCAATATCCACCTTAGTTTTGCCGATCTTGATTTAGAACTAATCTCTAAAATATTAGCTTGGATACAAGGAGATAACAAAGCTTTTAAATCAAATTAACAGACCTACTTAAACATGAAGTTTCCTGAATATCAGCATCAAATCATTGAACCACAAATTCTAAACTACTGGCAAGAACAGCAGATCGTAGAAAAACTACGAAAGAAAAACCAATCAGAAGAAAAATTCTACTTTTTAGAGGGGCCCCCTTATACTTCTGGTAATATTCATTTGGGACATGCGTGGAACATGGCCTTAAAGGATATTGTTCTACGCTATAAGCGCATGCGGGGATACAATGTATGGGACAGAATGGGTTATGATATGCATGGCTTGCCTACCGAACAGAAAGTAATGAAGAAATTTAACCTGCGGGATAAGGAAGATATTCAGAAGTTTGGGATAGCTAAATTCATGAAAGAATGTTACTTGTTTTGCACGGAAATGATGCAGCAAATGAATTTAGATTTTAAAAGAATTGGAGCAACTTTAGATTTTGCTGATCCTTACCAACCTATTACCAATTCCTTCATGGAAGCGGAATGGCTTTTGATTAAAACAGCTCATGACAAAGGAAGATTATACCAGGGATTGCGAACCATGCACTGGGACGCTGCTACCCAAACAGCGGCGGCTAAGCATGAGCTGGAATATAAAAAAATCAAAGATACTTCTATTTATGTCAAGTTCCAGTTTTACGATGATTCTTCTAAATATTTCATTATTTGGACTACCACTCCCTGGACTATACCTTTAAATTTAGCTATAATGGTTAATCCAGAAATAGGCTATGTGGAGGTAAAAGTTGGCAAAGAAATCTGGGTGGTGGCAGAAGCGTTAGCTGAATCAGTTTTAGCTAAAGCTAAGATCAATAAGTACGTTATTAAAGAGAAACATAAAGGCAAAAAATACTTAGGCCAAAAGTATCATCATCCCTTGGAAATAAAACCTTATTTGCCACGAGAATTGCAGGAAAACCCTAAGCTATTCACTGTTTTACCCAGCACTGAATACGTTGATCTCTCCACTGGAACTGGATTAGTGCATTGCGCTCCTGGTTGCGGCCCGGAAGATTATGAAGTAGGCCATTTGAACCACTTGCCGCCATTTAATTGCGTGAATGAAGCTGGCTATTTTGAAGATTTTGCTCCTTTTAACGGTTGGAAGGCTAAAACCGATGATGACAAGTTCATTGCTGCTATTGAAAAAAACGAAGCGGTAGTAGCCACGGAAAGTTACTGGCATGATTATCCTCATGGAGAAAGAAGCCATGAACCAGTCATTTTTAGAACCACTAAACAATGGTTTTTCAAGGTGGAAGATCTGCGGCAAAAAATGTTGAAGGCCAATAGCCAAATTCTTTGGAATCCGGCGCTGGCTAAAAATGCTTTTAATTCTTGGCTGGAGAATCTGCGGGATAATTCTATCACTAAACAGCGCTACTGGGGAACACCAGTACCAATATGGCAAGCTGATGATGGTGATTATTTAGTGGTGGGCAGTTTGCAAGAATTAGAAAAACTTTCCGGCAGAAGCATCCAAAAAATGCATATCCCGGAGATTGATAAAATTGTAATTAAAAAAAATGGAAAAACTTATGCCAGAATTCATGATGTTTTAGACGTGTGGATTGATGCAGGATCAGTATCATGGAATTGTTTGAATTATCCTGCAGAAACCAAACATTTTAACCAATTTTTTCCAGCTGATTTCATTTTGGAAGGCAAGGACCAAATTCGCGGCTGGTTTAACTTGTTAATGGTTGGATCAATGCTGTTGTTCGATAAGCCTTGTTTTAAGGCTGTTTACATGAATGGATTCGTAACTGATATCAACGGTGAAAAAATGTCTAAGTCTCTCGGCAACATTATTTCACCCAATGAACTAATTCAAAAGCATAGCGCTGACGTTCTAAGGTATTACATGTCGCAGAATTCTGCGGGAGAAGATATTAACTTCAGTTGGGAGGAATGCCAAGTGAAAGAAAGACAGCTGCATATTCTCTGGAACCTGCATAAGTTATTGCTTAGTTTATCGACTGAAAATAACATTAATCCTAAAAACATTAAGCCAAAGTTATTAGATTTGGAAGAAAAATATATTTTATCCAAATTGCATAGCGCTATTACTGAGGTTACTGCTTTCCTGGAAAATTATCGGATTGACGAAATTATAGCACCATTAGAAGAGCTGTTTCTTGAACTAAGCCGAACTTATGTGCAAATAACACGAGAAAAATGTTCTTCTGGTTCGTTGGAAGAGAGAAAAAAATGTATTCATGCCTTATATGTGGTATTATTAGAAACCATTAAAATGTTCCAGGTGGTTGCGCCGTTCATTTGCGAAGCTATCTATCTCAACTTTAAACAGGCTTATGGCCTCCCTGAAGCAAGTATTAGCCATTACCCTTGGCCACAGGCTAATCCAAAACAGATTAACAATTCACTAGAACAGTCATTTAACATTGTCCAAGAAATAATTACTTCCTCACTGCATGCCCGCGAGAAAATTAAACGCGGGCTACGCTGGCCAGTGTTAGAAATAATAGTGGTAACTGCAGATGAAACGGTTAAAACAGCGATTAAGAGCTTATCTAATATTATTAAGACACAAACCAACAGCAAGGAAATAATTGTAACGACAGCTTTGCCTAAGGTGATATCAACCATTACCGCTAATCTGGGAAAAATTGGGCCTATCCATGGTTCATTGTCCCCGCAAATTGCACAAGCTGTGCTGGAGAAAGATCCAGAAAAAGTTCTCCAAGAACTTCAGGATAAAAATAAATTAGAGATTAAAATAAAAGGAAAAATTGTTTATCTAAGCAAAGAAATGCTTAATATCCAGCGCAGTGTGCCGGAAGGTTATGCTGAGGCTGAATTTACTAAGGGAGTAATATATATTACTACTAAGGCCACTGAAGCCCTGGAAACAGAAGGTTTTGTCCGCGAGTTAACTAGGCAAATTCAACAGGCTAGGAAAGAGGCAGGCTTGCAAAAAATAGACCGAGTATCAATGCATATCCAAACTAGATTACAATTAAAGGATTGGTTAGCTGAAATCAAAGATAAGGTAGGAGCCAGAACATTAAATATATCAGAACAATCAGGAAAAGGAAAACATACTGTAAAATTTACGATCAAGGATCAGGCTTTTAATGTTTGGTTTAGTAAGGAATAGGAGAACCTTTCTATTAGTATATCATGACTTGCAGATGATTTTTTTTATGATACATCACAGCATATTTCTTGTCTTTAAAATCATGAGCTAAAAATTCGCTGGGGATGATGTTAGCTCATGGTACTATGATTTTGGCTATTTGCACCATTTTATTAGTTCAGAATTAGCTATTCTTACTTGAATTTTTTCTTGAAATTCTCCCGCTAACTCCTCATAAGCTTGTTTATTTGATTCCAAATAATCAATGATATCACTTAGTAAATCAGTTTAATACTTACACTTCAACAATTCAAAGCATTAACCCCATCTTCTAAACAAACCAAACGATTGTTAGACACCTCATAGGAATTGATACGTAGATTATCTACCTTAGCCTTGCAGCAAACACTTCTAGCAATATTAGCCACAAATAGAGCCAAGTTTTGTTCTAGTTTGTCACGCTCTGTTTTGGCAGCAACAATTTCTTTATCTTTGTCTGCTAACTGCTGGCTGACAGCTGCAGAGGCGGTATCAAGTTGAGTTTTACAATCAGTAAGATCATTGTCAGCTTCATTTTTAAGAGTTTCCACTTGTATGGACAAACTTTCTTTTTCCGCTAAACAGCTAGTTAAATCTCCTGTGGTAGTTTTAACTTCCTTCCAAACTTGATCGTAAACTTGCGTATACAGGGAAAGATTAGCTCTAGTAGAGGCTAGCTGAGTCCTTAACTCCTGTACGCTAGCTCCCAATTCCGATACACTGATATTACCATCATCGACTTGCTTGTAGACACTATAGCCAATGATGGCTGGCCTAATCACTAATATAACAGTTATAATCACACTTACCAATCCTAGCAGAACTAAAATAGTTTTAGTAGACAATTGCTTATTTACAATAAGATTAGCTTCAGAAACAGCTGATTTAGTTGATTTTTCCGCTACTGGCTTATTCTCTCGTTTGCTAAACTGTGATGGTGGCGTGTCCCAGTCCATATTGTTATAAATAGGCAACAACTTTTAAACATGTTTAACTACTATGGCATAATAAAATATACTAGTAAGAATTAATAACTTTTATTAAACCGTTAAGCTTCACTAACGATAGTGATCATAACCATTACCGGAGACCCAGGAAGCGGCAAAAGCACAGTAGCCAAGCTGTTAGCAGAAAAACTTAGAGCTGAGCGAGTTTATGCAGGTGGAATACTTCGAGAAATGGCTAGGAAAAAAAAGATGACCTTAGAACAATTTATGGCCTATACGCAAACCCATCCCGAAATACACCGCTTGGTTGATCAGAAAATTAAAACCAAAGCTAGGGCTTTAAACCAGCAAGGAAAGACAGTAATTGTAGAAGGCCGGGTTCATTTTCATTTTTTGCCAGAGTCAGTTAAAATATTCATGAAAGTTGATTTAGAACAAGCTGCAAAACGGATTTGGAAGGACTTGCAAGATCAGGCTACTAGCCAAGCGAGAAATGAAAATTTAGTTAGCTCGCTGCAAGAAACAAAGAAAAAAATAATAGAACGCCAGCTCACTGACCAGCAGCGCTATCGTGAGTTGTACCACATCAATATTCTAGATCTATCTCAATTTGATTTAATTATTGATACCACTAAGATAACCCCGCAACAAGCCACAAAAAAAATAATTTCCGCTTTGCCTTAATGAACGGCCTCTCGGTAAACAACACCATTGCGCTTTACACTGCTTCTTGCCAAATTGGCGATAAACTTAAAACATTATACGTTTGGAAGAAACCAAGACAAGGCAGATTAGAGATAAAAAATTTGGCTGGAACCGAAAGGTATTGTTTGGAACAAGCCATTTTCCAAGACGGTAATTTTGTGGCGGTAGTTAAACAGGTGAGAGTTTCTGGTAATGTTATTGCTAACACCCTAGATTCTTTTCCCAAATTGGAACAGTTTTTAGCTTATTTTGGCCGGCAGTTCCAACCACTATTTGAACAGGATAAATTAGCACGAAGATACCTGCAGCCATACTTCTTTGATTTAGATTACTGGCTAAGAGAAGTTAAAGGAAATGAAAGAAGGTAAGTGTCAATTAACAATGCTACGCATCTAGACAGTAATAGCCTTTTCTAGAAAATCACCTTTTCCTCATAACTTTTATATAACCTGAGAGGTTACACCAAGTTATGGTTTTAGAAAAACTGGGCGATTCATTAAAGAATACTTTAAACAAAATTACCAAATCTTTGTTTATAGATGAAAAGCTGATTAACGAACTAGTAAAAGATATCCAGAGGGCCTTGCTGCAGTCGGATGCTAATGTCCAATTAGTTTTCGACTTGTCCAACAAAATAAAACAACGAGCTAGCGAACCGGCGCTGCCAGGTATCACTAAACGCGAACATCTGGTTAAAATAGTTTACGAAGAATTAACTAATTTTCTCGGCCGCGACAGCCATGAAATAAAAATCACCCACAAGCCAACCCAAATCATGTTGGTAGGATTGTTTGGTTCTGGCAAAACCACTACTGCTGGAAAATTGGCTAAATTTTACAAGAAGCGTGGATTGAAAGTTGCGGTAATGCAAACTGACACCTGGCGGCCAGCGGCTTATGACCAATTACAGCAATTAGCCAGCTTAACAGGTGTTGATTTCCTTGGGATTAAAGCTGAAAAAGACCCGATCAAAATCTATTTGGCTTTTGAAAAAAAAATTAAGGATTATGATGTTGTTATCATTGATACTGCTGGGCGGGATGCCCTGTCAGAGGAGTTAATTAAAGAACTAAGCCAATTGCGCCATACAGTTCAGGCTGAGGAAAAGCTATTGGTTATTGCCGCTGATCTCGGCCAAGCTGCCCAGCGCCAAGCCCAGTCTTTCCATGAAACTTGTCAAATTACTGGGGTTATTGTCACAAAATTAGAAGGAACTGCCAAAGGCGGAGGAGCATTGTCAGCCTGCGCTGTAACTAAAGCTCCCATAGTTTTCATTGGTTTGGGCGAAAAGATTGACGATTTAGAATTATTTAATCCACAGCGATTTGTGGGCCGCTTGATTGGTTTTGGCGACATAGAAACTCTGTTAGAAAAAGCGCGGGAAATAGTTACTGCAGAAGACGCCAAAGACCTGCAAGACAAGTTTTTGAAAGGTGAGTTTAACTTGATTGATCTCTACAATCAGATGAAATCGCTGAAAAAGATGGGTTCATTTAAAAAATTAATTGAAATGGTTCCTGGCATGGGTCAGCTGCATTTGCCTAAAGAAATGCTAGATGTGCAGGAAGAAAAATTGGAACGCTGGCGGTATGTTTTAGACAGCATGACCAAGGAAGAATTAGAACATCCTGAAATTATTTCTGCAGAACGTGTTGATCGCATTGCAGCCGGTTCTGGAGTAAACATTGGCGAAGTTCGTGAACTAATCAAACAGCATCGGCAAAGCCAGAAGTTAATGAAAATGTTCAAGGGTGAAGGCGATATTAATAAAATGATGAAAAAATTAAGCGGTCGGTTGCCACAAGGAATGTAGTTTATGGAATGGAATGAAGTTTTGGTTATTGGGCCATTGGGTTATAAGTACGCGAAAAGACTCTGGGAAAAATTAGCCTTAGTAGATGCGTGTAAAGATCCTTATTTAGACGCCCTGTTGTTACAGACTCGCAAATATTTAGGAAAAATAATTAGTGATTACAAATTAGCTCTAGCTCAGCAAAAACAAAATACTCCTATCAAAAAATCAGTTTTAGATGACCGGGATGTTAAAAAAGTCATGGCGGGGTTAATCGGCTTGGCTGAAAAATTGCCTTATTTGAAATCCGATATAAAAACAGTATTGGGGTTTATCCAAAAATTTTAATAATATTATAGTAATAAACCATTAACAGGATATATTTGTTTATTCATTAACAGCGCTGGCTACTACAAACATTTCTTGAGGAAGGTATTGTCGTGAGGTTATATCTTCAAAATCTAGTTCATGAATATGATATGAATTTATTAATGACTGCATTACTTCATAGGCACCACTAGAAAGTTGATCTTCAGGATCACTTCCCGGAGGGATTTCAGTATCTACGCAGAGAATTATTTCACCGCCACGTTTGGTAATTGAACGAAGGCAATGGATAGCTTCAAAACAATCAATAAAAGGATAAGCCAGAAGTGCCACGTCAAATTTTTCACTGGGTAGAGAGTTAAAATAATCACCCTGCTTGGCAGTTATTTTTCTTAAAGCAGCTTCTCGTGAATCCAGCGACAGTCGTTCAGAATTTTTAACCAACCTTTCTACAGCGTAAGGGCTGCGGTCTATACCCTGCAGCTTCTCCAAATTTTGAACCAGCGCTGCCAGACCTAAGCTAATCCTGCCGTCGCCGAAGCCAGCATCGTAAAGAGAAAATGGAGCAGTTCTAGCACTTAAATGTTCAGTTAAAGATTTTAAGGTTTCCCTACCCCTAATAGACAGATTGGGTGCTACATCATCTACCATTCCATATTGAAAGGCTAAATCAAAAGTTCTCTGTCCAGCTGAAAGAGAACTGTCTTGACAGCAGCGCAAAAATTGATCCACCAATGCCGTTGGATATTTTGAGTACAACCCCTCTACATGAATTCGGTGATCATACGTTAGGTCAGGCTTGGGCCAAAATTCATCTACAAATTGGTCTATAGATAATTTCATATGCTTACTTTCTAGCTTTATTTTAAAAAAGTTATGGCGCTTTTCTAGAAAAAGTAAAATCAACAATTATTTAGCATTGAACTATGACATAGACTTTTCTTCACGAAAACCACAGTTCTTGCAATATTTTACCGTAAATAAGCCATCAGCAAACTTGTGCTGTCCTTGATGCAGTTCATGTTTACATTCTGGACAATATTTTAACATCTTTGATTAAGATGGTAAACTGCTATAAATTATTTTTGCTTTGGATAGAAAGCATCGAGCACGGAAAGAGCATCAACAACGTTAGCCCCTACAAATTCTTCCGTGATCATTTGTTCTTCAGTTGTCTTGCTTAGGTAGGATTCAAACCTCTCGCGAACTTCCCCTGCAAAATTAGATTTGGCTTTTAACAACAAAGTCAGATAATCCGTTAAGCAGGATGAATTAATCCGGACTACTGCTATCCGGTCATCAGAATTAGAAGAAGTGTAAGCCAGAGCTAAAATACTTTCCCCTGTTTTTTCCACGCCTAATACCCTAGCTGTACCAATATCAACAAAATTGACTTTTAGGTCAGCTTTCTCTCCGGACAGCATATTATCAGCTAAAGGTGTTAAATTAATTTGGCGGTCTCGGGAAAATTTCCTGCATAAAAGTTCTAGGACATCAGCCATTCATAGAAAGTAATCTATTATAAATTATAAACATTGGTTAAATAGTTTATATCACTAGAATTTAACTAAATCTAAATTTCAATAATTTTCCCAGTTTTTCCTACGTTCATTACTCTGGTTTTGCCAATAACCTCTTCAATCCCATGAGTTTCATGAATATGGCCGCAAATATGCACATCTGGTTTTAATTCTTCTACGGCTTTCCTAACTCCAGAACTGCCCCAGGTAGGCATATTTAAGCCTAAGATACTATGGTTAGGCTGTACATGAGTTACCATAATTTTTTTGGTGACATTAGACAAGGAATCATGGGCTTTCTTAAGGGTATCAAAGAACTGCTCTTCTGTTAACTGGTGGACGCCAATATCGCCATAACCACAGCCAAAAATACCAATTTGGCCAAATTTCAGCGAATAACCATGCAGGTTAGAGATACCATATGTTTCAGTTAAAAAGTTAATGTCACCCAACCCTTCATGATTACCTGGCACGATAGCCACTTCCAGCCCTTGCTCTTTAAATGGACCGATTAATCCTTCTGGAGCTTCGCCAAAATCAACTAGATCACCAGCAATAATCACTAAGTCTACTTGTTCTTTACGGCCTTTCTGGGCCATCCTTTGCATAAAGGCTTTATCTCCATGGACATCGCTTAAGGCTAAAATTTTCATGATTAGTTTGTGGGCTAGACCTATATAAAGGTTTTGTTTTACTATTTATTGGTAGTTAAAATTAGAAAAATTTATATATTATAATGTTCCACATTGAGGAATGAACCTAGAAACTGAAGTTAAG
>CAZRCV010000019.1:0-16668 GCA_964598745.1 uncultured Methanosarcinales archaeon
CGCCTACTTGAACTAATTAACACTTTTAGTAAATTTTCCTACCCGGGCCATTAGTAGCGACCAAGATCGTTGCCTATTTAAAAACCAATCTAGAAAACTTTATATCATCCCCCTTTCTTCCTAAGATTAATTATAGTTATGGAGGTTCAACAACATGAAATTAAAATCATTATTACCAGCTTTGGCTGTGATAGGTGGCTGCGCTACAGCCCAAGATAGTTCGCTGGAGGAAGCCCTGCATTCACTGCCTATACCCAGCAACCAACAAACAGATCAGTTTTTAGGAAGCACATTAGGATCAACTGAAGTTAACTGGAGCCACCATTACCTTGGCAATCAGAGCAATTCACCACGGCCACCGGCAGGGATCAGAAAGATTGTCTCTATTACTTCAACTTTAACTAATGGATTATCACCAGAACTTCCTGCTGAAGCAGAAATTACTTTACCAACAGCAACACAAACAAGCTCTCCAGGAATATATCTTATAGTCGGTGACGGGTACGGAACTCCGCCGTTAGATGAATAATTTTGTTTTACTATATTTTTCTTGATATAACCTTATTGTGATATTTTGACACCTAAATGAATATAAACTGTACTGCCTAATTTTGCAAAAAAAAGAGATTTCCATGACTAAACGAATAGAATCCCCTTCTTCCATAAATACTTTCAAACAGTGTAAAAGGAAATATTATTACCAATACATCGAAAAACTGCCAACTATTTCCAATATTCATCAGGTTCGAGGCAATATTGCCCATTCCACTCTGGAAAGTTTTTTTGACCTGGATAGCTCTAACCTAACTTTAGAAAACTACGCTAAAAGTTTACGCGAAACCGCCCAAAATTTATTCCTGTACCAATGGAAGAACTATCACCTTAAATTAGATGAGCTAAAGCTAACAAATGACCAGCTAAAATTTTATTTTGAGGAGACTTTATTGATGATTTTCAATTGGGTTAATCACTTCATTCTAGAGCTAAAAGAATTTATTGATAAAAAAAAATGCTCTCCCCAACAAGCCTTCCTAGAACTGACACCGCTTCGTGAACAAGAATTGCATTCCCAGAGTTATTCTGTACATGGATTTGTAGATGCAATCAAGAAATATGATAATGAAATCCATATCATTGATTACAAAACTAACTCTAATTTTGAGTTTAAGGAAAGCATTAAGCTGCAGTTAGCAATTTACTGTTTACTTTATTTTGAGCAGTATGGAAAGATGCCTTCTAAGGTAGGAATATTCTTTCTAAGGCACAAGCTAAAGATGATAAAAGTTGATTCGGGATTGATGGAATTGGCTAAACGAGAAATTCAATTAATTCATACCCATACTGTTTCCAGCGAACAACAGGAAGATTATCCTAAGACTGTCTCTAGCTTATGTAAATGGTCTTCTGGTAAATGTGATTTTTACGAGGTCTGTAAGCCGCATGGCTGAATTGGTAGAAGGGCAACATCAATAAATTGCTTAAAGCCCGCGTGAAGCTACGGCTTGCAAACTTTTCTGGATAATTTGCTGATATATTCCAACGTTATTTAACACAAATGTCTCAACCAAAGCACCCAATATCAAAAATAATAAGCCAAACAGCAACAAGTACAAATTGAAGCCGAATACTTCCAAGAAGCGGTTGGACAGAAATTTTTCCAAGATAACATCTTTAGAGATTACTGAACCGGAAATAGCCGCCAGAATATAAGAAATAGCTTCTAAAACCATATGCGGAAAAACAATCAATAAAATTAAAGCAAAAGTTAAGTAAGCGCTGCCTCCAGTAAACAGCGAAGCTTGTTTAGCGGTAATGCCAAAAATGGTTCCCCAAACAGAAGCATTCCAAGTTATTAAGAAAATTGCCCCATCGCCGGTTAACAAGGCCATAATAAAGCAGGCAATAAGCACTAAAAAATTATTGCTCAACAAGCTAAAAAATAAACTAGTATTAAAAGCCTGGCCGAAGATAGCATTGCCAGAAAACCCTTGGCCAAACCTTACTTCTAATTGTTCGCGAAACAAGGTGTTGGCAGTAAAGCTTGGAAGCAGTATCGTACCAATGGAATAAACAACCAATATTCCTAAAAATAAAAATAAATACACTCGCACAATATTAATGTCATCGCGCCATAGAGAATGGATGGATGCTTTGGTTTCCAAACTTTCGCGGCGTTCTTCAATGGAGAACAGCTTGTAAAGTTCAGGCAATAATAATAACGAAGTAAAACCAACTGCCACCAGTGCCGGATCCCCGCGAAACAGAAACTTGGCTAATAATATGCCCACAACCGAATAAACCACACCGAGAATAAAAGCATATCTCCCTTTATTCTCCAGCCAATTTTCCGGAAAGATATGTTCTAGTACCAACCATCATCACCAAATAATTATAAGTATAACTAAAGAATTTAAATTACTTTTGTTTAATAACCGGTTACGGTTAAAGTGGTTGTTATCTTGGACCTCTAATTAGTAATTTGGCTAGCTCTTCATAATACATTCTTCGGCTCATCTCTTTAACGGCAGGGTTGGGATCAGAACCCATCGCTTTTTCCAAAGCTATTAACTTGCCTATTGGGCCTTTAACTTTGTCCATCACTAGGAGATTTTGTGCTCGAGAATATAACACACTAACTTGTTCCAAGCGGTTAATTTGAGGCAGGCCTATTACACCTCTTCCACTGCGATCATTAAGGTAGGCTGATCGTTGAGGGCCATAAAGCACTGGATCTTGCCCTTTACCCATTATGTTAACTAAGTCCGATTCTAAACTTCTATCACTATTTTCAAAAATAAAAGATAGGCCATGCTCTCTTTCTCCGGTTAAAGTGATTAATTCGATTCTTCCACTATGCCCTCTTGAACCAAGTTCAATAGTAGCTTCAAACATTGTCTCTGGCCCCTCACCAATACCCAAATACCCCTTTCCTGAATTAACCTTGCAATCTCTTATTCTTAAATACCTCTCACTGGAGCCTATTGTCGAATTTTTAGCTGGAAATAGAGTTTTGGCTGCTATTTCTACCCTATCTTGATCTTTACTATCAGCTATATCCTGAAACCACACATATGAATGTGCAGTTCTGCTTCTGATTTTATCAAAAACACCACGCATAATCTCTAAAGCTTCTTGTTCCTCTGCTGAAAACCTGAATATGCCAAAAGCGCCGGTTTGCTGGATTTGTTCCATAATCATAACCTCCCACTAAATAGCTAATTCTCAACTGTTAAAAACTTTAAATAAATTTAGAAACTATAAACCACCTATTACTTAATTCTGCAACCAGTCAAATCTATTTAGTTGTTGTTCCATCCCCTGCTTATGGCCAGCGCCAACCACTGCCAGAATTCTTTTTTCAGGGTTCTTCTTAACTAGCTTAACTAATTCTTTAGTCATGTAACGATTTCTATCTTCAAGGAGCGATTTATACACCGAAGGGTACCTTGATTTTAAAGAAGCTATCATTTTTTCAATTAATTCTTTGCTAGGAACTTGGTGCAAATCAAAGCCCTGCAAACCTAATTGCTGCCATTGTTTTTTAGGATTAACTATGCCCCTAAAAATATCGCCTACGAAACGAAACCGCTCTTTCCAACTTAACTGTTTAGAAAAATTTTTTAGAGTAAGGCGTATGGGTTGGTCAATCAAAGCTACCTGTAACTGGCAATCCCGGGCTATTTCCAATGCAGCTTTCATATCAGCTCCTGGAGCTACCCCTACTACCCGACCCAATTTCTGCTGTACTAGTTGACCTATTTTGGCAAAGAGGTAACCTTTAACACCGATGCCAAGAACTTCAGTTAAGCTTATTTTACTTTTTTGTCCGTGAAGCAGAACTGCGGCACGGTCACCATCCAGCTCTACTGCCACGATTTGTGGTTGAAATTGAGATATGGCTTCGCTTATTTCTTTAATGCTTTGCTTAGCAATATGCGAGGTGCCAATAATCTTTATTAACATTAAACTTTCCTTTTATTGCTTGTAGTTTACCACAGTTAAATTGCTAATAAATTCAAGTCCTTGGCTAACTTTGCCAAAGTGACTGGTTAAATAATATACTAGTCTGATTTAACCATCTTTATACAGAAAACTATTTAAACTTACGCCTACTTGAAATTGGTTAGTGAGGTGTTGTATATGCTCAAAATGAGAAAGGTATCTGAAACTTATGATTTAAAGGTATTCACAGATTCTGGAGATTACTTCGGAGATGTAGATGACAATATTGTTTCTGGCAATAAAATCTTTGGTTGGAAGATTAGGGCCACTAAAAATTCCTTTTTAAGCAAGGTCCTGGGCAGCGCTAAAGGAGTTATTGTACCGCACCAATTAACCAAAGCTGTGGGTGACATTCTGATTATTTCCAAGAGTGCCGTGCCCAGTAGCAGCGAAACTGAAGACGCCGTAGAAAGTCAAGAATGAATTACCAAAAGTGCCTGCGTGACCTGGCTAATTACCACTATTTGCAGGGAGAAAATTCTCTAGCTGAAGAGATAATAACAATTGCTGGTTGATTCAATCAGTGGTAATATCTCGAAAATATTACGAAATAATTTTCTTAATGGTTTCAGATAGATTTCTCCTAACTCCTAGTTTCAGGAAAAAATTAATGATATTTCTAACGTCGCGTTCCAAAAGCTCTTCGGAGTTAGGAGTTTCCGTGAGAGTAGCTTGAGAGAAATCTATCAGGTATGGCCTTTCTTTGTAAATTAGGATATTAAAAGCGGATAGGTCCCCGTGAACCAAACCTTGCTGATAAAGTTTCCTAACTTGAACTATTATTTGGTCAAAGAAAAACTCGGGATGTTGAGGTAATTTGTCTTTAAGCACTGGAGCAGGATTAACAGCACCAATCATTTCCTCAACAATAATATTATTTTTGAAAGCTATCGGCGATGGCGCATAAACTTTAGCTTTTTCAGCATGTTTTAAATTACGAAATTCGCGCTGTGCCCAAGCATAAATTATTTGCCGGCGATGATGCTGCAGATAACTAAATCGAGGGTCTTTCTTAATATAATTGTACATCCGTTTAAAATCACAATTCTGTACGCGGTAAATCTTAACAATTAGCTTCTTTTTACCTTTATTAGCAATGAAAACGTGGCTTTCTTTACCGATTTTTAACGGAGAAACAACTTCATCCAAAACCTGCCGGCTTTGCAACTCAAACAGGTCTCGTTCAGTGTGTTCATCAAATACCCCTTTGCTAGTCTTAAAGCGTTCTTGATAAGTTAAGGTAACCACTGTAGTTTAAAATTGAGATTAGCTTAAATAGGTTACTGGAAAATACTTTACTAAAGAGAACTTGGAAAAATGGAAGTTTTAGTAGTTTAACTGTGGAAAAATCTCGACTATTTCTAAACATTTAAAAGAAATTTGGATGGCTTGACAAAATTTTCTAAATATCTTGATGATTATTTGCTATCAAACAACTTGGCTGTATAATCATCACACCATCGTAATTTGCCTGATAAAAATTTACTATAGCTATCTAATACTATCTGTAATCCAGCTTTGCTTAAGTCAGCTGGTTGGTTTCTAAGCTTGGATGTTTTAGCTTCACTAAAACCAACTTCTGGGCCACGAAGTCTTTGTTCTAGCAAACCAAGCACTTTAGTGTTAGGTTGTTCAATCTCGGCCAGCCATTCCTTAAATTCACTTACTACTTGACGCGCAATCTCATATTTAGGCCGACCTATCAACAAATAAGCAAATCCATCTCTCATTTTAGTAATTGATAGCCAAATTCATTTTTAAATATTATTAAATCATAAGCCAGGCTTTTTTGAAAACTAGTAGTACCACCACCAAATAACAAAACATTTATATATTTGTTATTGTGTTGTAGTAACAACACCTCTAAACCACCTCTTTTCCGCTTCGATTATGGAGCGGACCTAAACTTTGTTTAGGATCCTCAGCAAGCTGAAAAGTTTGCTGGGGTTTTAATTTTCTATCTCGGATAGAAATGGCCCGGCTGGAACAATTTATCGATAAATTTATATAGTAGAGGCTATAAATCATTTTTAAAGCCCGACACGAGAGTACCTTTGCGAGTGTACGGCAATGAAGCCAAACCATGACCACGGGGGTTAGTGGACGGGCTTCATAATAATATGAAAAATAGTCCTCAAGATCATCCTTCACCGCCTAGAGTTAAGCTAAGAATGCCTAGAACTAGTACTGTTTGTGATTTAAAGCTATTTTTCTAAAATAACATAAAGAAGCTGTTAGTAAAGCAGAAAGAGCCTTTTTTGGACCGTTAAATCCTTTGGCATCTTTCTGGAGGCAAAACCCATGGCAAAGATAAGCCCAGTAGCGGCTAAATATATTGTTCATTCCACCATCCACATCGAGGGAGTAGTAGATCGTCCAGATGTAATTGGAGCTATATTCGGACAAACCGAAGGCTTGTTGGGAAATGACTTAGAGCTTAGAGAATTACAGCGAAGTGGAAGAATTGGCCGCATTGAAGTAAATATGAATACCAACCAAGGTAAAACCAGCGGTGAAATTATCATTCCTAGTTCTTTAGATAAAACCGAAACCGTAATCGTAGCTGCAGCCTTGGAAATTATCCAGAGAATCGGTCCCTGCAATGCTAAAATAGAAGTTACAAAAGTAGAAGACGTAAGAGTAAGTAAACGCCAATTTGTAATTGAGAGAGCTAAATCGTTATTAAGAAACTTAACTCAAGAAACGCTGCCTGATTCCCAAGAGCTAGCGGATGAGGTAGCACAATCGGTAAGAATGACAGAGGTAACAGAATATGGCCGAGAGAAATTATCAGCTGGGCCGATGATTGATGAAGCAGAGGAAATTGTGGTCGTTGAAGGTCGGGCTGACGTACTTAACCTTCTGAAGCATGGCTTCAAAAATGCCATAGCTATGAACGGCACTTCTGTTCCAGAAACAATTAAAGAACTCACCACCCAAAAGACTTCTATTGTCTTTGTTGATGGGGACAGAGGTGGAAACTTAATAATAAGAGAATTGCTGGCTGTAGCTGAAATTGATTTTGTTTGCAAAGCCCCAGATGGAAAAGAAGTAGAAGAATTGACCAAAAAAGAAATCCATAAATCGTTGCGCAGCCGTATAACTGCTGAGCAATCCAAATTAGACTTAGGAGTAAAAGATGATGGAACGCTAAAAGAAGAACCAATATTAAGAAGCAGTCTGAAGAACAATTTAAAATCGATACCGCGGCGTTTTGAACAAAATAACCGGGGCAGGATTAATGGACAAAAATTCACTAAACTGGAACCTACTTTATATGACAAAGAAAGTATTGTACTTACAGAGCAAGAGAAATCTTCCTTTAGGCAAACTATGGATGATTTATTTGGCACCAGGGGAGCTTGTATCTTCGACCATAAGCTAAATGTACTAGGAAAAGTCCCCTTAAGCGAATTAGCAACTACCATTAAAAGCTTGAATAGTGGAGTTTATGCTTTGGTTCTAGATGGAATGGTTGATTTAGAATTAGCTAAGTTAGCTGATAAAGTCGGAGTTCAACATATTGTAGGTACAGGATCGACAGTCAAGGAACCGCAAAAGGTTAATGTTTTAACTGAGGATAAACTATAAAGAGAAATTTATCAAAATCACCCTGTGGGAAGGGCCGATTTTCTAAACAATAGATATTTAGGACAAAGCTCAGTTATCCACTATTCCCCCCATTCTACAACTGTAAAACCTTTTCTTTCAGTGGTTCTAATTGTTGGTTCTTTTATACTCTTTTTCTCAGGGAGAGGTTTAAAATAGAAATTAAGTCTTATTAGTGTGTTCGGTGTAGGAGTTATTAATAAATCCATGTTTTCTTTTAAGAAAACAGTCTCCAATATCTTTATTTCATAGTAGCTTGCTGGGGATAATCTCCCCATCCAATAATCTTTGAACTGGTTTCTCTCTTTTTCATTTAATCCTAATTTTATTAAGTTAATATCAAACCATTTACTTAATTCGTTATAACTAACGACCCACCCTGTTTTGGGAAGTCTTAATTTATTGAGATCAACTTCATAAAACAAATAATCGTATTTACCATTGATTACTCCATCTTTACTTACAAAAACATTCCATCCTCTTCCATATTCAGGGATTGTTTGGGTGATTTTTCCATTAAGCAATAACTGTACACTTATCAACGAATCTTCTGGGGGATAAAGATATATAGCTGGTTTTTCCAGCTTTATCGTATTTGCTGTAAACACAAACAGTCCGGCCATAACTAACACCAGAACACTGATAACAATCAGAACCAACATTAAGCTTTTGTTATGCGATTTGGGGGTATATCTCTCTATTTAAAGATAATGATAACTTCAACCCAAATAAAGCTTTATAAGTAATATTTTAACTCTCTTATTGCACATAACTATTCTTATTAATAGAAAATCATTAATACTATCAAGATCAATTTAGAACAAGAAAGTCAACCACAATCTTTTTATCTTCTCTTTGGTTTAGTTGATTGATGGTGTTCGATGTTATTATTGGCAGATCTAAGCAAGATGTAGAAAAGTATGGTAAGGAAGGCACAATTCTGTTAGGCAAGCAATATGTTAAATTAGGGCAAACTACTTCTTTATCAAACCCCGTTTACCTTGACATTGCTAGCGCTCATGTAATGTTCATTGTTGGCAAGCGGGGAGCCGGAAAATCATATACTCTGGGTTCCATCGCTGAAGGATTGGCAACTTTACCTCTTGAAATAAGACAAAATTTGTCTATAATTCTCGTTGATACGATGGGGATTTATTGGACTATGAAATTTCCTAATTTACAAGATACAGAACTATTGCGCGAGTGGGAATTGGAACCAAAACCATTGGATGTTAAAATTTACACCCCCTCTGGTTATTACTCTGCTTACAAAGAAGAAGGCATCCCCACCGATTTCCCCTTTTCTATACGCGCGATTGATATTAATGCCACAGAGTGGTGCAAGGCTTTTGATATAAAAGAGAATTCCGCAGAAGGAGTATTATTAACAAAAGTTATCAGCCAACTTCAGGAAAAAAATATTAGTTATGACTTAGATGAGTTAATTTTAACTGTAAGAAATTCGCCAGAGAGCGAATTGGTGGTAAAAAATATTGTAATTAATGAGTTGATTAAAGCTAAAAGCTGGAAGATTTTTTCTAAACAAGGAACACCCTTATTAGATTTAGCCGTACCTGGCCAGGTAACTATTTTGGACATCAGTTCCTATGCTACCATGCCTTCTGGATGGGAAATCAAAGCCCTGGTTGTTGGATTAATTTGCCGATCTTTGTTTAATCAGCGAATGAACGCTAGGCGAGTGGAAGAATTCAAAACACTTGATTCAGCCATGCATTATTTCACCAAACAAACAGAAATTAAGTTAGCCCAACCTTTAGTGTGGTTAGCGATAGATGAAGCTCATGAATTATTGCCTAAAGATAAAGAAACTGCTGCTACTGAATCGTTAGTTACTATATTAAGAGAAGGTCGGCAACCAGGGATCTCTTTGATTCTAGCTTCACAACAACCAGAAAAGATCCATACTGATGTTATGACCCAAGCTGACACGGTATTAGCACATCGGTTAACCGCAAAAATAGACGTTGATGCCTTGGGAGCGTTAGTTCAAAGTTATATGCGAAGGGGTTTGGATGAAGAACTTAATTTACTGCCGCGAATAAAAGGAGCAGCTGTTATTTTTGATGATTCTAATGAAAGAATATTTCCTATTCAAGTCAAACCTAGAATTAGTTGGCATGGAGGCAGCGCTCCTACTGCTATTAGAGAAAAAAAGGAATTATTTAACCATCGTTTTAAAGAGCTAAGTATTGATTAGGAATTTAGCAACAAGCTCCACTTAACTATTTAATCAATAACTCAAAACTTCATAGCCCTTAGTCTTTTAACTCTTTCTGCAGTGGAAGGATGAGTGCTAAACAATTTCAGCAGACTTTTTCCACTAAAAGGATTAGAGATAAACAAGTGAGCTGTGGCTTTAGTAGCCCCGATTTTCTGGAAAGGATGACTCTTGACACTAGCTTCGATTTTTTCTAAAGCTCTGGCTAAAGAAGCTGAATCTTTGATAATCTTGGCTCCTGTTTCATCAGCCAAGTATTCCCTAGAGCGGGAAATAGCCAACTGAATAATAACAGCCATAAGCGGAGCGATGACAGCTAATATGATTAATTCAAGGATATTTCCGCCGCCTTCACGATTTCTATCGCCGCCAAATCCACCAAAGATTGCTGTCCATCTAGCCATAGCAGCAATATAAGAAATTATTCCAGCAATCATGGCTGCAGCTGAAGAAATAAGAATATCTCTATTTTTAACATGCCCCATTTCATGGGCTAGAACCCCTTTTAACTCTTTTTCTGTTAATAAATCCAATATTCCAGTAGTTACTGCCACGCTAGCATGTTTGGGACTTCTGCCTGTGGCAAAAGCATTAGCCTGCGCAGTGTCGATAATATAAACCCTCGGCAGGGGCATTCTAGCCTCGTCGGCGATATCCTTTACTACCTGGTAGAGTTTGGCCTGGGTTTTTTTATCAGCCTCTTTGGCATGATACATCATCAAGACTAATTTATCAGACCACCAGTAAGACGCAAAATTCATCAATAAAGCCAAAACTAGGCCTATTAGCAAACCGGTTTGGCCGCCAGCCAACCCCCCAATCAGCAACAACAACCCAGTTAAAGCGCCAAGCAATAGCGCTGTTTTAATTTTATTCCGAATCATAGCTTAAGCTAGGTTAAGTTATTTTAAAAACATTTTGGAAAAATTATGCTAAACTGAAATTAAAAAGATCTAAAACTTATAATTTAAGTTGCGAAGCAGAGGAACAGTTAAAACTTCCGGTGTGTTGAAAACATGGCCCCAGAGGTAATTCTCACCAAACGATTCACCATGATCCCCGCAAATCACTATAACTAATGGTTTATCCAGTGGAAGCATATGCAAAAGTTTGCCTAATTGTGTGTCAATATATTCTAAAGATTTAATTTGCAAGTGGTGTAGTTGTCTGCCGCCATTATCATAATTGTGCTTTCTTTCCTGATCTGACCTGCCACCACGAAATTGGTAAGCATATTTAACTAAACTCTCTAACTCTGTTCCTTCTATAGGTTCTAAATTATAAGGCCAGTGAGTTTCCGGAGCGTTGATAAATATAAACCAATTTCTTGCATCCTTAACTGATGCAGCAATTTCTTCAACATTAGCGAAAGGAAAAGTTTTCTTAATTCGGGGATATTCCCATTTATCCTTTTGTCCAACCTCGCGCGCTCCAAAATGGATAAATTCTCCTTCTTCAAAAGGTAACCGTAGAAGATCATCTCGATCCCAGAAGTAACCTGTACCCCCAAAACCTTTAATGGTAAAACCTCTATTTCTATAACCTTCTTGAATGGTATGTCCTTCCAAAGCAATGCATACCTCTCTATCAACTTTTCTGGCCCGGGTTAATCTCCAAGTTTGAAGCCTATCCAGGTTATCTAAAGGTAAATCTATATCTCCGGGCAATCTGGGCAACTGCCCCACAAAAAAGGCCGCATGGGCTGGCAAGGTAAAATTGCCTACCGTCTGCGCGGCTTGGGCTTTTCCGATATTATCCATAACCGGAGTATATGCTTCCTGGTAAGTGTCCCAGCGGCAACTATCCAGCGTTATAAAAAGAGCATTATGGTCTGTAGGGCCTATTTCTTTCATTTTTATTGGTTAAATCTAATTTTTTATTATCTTAAGCCAGCAATTATGCTTGTTGTAAGCTAGCTAAAAGAAGCATATTCTTTAAAAATACTAACATTTAAAATTTATGATTAAAATAAAAGTTAGTGCGATGGCACCAACAGAAAGTATTAAAAACTATTAATCTTCTTTCAACTTAATGTTAGAAAGCATTAGCGCAGTTCTTTTAAAATTTAAGTGGGTAATTATTTTTTATGCTATAATAATAATCATCCTTATCCTAAAAAGAAAAAAAGTTGACGTGCAAGCTAAGTTTATTTTTCTTTACAGAACGAAGTTTGGTTTAAAGTGGATGGACCGGTTTGCCAATAAATTTAGGCAATGGGTGGTTCTATGGGGTTATATTGGAGTAGGAGCTGGATTTATAGGATTGGTTGTAATTTCGGTGTTGCTTATAAAAAACGTTGTTGATTATTTTTCTGCAGACACTGCTGCCGCTGGAGCTTCGATTGTTTATCCGGGTATGACCATACCAGGCATTGGCGTATTGCCGTTTTGGGATTGGATTTTAGCTATTTTTATAATAGCTGTAGTGCATGAATTTTCACATGGGATCTTGGCGCGGGCGCATAACGTAGAGGTAAAAAACACCGGTGTCGTTTTATTTGGCCCCATTTTGGGAGCTTTTGTAGAACCTAATGAAAAACAAATGGCTAAAGAAAAAGACATAGTTCAGTATTCCATCCTAGCTGCAGGATCGTTTTCCAATATTATCCTGGCTGCAATCGCGCTGTTATTACTTAATTTGGCATTAGCGCCACTGCAAGAAAGTATGACTGAACCAGCTGGATTCACTTTTGGCGCTTATGTCGAAGATAACTTTCCTTTCGCGCAAGCTGGTATCAAACCAGGCGCAGTGATAACTTCTTTAGGCAATATACCTATTAAAACGTTCCAACAATTTAGTGATGAATTAGCCAGCAAAAAGCCAGGAGAAAGTATAACCATTACTGCTGATAAGCTACAATACAAAATAAAACTAGCTGACAGTCCAGATAAACCAGGAAAACCTTTTTTAGGCATAAAAGAAATTAGAAATGAAGTTTCTGTTAAACAAAGCCATAGTACAGGATTAAAGAACAGCCTATACCTAATTACAACTAAAATAGCTAGTTTTCTGCGATGGCTGTTCTTGTTAAGTTTTGGTATTGGCTTATTCAATCTCTTGCCCTTACCAATCGTAGATGGCGGAAGAATGGCTCAAGTATTTCTGCATCAGCTTAAAGGCCAAGAGTTAGGAGAACGGCGCTATCGGCAGGTTAGTTTATTTTTCTTAGGCTTGCTGCTGCTGAATTTGTTGCTGCCACTTATTGGAAAGCTGTTTTAAGGTGGAAGCTATACTGTCTTCTTCCCTTTTACTTGATCAAGAACTGGCGTTGAAACTGTGGGTTTTCCAATTAAGGAACCCTCAACTAAATTTCTGATTCTTTTATCGCGAGATAATTGCAGCATTAAATTTTTAATACTTTCTCCATAGAGAGAGTATTGTTGTCCTGTAAAACCAGTTGATTGCCCTTTGGTCGGAACAATCGATCCGTCTCCTTTAAGCTGCACCAATTGACCTTTTTCATTAAAAACACGAGGCAGTGTTCCTAACCCATTAAAGGCCTGTAACCCCACTGTTATTTTACGGTCTCTGCCGCCTCTGGTTTCGTCAGCAATACGCAACGTCCTGTCTTGGTGAACTTTTAGCAAAACTAGAGAAGCTTGGTTGAGCTTAGTAGTGGGATCCCAAATCTCCGCCTCCGATTGTTGGCCCGCGGGAATGCCAAAGACACGAATGGCAACAGCAGATTTATCCGTGGGGTCATAAGTTGGGGCTGGTTTATCATATTCAGCACGGAGACCTACTTTATTCATTTCCCCAATCCAGCTTAGTATCTCGTCGTCTGTAAAATGACCTTTCTTAACAGCATTATTAAAGTCTCCTAAGACAACCCCGCCTGCACCCTCTTTTTTGATAAAATTTGTTCCAATTTCAATACCTCTTCCAGCTAACTTGGCGCTGACAGCATCTGTTGCAATTTTTTGCTCAAACCCAGAAGCTCGAACACCGCCAATTTCCAATATATGCATAGCTATAAAAAAATAAGGGTCTATTCCTTTTTCTACGACCGCTGGAAGAAAAGTAGCATACCATTCCCCATTTAACATAGGGCGTTTAGGCAGACCCGAACTTATTTTTACCCCATTAACTTCGATAGCAGGTGGATTAAAGCGAACGTAAAGCTGATTGGTTAAATCCGGTACTCGTCCCACCTCAGCGCAAGTTCCATCTATACATTTACTAATACTGCCGCTAGCAAAAATGGTGCTGGCTGGCTTATTATTTTCTTGATAATCATGGATAATTTCTGTTTTTAATCCAGCAATGTTTCTGTGAAAGATATTATTTCCCTTTCCAAATTGAATTACGGCATTATTTTTGTTGGCTTTTTTAAGAACTAGTTGAATCGTACTATAATCATCCTCAGGAATTCCCTTTATTTGAAAACTGCCAAATGCTGATTCTGATGTTTCCACAGTTAATTTATTGCCATTTCGAGAAATAATTTGCAGTTGGGTTATTTTCCTCTTTCCATCGCTTATTTCGCGAGGTGAGATGCAACTTAATTCCTCCTGGCATGAACCAAAGACCGCTGATGAAGTTGTAACACTTATATCCAGGCTTTGTTTAGTTTGACCTAACGGATAATGCATTCTTGTTCCTTGGTTTATGATAATATCATCGCCCCACAAACTTAAATCTGGTCCGCCATAAGCATCACCATTAAAAGTTATGAAGCGGTTATCTGCAGTTTCGATTAGAATCTTCGCGCCTTGTTTTCCAAAGAAACGCGGTTTTTCTTCAGTAAAGCTAGTGATGATCTCTTGGCTTTCTGGAAGCTCAAGTGGATGCTGGCTAAATATCCTCTGGCCCTTTACTTGAATATCTCCAGTGGTAACATATGTACCTCTTTTGGAGTTGGTTAAATCCAAATTACCACCAGTTACTCGAATCGCACTAATAGTTGGATCTAATTCTACCTTAGCATGGCTAATTTTGGCTAGATTTCCATCAATTAGTTCACCTGTTTTCAGAACGCGAGCATCGGGGTGGTTGGTAGGATTAAATTCAGTTGCTCCTTCCCCTTTTGTCTTAACAAATATTCCATCATATTCACTAAGTTGTAAGCCTTCTTCCACCGAGATTAAATTCTTGTAAAAAAATCGTTCCATCACGCGAGAATAATCATTTAACACACGAATATCTTGCCTGGCTTTTCGATCTATTTGGTTAAAGATTAGCGCATCAGTTAGTAATTCTGGATTATTATTTAATATCTCCATGGCTCGTAAATAATCTTCACGGTTAAAGACAGTTTCGAGAAGAAAAGAATTATCAATAAGAATACTGGGGTTATTTTCAATGGCCTGCCAGGCTCTAGCCGAACTTGCCTGAAAACCTTGCAGCGGTTGAGTCACCAGAGCAGCTTCGTAATTAAATGTACCAGCTTCAACTTGCGACCAGTCTATCTCTTCAACTAATAAAAATGTCTCTCGGGATATTATCGGCATGTCAAAAAAAATGGGTTTATCTTGAATATCGCGTCCTGAAGGAATAGTTAAGGTATCCATAGATTTCAGAATAATTTGACTTTCCTCCTCGCTTGAATTCTCCTTTAAATCAGTCCAATCAAAATCAACAGCAAAAGAGAACACATATGGTTGAATATTAAGGCTTGGTTTTTTGAAAATAAGAGAATACAAAACTATGTCTTCATCTGATAATTGAGTTATTTCAAAAGTAAATCCATATTTATCTGCTAAATCCAAAAGAACTCGTAAAGGAACATCATTATTGTTTTGAAGTTGTTGATCACTGATTTCAGAAAGGACAGAAAATAATACCGAAAAATCAAAGTAAACAACTGCTTGAAAGTTGTCAATCTGCATCGAGGATTGTTCTTTTTTGACAGTAAGGGGAAATGAAAGGTAATACTGCACTTTATCATTATGTATTTCAGCAACTACAGCAGGCTCTTTTACCTCAAAAACTAATCCTTGCTTTTCAAAGATACTAAAATCAACACAATTCTTTAGATTATCTTTAACGTAGTCAGAAAGCTGTTCTTCTAAATTAGATTCGTTAATCATATTACTAACTCCCTCTTTAAACAAGACTGGCATGGAAAAAATAGAATACTCTATAAATTCTAAATTTTCCGGGAGCGCATTATAACCCCCTTGGGCACTAACATAAGATATGGCTTTCTCACCTTCAATATTTAGGCATTCCTGGATTAGAAATTTTACACTTTCAGCTTGAAGAACCTGGTTATTCAAAGCTGTATACCGATCTATGGTGTAGAAGTTTTTAAAAATCAATACGCCACCGGTAATTGCAACAAGAATTATACCTAAGATTATAAAAACGGTAATCTGCCCCTTTTTTTCCATCATACTAAACAAAGCAATATTATCTTTTAAATGTTTTTAAGAAGAAGACTACTTTAAACTAAAGAACTGATTTAATTTTTCAATTTTGACAGCTTGTTAACTAAGTGCTTAGAAATTAACGGTTTCTCAAAAAACAAAGCTCCTTTAATGTAGCGAGGCACACGAGTTATTTCTTTGCTGATGCCCTTGACTTCCTCAACCAAGACTGCTTGACCTTTTTCCAGCTGCTTTCTAGCTTTAATGCCTATTTTTTGGCTTTTAGTAACCAAATACTTAGTCTCTAACGTTAGCTCTTTTTTAGTCTTGGTTTTTATATCTTTATTAGCATACTTGGAAAAACGAATGCTTCGAGCAAGCGGCCTTAAAAAACGGCCTAAGCGCTCCGCCCGGCTGGTTTCCTTAGCCAATCTTTCACCTTCCTTTAAAGCGCCGCCAACCTCTGTTTCTAACTCTAGACCAACATGAACCACTTTCTGTGTTCTGGTT
>CAZRCV010000020.1:0-15815 GCA_964598745.1 uncultured Methanosarcinales archaeon
CCATAACCTTTGGGCTAGGTTAAAAGTTCTGCTCTATGAACTTTTCAATGAGACCTATTCTGTTAAATTTAGACCGTATTAACTATTATTTACCCACCATAGGTAACACTAGTTCCATCTACCATCACATAACCAAACCCATTCTGTTCATTTCCGTAAGAGCCAAAGTTCCCTGCCCAGTAATTATCGCTTGCTCCTCCAGAGCTGTAAGAAGAACCTAGCTGAGCGCGTTGTTGATAAGCTGCATAAAGATTCACTAGGGGATTAGGATCTCCTTCATAACCTATGTTGCCTAAAGCATCCTGCCAGTAACGCCCTTGCACTCTAGACACAAGCAAAATCCATTCTAAAAATAACACATCAGCTTCTGGAAGTTCCCGCCCGTTGATAAAAACTCCCGTATCTCCATTGGAAGCATCAGCAGGCAAATCCGCAAAATCATGGCCCGGGAAAATCACACCTAAACTAGGGCCTTGCCAAACCCCATAAGAGCCACTAGAAGAATCATACCAATATTTTCCTGGTTTAGGTGGAAAACCATATACTGTAGTAAGCTCTTCTATTTGTTCAGAGGTAAGTTTTTTATTATTGATGTACACCGTATTCTGCCCTTCAGCTGCAGGCGGAGCAATTTCAGGAGGTAATTCTTCACGTTCAACAGTATCTTGCTGCATTTCTGCTTTATTTACACCAATAGTAGTTTTTTCTTCAGAAACAAGAGCGCAAGAAACAAGCGCAATGGAAATAATTAGCCAAACTGTAAAACAAATGAATTTACTTAACATTGCCTAGAATAAAGTTATTACATATATATAGATTATGCTCTTGGCGACGGTAATAGATCAGTAAAACATCTGCTTATTCCAAACAACTAGCCAGTATAACAAATCTTTAATGAAATAAACAGATTTAAATATTATACAAATATTATTTTTAGTTTATAAGTAATTAGAGGTGATATAAATGAGCAAATTCGCAAGTCAGGTTCCCTACTTGGTGATCGTTGGTTTAGTAGCTCTAGTAGCCGTGGCTTCACTTGTTCTAAACAATGGTGCAGGTGTTGAAGGAGCGGCAGTAGTATATGAAACTTCAGAAAATCAGCGAGTGACAGGGTGCATGGATACGGATGAAGAAGGAAATATTTATAGCAAAGGCAAAGTTCAACTGGGAGTAACAATCAGAGAAGATTATTGCTCTACGGATAGAATAACTTTGCACCAATGGTATTGTAAAAATTCTGAACAAGCCAGAGAATCTAGGCCACAACGCTGTGCCAAGGGATGCGTTAGCGGTGTGTGCTTAAAATAAAAGTATTTTAGTTAATTTTTTTATATTTAATCTTTATTAATGGTTATATTAAAGTAATTTGCCAGTAAAGATGTTGTGCTTATCACGCATAATTTTAACTTTTACTTTCTTTTCAGCCATAAAGTTGCAGTTAGGAATGGAGATATTCCTGTCCTTGGCTGCGGCAATTACTGAATGATTAAAACGATCCTGGCATTTAATCACTGCCGTAATCGTGTCTCCTTCTGCAAATGGTTTAGGCAATGGCCTAGTTTCCTGAATCTTAAAATCTTCCCTGCTCAATTTAAGTTTAATGTGGTGTTTCTGCTCTAATTTTTCCAGCATCTGATAAAATTCAAGCCAAGGAACTTCCCGAGCTGGGTGCCGGCCGGTTTTGTATCTTAAAAAATTTTGCAAGCCTAAAATTGGCTGTTTAGGCAGAGTCTTAACCCAAACCATTATTTTATCCATCTCTTGATTATTGTAACCATCTGTAAACACTGGAGCTACAATTACTTTAAGTTTTTCTGAGGCATAAGCTATCACCGATTTAACGTGCTCCAAGTTATAGTTGTCAACGCCGGCGATCTCTTTAGCTTTAACTGGATCAATAGCATCCAGAGAAAGATTCAGCTGCAACTTGCTGTTAGCAGCCAGCAAATTAATCTTTGGCCTGCTGAGCAAGGTTCCATTGGTATCGATGGAAATAGTATGAATTTGCGACAACTGCTGCAGATCAGCAATCAGTTCGATCATATCTTCATACAAAAACGGTTCACCTTGCACACCGATATGGATTTCCACTGGTTCATTTACAAAATTTAATAACTTTTGCAACTCTTCCAGGAGGTAATCTTTCTCTACTACAAAATCGTGTTTCTTGGAACTTAACCCTTCTGAAATAGAACAATAGATACAATCTAAATTACAAGAAGTCATGGGCTTGATTTCAATAATCGAAGAATTGCGATAGACTATGCCAAATGCTACATTGCCAATCAAAGGAATACCTGAGTTTTGATGGATATAGGTGGCTGTATTGCCAGTTAAAGCGTTAGTTAAGCAAGCAAAATATTTTTCCAAAATAAAAGAAAATTTACGACTAGTTTTGTCTTGATCTGAATGAACAAATTGCAGGGTGTGTTGATCCACCACAGTAAATGGAGCGATAGCCGTAACCTCAGTTATGGGAATAGTAGTTACAAATAATTTCAATAACTTTACTTGCAGTTCTGAACTAACAATAGCAAAAGATAAAGTTTTATATTGTAAAATAACCATAACGTTTAAAATTAGTCGTTAGTTTAAAATGTTTAGGTTGTTTGTTACTAATTGGAAGTTATTCAATCATAGTTCCTTCCTCTTTAGAGCCAAAAAGTTACAATACACCTATTTTCATTTGGCTTTTTTAGTATTCAATAAGATATGTTTAATGTTTTTAGAAGTTAACAGAAATTTCAAGAAAAGACAGTTAAAGTTTAACTTAATAAAAAATTCTACCTATAGACCTCACAGTATGCAATACCCACTCTACCATCATCTTTGATATCATATCTGGTAACTACAAAATACAATTGGCGATCATTTCCAAATTGTAGGTCTGCTTGGCGGATCAATTCTTCCTTAACTCTCTGATGTAATACTGCCAGAGATTCCCCTCTGACACTTCTATCTACAACTATCTCTGAAGTTTTGATTTTTCCCACTAAACCTAAACCACGGGTTAAATTCTCCTTATCAATAAAGATTGGGTTCATTTTTAGTAATCACGCTTCAACCCCTTTTAAATAATTTATGAAACAAAAAATGAGAGATAGATATCAAACGTCATCAATTCATATTTATGGTTATATTCAGCAGGGGTAAGAAAGAAATCAGCTATTTTAAAAGAGATGGAAGGATTAATCTGATTAGCTGATTAACACTAGAAATAGTTAAAAATGATTCTTTTTGTAACAGGTTTATGTCCATTTTGCATAATATTCTTAATACTGATCCGAATGACTTGACGCCAGGAATGCGCCAGTATCAAGAAGCTAAGTTAGCTAATCCTGATTGCATTATTCTGCTACGTATGGGTGATTTTTATGAATCATTTTATGAAGATGCCGTTACCATCTCTAGGGAATTAGAGATTACTTTAACCGCTCGAGGCAAGGGTGAAAAGAAAGCTCCCTTGGCTGGCGTGCCGTATCATGCTTTAGAACCTTACTTAGGCAAATTAGTTAAGAAAGGCTACAAAGTAGCCATAATTGAACAACTGGAAGATCCAAAACAAGCTAAAGGGTTAGTTAAGCGCGGTTTGCTTCGAATTGTTACTCCTGGAACAATTATTGACAGTTCCATGCTGTCAGAAAAAGAGAATAATTATATCACGGCTATCAAAAGCTTTGGCGAACAGCAAGCGTTAGCTGTCTGCGATATTTCCACTGGCGAATTTTGGACTAGCAGCTATAATAGCCAGCAAGAATTGCTTAACGAAATAATAAGAATTTCACCGCAGGAGTGCCTCTTTCCGGAGAGTCTAAGAATAAATACAGATTTAATAGGCCTGATCCAATCCCAAGGCTGTTTTTTGAATTCCTTAGATGATTATTATTTCCAAGAAGAACATGCCCGAGAGATGTTATTAACCCATTTTAACCTACCTTCATTGCAAACATTTGGATTAGCTGATTTACCCCTAAATATTGCTGTGTCTGGCGGTTTGATTCATTATTTGACTACTACACAAAAAAATAACCTGTCTCAAGTAATATCAATTCAATTAAAGCAGAATAATAACACCATGCTATTGGACAGCAGCACTTTAAGAAATTTGGAATTGGTTAAAAACTTGCACGATGGCAGCCGGCGCGGTACTTTGCTAGCTGTTTTAGACTATACTGTGACTGCCGCCGGCGCGCGCCTGCTCCGTAAATGGCTGCAACAGCCCTTGTTAGATGCTAAAAAAATAACTGAACGGCTGCAAGCCACTGCAGAAATTTTTAATAATGTTATTCTACGCGAAGAATTGCGTTCGCTGTTAAGTAAAACTTTCGATCTGGAACGATTGATCGGGCGGGTGAATTATGGCAATGCTAATCCTCGAGATTTACTGGCGTTGAAAATATCCTTACAGCAAATACCGCAAATTAAAACGGCTTTACAGTCTTGCAGCAGCCAACTGATGAAGGAGTTAGGACAACTTGAATTGTTGCCACAATTAGTAGATCTTATGGATAAATCTATCCGTGAAGATGCTCCTTTAACTGTCCGTGAAGGCGGGTTGATTAAGCCGTCATTCCATAACGAACTAGCTGAGCTGCAAGCCATTACTAAAAACAGTAAAAAATATCTAGCCGAAATTGAACAGCAGGAAAAAAATAAAACTGGAATTAGTACTCTTAAAATATCTTATAACAAGATATTTGGCTATTTTATCGAAGTTACAAAAAAAAACATTCATTTAGTTCCTTCCCATTATCTGCGCAAACAAACCACGGCCAATGCTGAACGTTATATCACAGCTGACCTTAAAGCGGAAGAGGAAAAAATCATGGGAGCACAGGAAAAAATAGTAGAATTAGAGTTCCAGTTATTTCAGGAAATAATTAAAACTACAGCTGCCTTTACTCCTAAAATTCAGGCCATCGCCAGCCAACTGGCTATGCTGGATGTGTTTTGCACTTTCGCTAAAGTAGCTTTAGAAAATAATTATAGTTGCCCACAGCTAGATGATAAAGGATCTATTATTATCACTAAAGGGCGCCACCCGGTAATTGAGCCATTAAAACAAAATTTTATTACCAATGATATCTTCATCAATAACGGAGAGATGATGATTGTTACTGGCCCTAATATGGCCGGTAAAAGTACGGTGATGCGGCAAACAGCTTTAATTGTCCTGATGGCGCAGATGGGTTGTTTTGTTCCAGCTGAAACTTGTCATCTTTCTTTGGTGGATAGAATCTTCACACGCGTGGGCGCTTATGATGACCTCAGCACAGGACAGTCTACCTTTATGGTAGAGATGCTAGAAACAGCGGCTATTTTGAATAACGCTACCAACAGTAGTTTAATTATCTTGGATGAAATTGGCCGCGGCACTTCTACTTTTGACGGTGTAGCTATTGCCTGGAGCATAGCAGAATATCTTTCCAGCAAAATCAAGGCTAAGGCCATGTTTGCTACCCATTACCATGTTTTAAATCAGTTGGCAGAGAAATTTCCCCAAATCAAGAATTATAATATTGCCGTTAAGGAAGTTAAAGGAGAACTTATTTTCTTGCGCAAAATAGTTCCAGGCGGAACAGACCAAAGCTATGGCATTCACGTAGCACAGCTAGCAGGGTTGCCTTTACCAGTAATTGAACGAGCTAGAGAAATTCAAACTATTCTAGAAAGCGAGGATCAAATGGTCCGCAAAATCAAAGCTAAGAAACTACAGCAGCAAACTAGTTTGAGGCAATTTTAAAAGTAAAACAAATTAATTTACTAACATCTGCAGTACTCTGGGCAGTTATGGCAGAATTTGTATAGAAGTGCAAAGATAAATTATTATTTGCTAAATTTTTTAAAAAGCCAAATTATCTAAAAAAATTCTACTTTAGGTTGTTCTGTGGAAGATTTTCGGCTAGCTTCGCGGGTTAGCTTCATAAATTGAGGAAAATCAGGTGGCATATCTGGAACTTCTTTCGAAGAATTATCGCCAAACATGCCCATCATCGGAGTAGTATCAACTGAGATATTTTTAGTCGAGTTTTGGCTAACATTACTTACTGACTCATTTTTGTTAAGAATATTGGTTAATATAGTCAAAACTTTCTGGATGTCCTCGTGACTGTCATGTTTAGTATCGATGGTTATTTTCATTTACGATCTACCTAAGTAAAAAGTATTTATATGTTTTTCTGCGAGGTTGGTGCTGTGGAAGGACTGTTTATTTTCTCTAATCTCCATAACCCCACATCAATTGCTTTAACTGGCTTTTCATGAAAGCTAAACGTTGATTTAATAGGCAAGGAAAACCTCCATACATCGATAATTTTAAAACCAAAATCTCTAGCCATAGCTGCTACGAACCGTTCCGTGGAATATTTATGCATGGTGTAAACAATAGGAGCTGATCTAAAGGCGGTTTCTAAGAAAATTCTGTCGGCATGCTGCAATTTGGTGCCAAAAGGCGGGTTTTGCACTACTATCTCTACGGCCTCGTCAAACAAGGAAATATCGCTTTGGACTAGCTCTATGGTTCCAATTTCATATTGTGCTGACAGCCAGCGATAATTTTCTTGGCATAGCTTAATAGCTTGCGGATCCTTGTCTAAAAAGAATACTTTACGCGCGCCCAACAGTAGTAATCCTAATCCTAGCACTCCCGGCCCGCAGCCGGCGTCTAAAATTACTTTACCTGCTGCTTCACCTATTAAAGCCATGTTCCAAATCCATTCCGCAGCAATATTGGCAGGAGTTGGATATTGTTCTAACATAAATTGCGGATTTTGAAAGGTTTTCAATCTACTCAGGATTACTTCTAACTCACGCTGAGAGCGGATAGCCATACAGAGATTATTTAAAAGAAGATATATAAGCTTATTCTCGATGGAGTTAACTTCAACAACATTTTGTTTCAATAAAAAGAATTTTCCCCAAGGTATTGCTTACAGATTACTGTATCTAATAACCAATGGCAAAGATTATGATAAAGAATTTAGAAATCCTTATAAATCAACCTTCAGTTTCTAACTTATAGCGGGACCATAGTTCAACCTGGGAGAACACACGGCTGAAGACCGTGACGTTGGGGGTTCAAAAGTTTACAAAACCTGAAAGTCCCCCTGGTCCCATTTTTATTTTACTAAATTTAACCAAATCAAAAGCTATAATTAAGTTTATATATGTCCTTTTCTTTATCTTCAGTGGATGTCTAAAAGAAGTAGAGAAGATGTAGTTAGGAATGTTATTGTTGTTAGTGTGCTGATCGTTTTTTTGTCAGTAGCAGCCTTGTTAATTCAAAACCCAATCATTACTGGCAGTTCTACCATCCAGACTATTTCCTTAATCAAGGAAGGCCAACAGCTAGAGCTAGAAGTTCTTAATGTAAAAAATGTAAATCAAGCTGTTATTAATGTAGTTAAGGAAACTAAAAATAGTAAAGTCCTTATTGAAGAAACCGCTGTTCCTGCCTCTTTTAAAGGTAAAGCTATTTCAGCGTTTAAAGTTTATTCTGACCAAAACGAAAATTTTGGCAAAGTGAAATTTACTTTAAAAATAAAAAATTCTGATTTAGAAGGAATTCCGCCCACCGAGATTAAACTTTATTTAGAAAATGCAGAGTTGCCTATAGAAGCTGGAAAAAAGGAACAAGGATACCAATACTTTACCGCCGTCAGTTCACGATTAGGAACTTTTGTGATTGGAAAACAGCAAGCAGAACCAGTTAAGGCAGAGACTGTTGTTATGGAACCAGCACCAGCAGTTCAACAACCAGCGCCGCCGAGAGGTTTTTTTAACAGAATTTACACTTTCTTTAAGAGATTTATTGGCAACTGAATGGAAGCAAGCCTTACAATGGCTTAACTACTACTTTAAAAAAATATCGGTAGAAGGGATGGTTAAAAAATAATAAAAAAAATAATTTTAATAGCCCCGGCAATCCTTGCAGTAATAGCGATTAGCATTTTCTACAACAATACGTTTACTGCAGCCTTTACAACATCTTTGTATCTTGAAGCGTTTAACCTCTTGAAAGATGTGTTGTTTCATTGATATCACCTACTTTTTTTTAGAAGACATTAGCAAACTATCACCACAAACCTAAACCGCCTAAAAATTTACTAACCTCTTCCTCTTTTGACCTAAAAAAAAACTCATTATTATTAATAAATTAAAACTAATATATAAACATTATCGTGATTTAACGACGAGAATTACTTAAAGAAGAAAATAAAATATGCTCCAAACACAGCCATAGCCAACCAAACCCAGCGGTTCCAGTACAAAATTTTCTTGCCATCGAAATGACCAAAGGGTATTAAGTTAAACAAACCCAGCCAGAGGTTGATAAAAAAACCAATTTTAAAGATTAAAGTAGTTGGAAAAGCCAACAATAGCATTAAAAAAATCATTCCGAGAACGTAATTCATTAGCGGTCCGGCCAAGCTAATCAGGCCATTTTCTCGCTTAGTAACTCTTCCGGCAATCATAACTGCCCCTGGAGCGGCAAAAATAAATCCTAATAACAGCGCTAATCCTAACGCTAAGTACAACATTTGGTCAAAGGCCCTGAATTCTGCAGCGCAGCCATAATGCTGAGCCACAAATTTATGGGATAATTCATGCAGCAAGAAACCCAAGCCAGCAGTAATTAAAGAAATAAAAAACATCAAAACAAACTTAAAAGAAAAGATCTGGCTTATCCCTTGCCTAAAAAAAGCTGCTTCAGTATAAAGTACGGCAAAAGCCAACGATAGCACTATCCAAGCTTTAGCAATGTCTTGCAATTCCTTTTTGGAGGTTTTAACAAAACCAATTTTAATTTGCTCTGTATCCACCATTTTTTTTAGTTACATCTCCTGATTTTGTTCAATGACCTGTTTTAATTTTAAAGCCTCTTCTTCTACTTTTATTAATAACTGCAGGTCAGCAAAGTGTTCTTCGGCGCAGTCCAGACAATAAAATTCCGGAGTATCTTTTATCCTAAATTTAGCTTCACTGCCGCAATCTGTACACTTCTTTGGCATTATTAACATTGAATTGATTTATCTTTTAAAAACTTTCTCTAGAATCGATGGTTGAAAGCACTGAAAAATAGATTGAGAAAATTATAGTAGTGGAAAAAAGCCATTATGCACTAAGATAAAATAATCCAATCAAGATAAATAATAAATTCTGGAAAATATCCCTCGCAGCTGCCTTCATCCAAATTTCTCTAAGCTTAATTGTCCTTTTCTGGTGCCAACTGGTATTTCCTTAATTTCTTCCCCTACTTGCTGTTTGACATCTTCAGCTAGTTTTCGGCCCAGCAATTGTGATAACGTGGATATATCGGCAGACTTAATTCCGCCTAAATCTTTAATGCCATTGGAAAACAATTTTCTGGCCCTGATATGGCCAATATTTTTTAATTTTAACAAAGTTAGCAATTCCTCTTTAGCGCCATGTTTTAATCTCAAGCGCAGTTTGCTGATTTCTGAAGTGGAATGATGACTAAACTGCAGCTTAGATAGCTCTTCCACAGCATACAATAACCAATCAGCCGTTTCTAGTTTAACCCTGACTTCCCCTGGCCGAATATCAAATTTTTCCAGCAAAAAATCCTCCGTCTGTTCATTAATCCAAGCTTCCAAAAACAAGGCTGTCTTGATAGAATTGACAAACTCATGATAGTCTTGATCATAAAGGCTTGGTTCAGGCTCCAACAATAAATGTAATCGTTTGGAAAGTTCTTCTGCTACAAAATCTTGTTCTCTAACTTTGGTAGTCAGCAAAGGACGCATTTCCAGAGTATGTGAAATCATTTGCAGTAAAGAAAATTCGTTCTTTTCTAAGTTAAACTGGTTTAAGCAATCTAGTAAATGCCTGGCAGTTAACGGATCCAAATATAATTCAGAGATTCTTTTGCCTAGGCTGGTAGCTGCAAACTTGGTTTGATCCTTATTAATGGCATCAGCGCTTACAAAATCATTAGTTTTAACAGATTGATTGGTAGTTAGGAACTGCCATTGTTCTAGTAAAGCTATCATCCGCTGCATGATTTTTTCCAAAGCTGGCAGGTCAGCAAATTGATAAGCCCAAAACGTTTTAGAAAAAAAATCGCGCAGGGAAGTGCCATCAACAATAATTCCGGAAGAAATCAGCGATAGCAAATAAGTCCTTAATACCGGTTCAACGGCTAACTTGGAATAAATCTCCTCGGGAACCCCACATACGTAGCGATTAAATAATTCTTTATACTCCGAGCTATCTTTAGCGATAATGATGGATTCACCGTAGGATTCATACTCCGGCCTGCCGGCGCGCCCAGCCATCTGTAAATATTCTAATACTGGAATCCAGTCCATACCCCAGGACCCGGAAAAGCGTTTTAAAGAAGTAATAATAACTCGGAAAGCTGGAAGAGAAAGACCAGCAGCTAACGTAGGCGTGCAGCAAATAATCTTTATTTTTCCGGAACGAAATTCAGTTTCAATAAGTTCTTTTTGTTCTGCCAGCAATCCAGCATGATGAAAAGCAAGACCTTTATTAATAACCATAGCCAGCCGCCGGCATTGTTTAGTTGGCGGGGAAGTAGCCTTAAGTGCATGTTCAGCTAAATCAGGATAATTGAGGTTAACTAATTTAGAAATTTCTTCAGCGGTCTTTTCTGCGCTGGCCCGGCTAGGTGTAAAAATTAAAGCCTGCTTATTTAAGCGGATAGTTTCTAAAGCTAGTTCTTCAATGGGATTCATGCCTGCTTTGAGCAGAAGGTGTTTTATTAATTTATGGGAATAAATAACCCCGCCTTAAATTAGGCTAATACCATTAAATAAAAAAACAGGAGGCCTATTCTCTCTTATAGGTTATATCTTCTAAAGATGCAATTGCGCCCAGGAGGTAAGATGCTGGTTTGAAAACATCCTGGCACTCTCTAACTCTTTGATCATTTCTTATCAAATCAACACGTACTTGAAATTTTTCAGCCTCTTTAATAGAAAGGCCATATTTTCCTTGAAATTTAAGCGCAAGATCTCCTCTAATAATGACGGTAGCTCTTGATGAACCAACAAATGAATTAGCTTCATAGTGAGTATGTTTATCTACTATTGCTGCTCCGATAATTTCAACTGTATATTCTGTCATCATTTTCCAGGCCATTCTCCTCTTTATATAAATTTCTTTTTAAAAGGGGGGTTTCATATTAGCCGCATTAATCTACCAATTAGAACTAATTTAAAACACACCTACATCAACAATAAGATAAAACCAATAATAAGCATTAGCGAGCTCACTGCAAATTGCAGAACTTTCTGGGTATGGCCACGCCACAGTTCAGCTTTGGAATCATTGAATGGTTCCTTTTTTTTAGCATGTTTATCCAACCTCTGCACCACTCGGTACAAAATGAAAACAATTATTACAGGCAAAACAACAATAATAACCGTATGATACAAAATATAAGCAATTAGCTTGAAATCATACACTCCGTCTAAAGCTAACATTCTTAATAATAGAATAGTTTTACTGGTCTTTCCAGTAGAAAGAAGAGCCATGATAAAACTAACCATAACAAAGCCGATTGGAGTGAATAAATAACGAACAGCAGTTATAATTTTTTGTTGTGATGCTTCCGATACGCCTTCAATAACAATTTTCCATAATCCAAAAAAACCGCGAATTCTAATCAGGCTAGTAATAATGGCTAAAACTCCCACGATTTTAGAAACCCAAGAGGGAGCCTGGAAAAATAATCCTAAGGCAAACATTATACTGGTGACAGCTAAAGTAGCGATAGATAGCACTCCTCGTTCCAAAACATTTTCTGCTTTGCGCAAACAAGATAACATTAACATAAACACTAAGATAAAGGCCAATAATCCAGGACGGAAAGCATCTTCCAAGGCTGATCTGGTAATTGTCCCTAGGGTTAATTTATTAAGTATTTGGTATGGTTCCTTAGCGCCAACCACACCCACTGCTTCGCCGCCTTCTGCGGCAGGGCAAGCTTCATTGGAATTATCCAAAATTCTTCCTTCCAGCAATTGGAGAGCTGCTGATGAACCAATAAAATAGCTTCCAGAAAGAAACAACACTGGCAACCCCCGAGAATCTAATGGCAAGTTATAGGAATCAAAGTATTTCTCCAACATATGGTTATTTTCACGGTTGTAGTAAACTTCATATTCCTGTACTTGTAATTTAGGATGTCTAGTTTTTAACTGTTGCAAATAATTACTAACCTTAGCGCACTCCGCGCAATCAGTGCCATAGAAATACACCAGACAGTCAGTCTCATCCTCGGCTGCAATCGCGGTTACATTCAGTAAGCTTAACATTAATAGGACTAATAGTAAGAATCTTCTGCCTATCACCATAAAATATGGAAGAGAATACAATTTTATAAACTTTGCTTAATTTCAGAAACTTTTTTTATATAATAACTCCACTAAACAACCCATGAAACAATTTACTACCAGCTTAAAACTAGTTAAAGAGAGTTTTGCTGTTTTAAAGAAAGATAAAGAAATATTACTCTTTCCAATCTTATCATTAGTTTTTACTTTGATGGCGCTGGGTTCTTTGTCCATACCTTTTGGTTTAGTAGCCATAACCACCGGATGGGCTTCAATAGAATTTTATATTTTGCTGTTTATTTATTATTTTATTGCCTCTGTCATTACTATCTTTTTCAACGCTGGTTTAATTGGAATGGCTTGGGGCTTATTAACCTTTTTTGTAGTGCCGGGAATAATTTTCGAAAACAAAAATGCCATAACTTCTATTACCCGGTCCGGCAGTTTGTTTAAGAAAACAAGGGGAGAAAATGTTATTGGACAGTTTTCAGTTGGATTAATTTTCGGAATATTCAGCTTAATCGGTCTAGCTGCAGCATTAATAGCCATCTTTTCCTGATCTATCCTAGCTATGGTAATAGTATTGCCGATAACTATTCTTTATTGGACCATCTTAGGAGTTTTCAGCTCCAGCTTGAGTGGAATTTTTGTAGCAGCTCTTTATTATTATGCCACCACTGGCAAGATCCCTTCAGCATATAGCCAAGAATTGGTAAGAACTGATTTCATTAAAAAAAGAATGTTGTAATGATTTACAGAAAAAGTAAAAATTATTAAACAATATTGCCTGTGATGCTGCGCAACATATAGCTGTTAACTTTCACTGCAACCTTTTGACCAAGAGGAATCCTTCCCTTTACCCCGATTACCAATGGATAAGTCCCCATCTGCCTGCAAAAAGTAGTTTTCCCATCATACATTTCGGTGTAAACATCGGTTAAAACTGTACCGGCAGGTAAAATCTTTTCTAGCATGGGGTTATCTATTTTTTGCCTGATTTCATTGCGCCAGCGCCAATAGTACTGTTTGTTTTTACGGAGAAACTTATTTCCTCCATGTTTTTCCAAATAAGTATCAGGCAACACTGCTACCTGACGAATATTAATGCGGCGCAGCAACAACCCGTGGCTTAAGATCTTTTGCAACATTTCCATGTTTAGCTTATGCGAAGTTTTAGTTTCACCCAACAGCCCAAAAATTAAGTTGATTCCTGGCAGAAATTTAGGCAAGCCATTCTTTCCCCGTTCCGCGCCATATTTGTTAATAATTTCAATGGCTCTGTAAGCTACAGCCGAGGAGGTGTTTAATAGGTTATCTTTAATTACTTGTGGATCAAAACTCTCCACCCCAAAAGCAGCAATGTTGCCCGGAGTGCAGTAAGTGCTGATAGCTTTAGTTATTTCTTCCCCCCCTGGCTTGATTACTGAATTAGGATTGACATTGTCAATGTGCAATAACTCTAAATCGGGACAACTCCCCCTGATGCGCTGCAACAGCTCTATTGGACGGTCCGCAGCATAAAAATCAGCCTGTTTGCCTAAACGAAAAAAGCGCGCTCCGGCTTGATAAAATAATTTAACTTCATCAAACACTTCTTCCATCTTACGGTTGACAAAAGCGCTCTTTATCGGTTCAGTGCAGAAACTGCATCGGCCCACATTGCATCCCCTGCCGGTTTCAATCTCTATTACCCTACGTTGAGGAATTTGTGTTAGTATTCCTGTGCTGGAAGAAATAAAATGGTTCAGTTGGCTAAAAGAAAAATCATAATTTTTAACTTCTACTCCGGAAAGATTTTCTCTTTCATAAAATTTGCCTCCTTCCAATTGAGTGCCAAACACCGCCGGTCCGGTGAGGATTTTTTTCATAGGCAAGTCTTGAATCAAGGGAATGATTTCATGCAAGGTTCCGGGCAGGGCAGTCAAGTACTTGCCTGGCACATGAACCCCTAGAATTATGATTAAAACATCAGTAGCAGCCAAAACAGGCTTGGCACTGTTAACCGTCAAATTATAAATTAGAATATTAGTTTTTTCCCTTACTGAAGTTTCTTTTTTAACACCATGGTAACGTTTCCACAAGCGCAAGTCATCAATGGTCAAATACTTAACATCGTGGCCTTCCAGAGCTAGTTTTCCAAATAAGTATCTGGGATAAGTTCCAAGGTAAGGAGGAACGCCTAACCCCGAAGCTTCGTCAGTGTAACAATCTAGGATGGTATAATGCATGAACAAACGATTTAGATCAGTAGTTATAAAACTTTTCATCGTCAATTAGTAGTGAAAGCAACATATCATGCTTCAGAAGCAAACCAGCCACAATCTTTAAAAATAAGCCAAAGTTCAACTTAAGTTAAGGCCCCGTGGCTTAGCCTGGTAGAGCGCACGAATCAACCGTTGCGAAACTGATATCAGAATAAGTCAGCTATCGTGTGGAGCAATCCCGATATAGGTCCGGTGTTCAAATCACCGCGGGGCCACTTTTATTTTTGGTATATACATCTCTAAAAAACCGGACGCTGTGTTTAGCTAGACGATTTTCTTTAAAAAGCAACACTATTAGTAGTCTCTTCACATCCCGTAAAAAAATAGATTTAACAGTATACTTCTTTCCAGAAAACGAACCGCTTGATTAACAGTAATTGCTACTTGTCAAAGAGATCATAATTTTAGGTTACGGAACTACAAATTTTTTAGTTTAAGCCTTTCTAACTTCAAAATATTCAACAATGAGGTTAAAAGGAGTTATAACTAATATTACTCGTCGCTAAAAAGCTCCTGCGTCATACCAAAAGTTTATTGTCTCGTGGCGAATCCAGTAGGTTCTACTCAACATAAACTTTTGCCCATGCGCTCCTCAAATTAATCCTACGGGATTTTACAGTCGCTTGAGGTAGTAATAACAGGAATTATGTTGAATTTTTGAGCTACTTTAATTGAGTTCTTTCTTGAGAAACACCTCTTCCTTTTTAACGTTGCCACCTATTAAATCCACAAACTAACCTAAAACTTATTGGGAGAGAAAGCTCTTGATTATCTCAAGTACAATCGAAGTCTTCAAAATGTTTATAAGTAAGTAATATTTACTACTAATAACATGAATTGGAAAAATTTTATTAAACCAACAAAAGGAAAAATAATCTTTTCAATAATTGTAACTGCTATTGTTTACTTATTTACTTTTGTTGCTCGTCCACTCTGTAAAATGTGTGCAGAATTAAAATATGAAAATTGGCCAGACATTATTTCTACCTGTAATTGTATCGTTGGACAAACTTTCCTACAATTTTTATCTGAAGTCTTAATTGTTTTTGTATTACCATTCGTAATCACTTATTTAATCTATTCAACAATAAGTACCCTTATCCATAAAAATAAAGAATAAACATTTTACTAAAATTTTTCCAAAAAATGAAACTCCCAATCGCAGCAGAGCTGCGGGGTATCCTAAAACTCAGTAAGAATTAGTTGGTTCGGATCACCACCTTGATTTTTC
>CAZRCV010000021.1:0-6297 GCA_964598745.1 uncultured Methanosarcinales archaeon
AGAAATGATCTGCGGGCCATTTTCCGTTATGTTTATTTTATTATACATATGTATTTTTTAGAATACGCTAGCTATTTAAATCTTCCGACACCGTTCCTTTTAGCTGAGTCTTTGGAGGCATAGAATCCTTGTTAAACTCGTCCTTTAGGACTTGATTTTTAGTGCAACGTTCCGTAGCGAAGCGGAGGAAAAAATCAAAGTTGAGAAAAAAGTTTTTACATCAAGGACGAAGTCCAATAAAAGAAAAGAAGAAAGGGGCGGGACTCTTTAGTAAGATTATCTCTTAGCTTCAGGTGCAACACCGACTAATCTTCCAGTGTAATCATCCATTAGATTCAATCCCGGAACAAATTCAATGGATTTGACGTGGAAAGCCGATTTAGGAGATTTCGCGTTTTGCTTCCTAGCGATTGAGACTAAATCATCTTGTGAGAGCACTTTTTGTAAATGCGGAGTTCTATATTCTCCATCGTTTTCAACGGAAGCAATATACATGCCTTGTTTTCCATAGATCATTGCTGTTGAGCTATGTCTAGCGACTAATCTGCAAATTTGGCTTTCGGCTTTGTATTTCGCTTTTGCGTCAATTGCATTTTCGTAAGCATCCACTAATCCTGCGATATTTGTTAAATCGTTTTGTTTATTCATTTTAATTTACCTCCTATAACTACCGATAAACATAGCTAGTATTTAAATCTTTCGATTTTGTAGTCTCTTTAAAGTAGTAAATAGTCGTTCCAGAGTCTCGCCCCCTTCGTTAGTAAACTTTTTCTCAATTGAAACTAACCCGTGTTATACGCCACGGGTGTAGCAAAAAGAGAGCGCATCATGGTTTGAGCTGAAAGCGAAAAAACCTGGCGGAAGAGCGCTTATTCATTAAATATCTCATTCAATCTATAAAGTGATTTTCTAATGTAATCTTTTACAATCCATTTAATCAAGAAAAAGTCCATAACTTTTCCACCAAGATAAATTGGAACGTTGTATTTTATGGAAACAGCCAGGATTGCCTGTTCATGCTTTACCTCTTTGACATTCATTGAAGAATTAAATGCTACTCCAAACAATTTGCCAGTGTATGCGACGTATTTCTGTTCTTGCCAATCTATAATTTTTTCTGTGGATTGTAATTTAAATGGGCCTAATTTTCCATACCATTCATAGCTCGCGCCAATTCCTGTAGCATTTGGGCTGGTAGTTTTTCCATAAGCGTAACAGTAAACATATTTAGAGAAATTTTCAGGTTTTGTTATAAATTTCCAAATATTTATTAGTTCAGCATTAAGCGTAATTTTTTGAAGTATATTTCCCATATTTATTTTTCTTTTTTAACTGATACAGCAATAAAAAATGTGCCAAAATTAAGGTTTTCTAGTTCAACATTTCCAAAAATTTCTTTCATTTTTTCTGGAATGTTTTTAGAATGATCCCAAGCAGCAAGTTTTGAATAAATTACTTTAACTAAAGGATTAAGAAATTCTAGAAATCCTGTAAAAAGGCGAGCGTCGCAAACAACCAATTTACCTCCAAAGCGAAGAACCTCGTGACATCTTTCAAGCGCTTTTTTCCAATCGGGAATTGCGCTAATTCCAAGAACACTTACAACACCATCAAAATTATTTTCAGTGAGTTTAAGTTGAGCTGCATCGCCCTGAACTAATTTTATATTATCCCAACCATTTCGCTTAGATAATTGTTTTGCGGCATCAAGCATTTCATAGCTATAATCAAAACCGAGAATAAAACCATCTTTGCCAACCGTTTCTATTATGTAAGGTAAATTTCTACCAGAACCACAAGCAATTTCTAGGGCTTTGTCACCTCTTTTTAGCCCCATCTTTTTGACTGCCCGGCTTCTTATGGTTTTTGCTCTTCCTAAGAATGTGATTATATCCTGAGCCTTATAAAGAGAAGGAAATCTTCCCCAGAAGGAATATACTTTTTTTACTTTCTTTAATTTATCAGTTTGTGAATCTTTTATCATTTTTTATAGGGATTGAATGGTTTATATAAATTTTTATAAGCGCCACGTAGCCAGATTTCATAATTATTTTCAACAATCTCTAATCATCTATTTCTAATACATACATTCCATTACTAAAAATTATTTAAACAGTATTTGTTGTTCGTAGATGCTAAACACGATTAGTGTTCAGGGGTGGGGAAGGCCTGGACTTGCCTTTTTAAGTCCATTGGAAGAGTTAAAAAAAGAGGTGTGGTTGGTGTAAGGCTTGAGTTTTTCAAGATTATAATGTTATCAATCACGGCTTCTAAATTTTGGTAATGATGTGGTTATGGCTAGAAAGCGGGGTGTTTAAAATGGATGAGCAAGAAACAGTAACTATTGGTAAAAAAGGATTGGAAATCATACGTTATTTTACTAAAGAAGGTACAACTCCTTATGAGATGTTTACTTTTGAAAAGCGCAGTTCTACCATTCGTAATCCCGATGGGTCGGTGGTATTTGAGATTAATGATGTAGAAGTGCCAAATTTCTGGACTCAGGTATCCACAGACATCTTAGCTCAAAAATATTTGCGCAAAGCTGGAGTGCCACTGTACAATGAACGAGGAGAACTGTTACTAGATGAAAATGGCAAAGTGATCACCGGCAGTGAAACTAGCATTAAACAAGTAGCTAACAGAATTGCTGGCTGCTGGAGGTTTTGGGGAGAAAAATGTGGTTATTTTGCCACAGCCAAAGATGCGCAAGTATTCTATGAAGAAATGGTTTATTTATTAATCAGCCAGACCGTTGCGCCAAATAGCCCGCAATGGTTTACCACCGGCCTAAATTGGGCTTACGGATTAACCGGGCCAGCTCAGGGACATAGTTACGTTGATCCCGCCACTAAAAAACTGGAATATTCTAAAGATGCTTATACTCGCAGTCAACCACACGCTTGTTTTATTCAATCCATTAGCGATGATTTAGTAAGGGAAGGTGGCATTTTCAGTTTGTTAACCAGGGAAGCTAGAATTTTTAAGTATGGAAGTGGCACTGGCAGCAACTTTTCTAATTTACGAGGAAAAGGTGAACACTTATCGGGAGGTGGAACTTCTTCTGGCCTAATGAGTTTTCTAAAAATTTTTGATATGGCCGCAGGAAGCATTAAATCTGGTGGCACTACCCGGCGCGCAGCTAAGATGGTCTGTCTAGATTTGGATCATCCCGAAATTGAAGATTTCATTTGGTGGAAAGTCAGAGAAGAAGAAAAAGTAGCTAGCTTAGTAGCTGGAAGCAAAATCTTAAATAAAAAATTATCCCAGTTAATTGAAATAGCTAAAGGCAAAGCTAACCCTTTCCAAGACAGTGGAGTGTTAAAAGAAATACGAAAAGCTGCTAAACTGGAAATACCTCTCAATTATATTGTAAGAGCGATAAATTTGGCTAGCCAAGGGCACCACCTGCCTTTGCGGGAATTTGATACACATTATGAATCAGAAGCTTATCTAACCGTCTCTGGACAGAATAGCAACAACTCAGTGCGCATACCTAATACCTTTTTTGAGGTCCTGCATCAAAAAGGAAGCTGGGAGTTAAAAGAGAGAATTTCCAAAGATGTCTGTAAAACTATTTCTGCCGAAAAGCTGTGGCAAGATATCGCTTATTGCGCCTGGGCTTCAGCTGATCCCGGCTTGCAATTTGATACTACTATTAATGAATGGCATACCTGTCCTGAAGATGGAAAAATTAATGGCAGCAATCCCTGCAGCGAATATATGTTCCTAGATGACACCGCTTGCAACTTAGCTTCGATTAATCTGAAAAAATGTTATGATCTGGAAACAGGCAAATTTAACATTGCTGCTTACCGCCATACTATTCGTCTGGCGGCCATTGCTCTGGAAATATCCGTATTAATGGCGCAATTTCCTTCCGCGCCAATAGCTGAAAAAAGTTACTTGTTCAGGACTTTAGGTTTAGGGTATGCTAACCTTGGTTCACTGCTAATGCTGATGGGCCTGCCTTATGATAGTGAGCAAGGTCGCGCTGTGGCTGGAGCTTTAACAGCAATTCTAACCGGAGATTCCTACGCAGCCTCTGCGGAAATGGCAGGTATCTTAGGGCCTTTCGAAAGATATGAGAAAAATAAAAAACATATGCTTAAAGTTATTCGTAACCATCGTCGGGCGGCATATGGCCTAGAAGATTATGAAAATTTAACCATAACTCCTGCACCGATTAATGAAAGATATTGTCCAGTGGATTTATTAACAGCAGCCCGTGATTCCTGGGATAAAGCTTTGGAGTTAGGCCATAACAATGGCTATCGCAATGCCCAAGTTACGGTTCTGGCGCCCACAGGCACTATTGCTTTAGTTATGGATTGCGATACTACGGGGATAGAACCAGATTACTCATTAGTAAAATACAAAAAGTTGGCTGGCGGCGGTTTTTTTAAGATAGTTAACCAATCAGTACCGTTAGCGCTTAAGCACTTAGGCTACACCCCTGAACAAATCCAGTTAATTATTTCTTATTGTCTGGGATCAGGAACATTGGAAGGTTGTCCTACCATCAATAAAAAAGAACTATTAAACCGTGGATTAACTGAAAAGCAAATCATAGCCGTAGAGGCGCAATTAAAAACTACCATGGATATCCGGTTTGAATTTGCCAGACATACCCTCGGAGAGGCTTTTTGTAAAAAGTTTACTGGAGATATCCTTTCAGGATTAGGATTTACTGAAAAGGAAATAGAAACAGCTAACAACTATGTCTGCGGAACTATGGCCTTGGAAGGCGCTCCTGAACTTAAAGAAGAACATTTAGCTGTTTTTGACTGCGCTAACAAGTGTGGCAAGAAAGGCCAACGCTACATCCACCCCTACGGGCATTTAAAGATGTTAGCTGCAGCCCAACCATTTATCTCTGGAGCTATCTCTAAAACAGTTAATATGCCTACGGAATGGACAGTAGAACAAATTAAGACTGCTTACCATGATTCTTGGGGGATGATGATTAAAGCTGTAGCTCTGTATCGTGATGGATGTAAACTAAGCCAGCCTTTGAACTCAACTTTGGAAGAATACCCTGAACTTAAACAGGTTTTACAGGCTGCAGAAGAAGAGGTTGCTAGCGGTAAAATAAGAAAAAGCGTTAAAGTAGGAAATAAAGAGTTATTATTACAAGCTAAACAAAATGGCTCCAAGGTAATAGAGGTTTCCTATTCTTTGGATAACATAACGCCAGTGCAGCAATCCTTAATGCAAGCTTTGATTAATACCATTAACCTCAATTTGAGCCTTGGAATAAGTCCAAGCCTTATTGCCAACAGCAGCCTGCAAGTAGAAGGCCATCCTTTAGTAAAAGAATTAGCTACTTTCTTGCAGGAATTAGATTCAGCAGCCAGCAAAATCACTGAACAAAATAGTTCCTCTATCAATCTGTCGGAAGAAGATCTTAATGGAAACAAAAACGATTCACTGCAAAAATGCGGCAGTTGCGGCGCTTTCCAACTGCGCCGCAATGGCACCTGCATGCTATGTGAAATCTGCGGAGAAACCAGCGGCTGTAGTTAAATCAACTGGTTATTCAACCAGTTCTATTTGATTGTCTATTACTAAGCAGGCCTGCCGATCTGTTAATGGGATAATCTGGCAGTTTAATTGTTTTTTATATTGGTCTATGATTAATTTTTCCTTAACCGTATAGTGGGGAGAAATTACAACCTTTACTAAATTAAGGCCAGTAAAATTGGTTAAACCGATATCATTTTCATCAAAAGGAACAGCAATTTCTATATTTGGACCAACCAAAATGCTCCCGGCGCTTACCCCAACATATAATTTATCGTTGTTCAAGAATTGCTTGATAACTTTATCAAATCCAGTTTCTCTAACCTTATGCAACAACCAGAAGGTATTCCCGCCACAAACGTAGATAACATCAAAATTTTTAACTTCATTATAAGAGACATTATGATTTAAATTCAAAGCTGTAATATTTTCAACCTTAATGCCAAAGTTTAGAAGTTCTTTCTTGGCTGCTTCAACATATTTTAATTCCTCTTTAGTTCTGGAAGCAGTTGGAACAAAAATAACTTTGATTAGCTGAACTGGCTTATCTACCAGCTTTACAAATTTCTCTCCGATTCTCTTATTTTCAAATCCAGCAGAAGTTAACAACATCTTCATTTTATCTTAATCAGAAAAACTTACTAATTATATAACATTTTTGGTTTATTTCTAAAGGACCTATCAGTTAGTTAAACAAACTTCTCCTTACTCGTTATATGCTTTTAGAAGCGAATAGTTTTTAAATTGCTTTTCCTGCACTAACCCTATGGCTGT
>CAZRCV010000021.1:6307-15357 GCA_964598745.1 uncultured Methanosarcinales archaeon
ATTTTAGGGCATATTTGATTAAAGAAACTTTTAGATATAATCTTATATTAGACATTATTAGCCATAAAGGATATGGCAAGAAGTTTGGGTATAAGAATACTGTTTTTAATTAATTCATTTTACAATTTATCTTTTTAGAAGCGAATAGTTTTTAAATTGCTTTTCCTGCACTAACCCTATGGCTGTGGATAGCGAAGTGGTAATTAAAACTACTATTAAACGGGATGGGCGAATAGTTCCTTTCGACAAGAATAAAATCGCGGAGGCTATTTTCAAGGCCGCTGAATCGGTGGGCGGCAGTGATACAGAACTTTCTAAAAAACTAGCTGAGGAAGTCTGCCAAAAGCTCCAAGAGAAGTACAATAAAGAAGAATTAACCTCTGAAACTGTCCAAGATTTGGTAGAAAAGGTCTTGATAGAACGTGGACATGCTAAAACTGCCAAAGCTTATATTCTTTACCGCCACAAAAAAACTGAAGAAAAAAATCGCCAAACTTTAATCATAGGCGAGATGGATCACGAATCAAAAATGTTATTTTCAGATGAAGCCTTAAAGATTCTAGAAAAACGCTACTTGCTAAAAGATCAATCAGGAAACCTAATTGAAACACCTAGCGGGATGGTGCGGCGAGTAGCTAAACACATTGCCAAAGCAGATGAGTTGTATGGCGCGCCGGAAGAACAAGTTAAACAGGCAGAAGAAAAATTTTATCAAATGATGGCCGAACTAAAGTTTCTGCCTAACTCGCCTACTTTAATCAATTCTGGCACCAACATACCTCAACTTAGCGCCTGCTTTGTTTTGCCCATAGAAGACAAAATGGAAAGCATTTTCGGCTCATTAAAGGAAGCTGCTACTATCCATCAATGGGGTGGCGGCACTGGATTCAGCTTTTCACGCCTGCGGCCGCAAGGCGATATTGTTAGAAGGCATGTAGGAGTAGCTTCCGGCCCTGTATCATTCATGAAGGTTTATGATGCCGGATTAGAAGTCGTAAAACAGGGCGGAGTGCGCCCTGGAGCTAACATGGCTGTGTTAAGAGTTGATCACCCCGATATCTTAAAATTTATTGAAGTTAAACGCGATAAAAGCTCATTAAAAAATTTTAATATTTCTGTTGCTGTAACCGATCGCTTCATGAAAGCTGTTGAAGAGGATAAAGAATACTTTGTTAAAAATCCACGCACGGAAAAATACGTGGGCAAACTGAGAGCCAGGGATGTCTTTAGTGTAATTACACAGAATGCTTGGAAAACTGGCGATCCTGGATTATTATTTATTGATGAAATCAATCGCAAGCACCCAGCTAAGCATTTAGGAGAAATTGAAACTACCAATCAATGCGGTGAAGCTCCTTTGCTCCCTAACGAGAGTTGCATTTTAGGTTCAATTGATGTAAGCAGATTTGCTGACATGGAACGCAAAGAGTTTTCCTGGGAGCAGTTAGAAGAAACTATCAAAAATTCCATACATTTTTTAGATAATTGTTTGGATGTAAGCAAATATCTCAGCCAAGAAATAGAAGAAACTACTAAACGAACTAGAAAACTAGGATTGGGAATTATGGGATTCGCCGATATGCTGCTAAAATTGCATATTAAATATGATTCTGAAGATGGATTAGAAATGGCTGACAAACTGTTATCCTTTTTCAAGCATGTTTCTTACCAAACATCCATGGACTTAGCTAAAAAAAGATCGATTTGTCCGGCGTGGGAGGGGTCACAGTACCAAAAAACTGGCCAGAAAATGCGCAATATGACCTGTTTAGCGTTATCACCTACCGGAACTAGAAGCATTCTTGCTAACACTTCTTCTGGCTGTGAACCTAATTTTGCTTTAGCCTACCAAAGAACCATGTTAGGCGAGAATGGATTTATTTATTTAAACAGAATTTTTGAAACCATAGCTAAAAAAAGAAATTTTTATTCTCCAGAACTAATTAGAAAAGTCTCAGTTTCTGGCAGTATTCAAGATATTAAAGAAATTCCCAAGGATGTTAGAGATGTTTTTGTCACCGCCCAAAATATATCTCCACTATGGCACATTAAAATGCAATCAGTAATGCAGAGGCATGTGGATAATTCTATCTCCAAGACCATTAATTTCCCCAGGCATGCCTCTATACGTGATGTAGAAACAGCTTATTTTAATGCTTGGAAAAGCAAATGCAAAGGCATTACTATCTATCGCGATGGAAGTTATGAAGATCAGGTTATTACCATTGGAGAATAATTGTTATCTTGCTGCGCAACATGAAAATTTATACTAAAGTTGGTGATAAGGGGAAAACTCAATTTTTTGGCTCTGATTTTATTCCTAAGGATGACCCCAGAATTGAAGCTATCGGCGCATTAGATGAATTAAATTCAGTGATTGGCGTAACTTTAAACTTTGTAGAAGATGAAAAAACTGCTTTAGCTTTGAGTAAAATTCAAAATGACTTATTTCAAGTTGGCGCGGACCTAGCTGGCAGCGCTCTGAAAAAGGAACAACTGCCGCGAGTGCGCGAAGAGCACATTTTAGAGCTGGAACTGAATATTGATGAACTAGAACAAGCGTTGGGAATGCCACAGAAGTTTATACTCCCAGGTGGAACTAAATCCAGCTCTTTTATTCACCTTTGCCGTTCCATTGCCAGGCGCGCCGAGCGCTGTTTAGTTAAGGCTGCTGGCGCTATCAGCTTAAATCCAGAAGTTTTGCGTTATATCAATAGGTTAAGCGATTATCTATACGTGTTAGCCCGCAAGGCCAATAAAGAAGTAGCGGTAAAGGAACAGCATCCTCTTTACAATTATTTTGAAAAAGACAAAGAATAAATTTTTATGTTCTGTTAACTGTCCTAAGGTCAGTGTATCTCTTTGACAAATCATCGAGATTAATCAAACCAAAAGAAAAATATTCAGCATTGGTTTCATAGTATGGAACATGAACAAATCTTAAGCCATCTCTGGCTGCATCTCTTCTATCGCGATTTCCATCGCTGATGAAAACAGCGGAGTGATTGGCTATAGCAAAATCTTGACAAATCTTAGTTAAATCTTTTCTGGTTCTGCCATTAACTTTCTTCAGATCTTTGCCGCTATAAATTCCTTTAATGTGATCTCTTATTCCTAACTCAATTAAAAGCTGGCTTACTGCCTGTTCATCAGGGTCATCAGTAGCTAAGGCAAATTTTTTATCTTGATAATGCTGAAGAAACTCTTTTAATCCATTACGAATGGGCTGTTCAGCAGCCCAGATAGTTCCATACAAATCAATAATAACTAACTTAATCATAACTTTAAGAAAAATGGGGAATTATATTTATTCTTTTACTTTAATCATATTAATGTCGGGAAGCGAAATCCAAGCAGCCATAGCCCCAAATCCAGACTTATTAATTTGAAAAGGTTCTATTTCCCGTGGGTTTTTTAGAAAAATTAACAAGCAATATTTTTTATCTTGGAATAGTTTAAAAAATTCAGGGATTTTATCCGCGCTTAAGCCATCCGCTTCAGCATATTTAGCTAAAATTTCTTTAACTTTCAGTGGAGTCAAATCAGAGAATTGAAGCACTCTTTCGACTTCTGCCTTCACACTTACAGCTTCTCCTGAATCTTTAAAGTAAATCATTTCACCTGGCTTTATTCTGTTCCAAGGGGTGTATCTTGATTTATACCACCTAGATTCAATTTTCTTTTCCCCGGTGAGAATTTTGGTAGTTAATCCCCATGATTTTTTCATAATGGCTAAATGCTGCATAAATTTGCCTCGCAAAAAATCCTAACCTAGCTTGCATTTCAACAATTCTTTAGCCAAAATACTAGAAACATCAATTACATTAGTAGAACTTTTAATAGTATTAGTAGTGATTATCTTATCAACATCGGCTTGTTTTAATCTACTAACGGCATTCTCAATCAACAGCCCGTGAACACCAATAACTATAATTGTTTTAGTGCCAAGTTTCTTAACTGCTTTAGCTGCTTCAACCACGGTATGGCCTGTAGAAATAATATCATCAACAATTACTACAGCCCGGTTGGCAAAATCGAGAGAATCTCTTATTTTTACAGCAACTTTCCTGGAACTAAATCTAGTTTTTTCCAGAACGGTGCAAGGAGCATTGATTTCGCTAGCTATCTGCTCCGCCCACTGATATGATTCACTGTCAGGCCCAACAATTACCGGGTTTTTAATAGTTTTTTTGATATAATCAGCAATCAAACTGTTAGCCGTCAGATTTTTAGCTGGAATATTAAAAACATCTCGAAGGGAGTTATAGCGATGCAAGTGCGTGTCAATAGTAATGATGTGATCTATAGAATAGTTAAGCAGTTCTGCCATAATTTTGGAAGTAACTGCCTCCCCCGGATTAAACCGCTTGTCTTGCCGCATAAAAGCTAAATAAGGAGCAACCAAGATAATTTTTTTAGCCCCCAGATCCCTAGCAGTTCTGGCCGCAAAGAAAACAGTATACAATGACCAATCTGGAACTGGTTGAAACGACTCTACCAAGACAATGGCCTTGTTACTAACATTTACGGGATAGCGCAGATATAGCTCTTTATCCGGGAAATCATCTACCACTAACTTAGCATATTTAGCTTTAAGCTTCTTAGCGATAGTTTGCGCTAAATCATGAGAATTATTTATACTAAATATTATCATTACGGGCTCCAGTTATCAGAGAACAGTAGTTTTTTTTTATTTATATATTTTATCAAAGCCGTAAATACTTTACCAACTAAAAGCAATAATTAAACTTGCTCCAAAATAGGTGGATTTACGAAAGATTAATAAGGTAGTCCCGGCTAAGGAGTGACATGGAGACTAGGCGTGGCTTTTTAAATAGAATCAAAGAGGTCGCAACAGCAGTTTTGGCTGGTGCTACAACTAGTTGTATTAGCCCATTAAGCCTAGTGCAGTCAGAGCTAATCCTAATTATAGCCATTTATTTACACCTCAAGACGTTTTGCGGCAACATTTTACTGATGAAGCCTATTGTTTAATGAATGAGCTCCCAGTAGGCGATGCATTATGGTACCCTCCCCATGAGTTAAGTGGATTTTCTACAGACTTAAGCCTAATGGATTTAATATTTTATAATCCAAAGTGGTGGGGTGCTGGCCTTGGGAATAAAATTGCGGTTAAACAATCTTCAATTGATGCTAACCCCCAATATGGGATTGAAACAATTATTCATGAATATCTTCACAAGGCTAGCAGCTTAGGCCTGATTAAAACATCAGCAGTAAGTGAGAGGTATCAACAGTTACAAAACGATCCTGATGGTTACGGGATAGCAAAATCGCTTTTAGCTGAGACGGAGTCAGTACTAAAAAGATACTATGGTGGCCAGCCTAAGGACAATCTAGACGATGAAAGAATAGCCTTTCTAGGCGTAGGCATAACTAGATTACCGTGGCGAATTTTTCCTGATTATCTCCATCAATGTTATCAAAGAACTCTAAAAAAATCTGATGAAAGAATGAAAGCAGTAGAAAAACTGTACTGCCCTGCTTAAATTATTAGATATTTGCTGCTTCCATAAAATAACTAACGCCGGGTAAAGCTCTAGCAAATTATTAAACTTAAATAATTTAGATATTATCGATTCACAACCAACAAGGAAAAACAAAAATATTATATAATTAACAAATCCTTTAGCAACACTTATGAGCCAAAAAATGCAAGCTGAAAAGTTGTACGCTATATTTCAACAAATTTGTAAAAAACTGGATAATTATGCATTACGCTGTTACGATTGGGCAGGTGGCAACTACCGTTGCAAGCAGGATAAAGAAGCTGAAGCCAAAAAACTTTCTGGAGCAATTAAAGCTGCTTTTATAGCTATAATGAAAAAGTATGAAAAATTAAATGCTGACCTAAGGATAAATCAATCTAGAGATATTCAGTCGCTCTCTAATAGGATAATGGATGAGTTGTTAATCTTGGCCAATACTGAGGGTATCCCTTATTTTCTGCAGAAATTAAATACTGCCCATACAGGTTTTCTTCCATTAGCTCCTGAAATTAATGAAAATTTTAAAAAATTAATTAAAAAATTATAATAAATAATTGTTGATTATTAACTAAGAGATCTACTTTGCCAAAACTCTTTAAACAGATAATTACTATTATAGGAATAATTTCTTTTGCTATAGTTTTAATTCTATTTTCTTTAAAAATTACTTTAGCAGCTAAGAATCTAACTCCAGAACAGTCAGAGGTGGTAAAGTTTTTACAGGGGCGATCATCTTTATCAACAGCTTACAACCAAGCTGAAGCCAGCCATCTGCAAGATGTAAAAATGCTGTTAAAAAAGTTAAATTACTGGTTTTATTTATCCTTATTAATTCTTTCAGCCAGCCTGGCTATCAACTTTCGGCAACAAAAAAATTTTAAATTATTATCTCGGGCTAGTTTATTTTCAATAATCAGCCTCGTGGCGCTATTGTTATTGTTGGGACTAAATTTTTCTTTTGTGTTTAGATTATTTCACTATTTATTCTTTCCGCAAGGCAACTGGCTGTTTCCAGAAAATTCTTTAATGATACAAACCTTTCCTGGTGAATTTTTTGTTACTGCCGGCTGGCAAATCATCGGATTGGCTATAATTATTTCTCTAATTATCTTTGTTATAACTAAAAGAATTTATCAAAAAGCATTAATAGAATAGGCATATTTAAATAATTCAAAAAAATCACTTGATTGATGAAGTATTCACTTCCAGTTATGGCCTTGACTTTAATGGCTTGTTCCACTACCAGAACTTCTTCTATTTCAGCTCATCTAGAAAATACTGTAATCAGTCACCGTTCACCAGAAACAGAAAATGGTGTGCAGTTACTATTAATCGCGGCTGCCATAGCCCAACAAGGCCAATGCCAAGTTAAAGCAGAAGAAACTCGCGACTGTTATGGTTCACTGCCATTAACTGAACGTTTCACAGCCACACGAGCACTTTACCGGGGTAATACTGTGTCGGTGGAAATAGTTCCAGCATATAATGGAATAATGGGAGAAATTAAAACACCTAGTGGTGAAACCAAAGTAGGCAAAATAGAAATATTAGCAACAGACGTAGGACAAATTGACCCGCCTAGATTTTTGGTTAGGACAATAGAAGGAACTTTAACCTTTTATGAACCGGATCAACAAGGGAAATGGCAGCCATCTAGAACTGAAAGATATACCAAATGTTATGATGCTAATGGAAAACAATTTCCACCAAATCTTGATAAAAAATGCATTCTGCCTTAACCTTTCTACTAGCCGATACTCCTAAAAATTAAAATAGGTTTAAGTTTATCTCTCTCTTATGCTGAAAAAACCATTAATTGTCATTAATTTTAAAATTTACCCTGAATCATCTGGAAATCGAGCGTTAGCGCTAGCCCAAAAGTTATCCCGAGTTAAAACTAATAGTTATGAAATAATAGTTGTACCTTCCCTAGTTACTATGAAAGAAATTGTCGACCAGACTAATTTAATTGTATTTTCACAACACGTTGATCCGGATAGTTTAGGCGCAAGTACGGGAAAAGTTTTGATGCCAGAATTAAAAGAAATTGGTGTTTGCGGGTCGCTAATTAACCACTCTGAACGAAAAGTGCCTTTCTCGATATTAGCAAAAGCATTAAACTTGGCAAAAAAAAATAAATTTATCTTGATTGCATGTGCTTCCTCTTTATCTGAAGTTAAAAAAATAGCTGCTTTAAACCCAGATTATATTGCTTATGAACCGCCAGAATTAATTGGAGGTAAAATTTCTGTGGCTGAAGCGCAACCACAAAGTATTGTTAAGGCAGTTAAGCTAGTAAAAACTGTTAGCCCATCCACTAAAGTATTATGCGGCGCAGGTGTAACCAAAAAACAGGACCTGCAGCAGGCCTTAGCCTTAGGAACTTCTGGTGTATTAATCGGCCATGCTATCCCTAAAGCTAGGAATCCCTATAAATTGTTGCAACAGATGGCACTAAAGTAGAAAGTTAAAAATGACATATTGTTATACCTTCTGAACTTAGAAGTGAAGAGAAAAATTGATTATTATCAAAATCAACAAATTTTGAAAAAAGTAAGTGAGAAATACAAGAATCTTAAACGAACAGAACAAGCCAGGGAACACTTTAAAAATGGCAATTATTATTTTACCTTAACATAAAACCGTTGCACATTGCCATAAGTTTCACCGCCAGGAAGCAGAACCTTAGCTTTAAACAGATACTGGCCTGCCACAGCATTCCTAGGCACACTTATTAAGATAGCTAATTTCTGATTTTCTCCTTCTATAATAGTTAAATCGCGATGTTCGTAACGCGCCCAGGCTAGAGGATTATCTGTTAAAGCCATTTCTTGGCCTCTAGGGTCCAGATACTTATCAAATTCAACTGCCAACTGGAAAATATTGCCGACCTGGCCGGTATTAAGAATGCCAATGCCGAAAATATGATTTTCACCGCGTTCTATAGTAGCAGTATGAAAAGGCAAAGCTACCTGCTGGCCTTGACTAACCAATAAATCATTCAGGCGCTGCTGGGTATTTTGATCTAACTGCTGCTGGATATCTTCGGCTCCGCTAATTAAGTTGTTAAGCAGAACTATGCCCGCAGCAAGAATAGCTAGAGAAATAACAATCATAACTATCATGTTAATTGATAACTCAATAGCGCCTTTACTGTTTATCATAACAATTTCATTCCATTAAACTATATAAAACTGACGCAGCCTTAACCTAAGTTAAAAATAATTAGTATGGGAAGTCGTGGTTACATGATGATAAGCCATTATGAAAGAAAAAAAATAAGCCTTAACTTCAAGCCACAAATTCGTATTCCTTGATAATAATGATTACAAACAACAGCAATAATACTGCTCCAGCGATCATATACCATATCCCAGCCAGAAAACTAGCTTGTGACAACGATTGGTACATTCCCCAACCCATCACTATAAAACCCAGCCAGAGAAATTTGTCTAACACTAACTTACTAATCTCAAATTCCTGCTGGACCGATACATGTTTTTTATTAGCCATAATCATACTCCAAACCTAACAAATCAT
>CAZRCV010000022.1:0-15045 GCA_964598745.1 uncultured Methanosarcinales archaeon
AGATCTTGCTAGGTGACTGGAGTTCAGACGTGTGCTCTTCCGATCTAGAAGAATTGACATTATCTGATTCAGAAACAGATGGGTCTAAATTCCAGGGAGACTTAGCTTCACTTGATAATCTGAAAAAATTAAGGCGGGCTGCGCTTTACAATATGGATATAACTAATTGTGAACATTTTCATAGGGCCCATCCTAACATTGAAGGCGGATGCTCCGATGAATCAAGATTTACTATAACAAATACTAATGTAGATTCCGAAAAAATGATAGGAAAGGGAGTTCGTATACCCCTGCCTGTTTCAAAAGAGGGAGAACTTAGGGATAGAGGCGAGCCTCCTGAAGAATGCATCGTAAACGGAAAGTTTATTGGCAAAGACAAATGTAGGAACATAGTAGATAAAATATCTTCCACACAACCAGAAAAAGTAATTAAAAAAGGTTTCTTGAAAAAGGTTGTCGATTGGTTTATTTCATTATTTAGATAAACTTCTTCTTATTTTTCAGGTTTCTATCAATTATGGCTTAGGCAGGCAAGAAATAATATCTTTAACACACTCAGCTAATGGCCTGTTAATATCAATGACATTACCATAATCAAATTCCGTTGATTTTTGATATACGGCTCTTACAGCATCTTCGCCATAAGTTTTTCTACGTTGATGGTCTCTTTCTATGCAAACTTCTAAAGGAGCTTTTAATGTAAAAACGTGATGCGGAAAATCTAATTTTTTGATTAAATCATCAATCTGTGATCTCCAGTAAAAATTTCCATCAAATATCACCGGTTTACCACTATCCAAGATTAGCTTTGCGTCTAGCGCAATAATTTTATTTGCCTTAATGAAGCTTCTCTGTGAAATATATCCTTTTTCTTTATCTTTTGTTAGATCATGTTCATCAAGAACTCTGTCAACTGCAAAATATTTTGCGGTTAGGACTTTAGACAGTTTTTTAGCTATTGTTGATTTTCCGCATCCTAACGGTCCGCGAATGATAACATAAAAGCTCACAAATAAATGTGAATAAAGAGAATTTATAAGTTTTGCTCAAGCTCCCAAAAAATTGAGTCTAGGGATACCATCATAAGCGTTTTATTGTCACATTAAATAACTTATTTTCAAATAATTAAGGCCACTATCCACTGGACAACTGGTGCTAGGCTATTTAAATAACTAGGATTATTAAAGTTACAGCAGCTTGAAACAAGTTGCTCCTCGCCATTGCTCAAATGGCAATGGGTTGAAATAAAAACCGATAAGGAATCGAGGTGTTTTGAAATGAATCAACAAGTAGTTAGAACTATGGAAAAATCGGGCAATTCTCCCGAAAAAAAGTTTAAGGCAGGACCTATTTCGGCCACAATTTGGAGAAATAAAGGTCAAAGTAGTAGTGGAGAAGAATCGGAGTATAGGGCCATCTCCATTGAAAGAGTTTATACGGATAAAGCTGGAGCTTGGCAATCCACCAATTCTTTGCGCATTAATGACCTGCCAAAAGCTCATCTAGTATTGCAAAAAGCTTTTGAGTATTTGGTTTTAAACGAACGGGACTTATTTAAGGGGGTAGTTTAGTAACTTATTCTAATCAATGTTACTATAATAAAATAATAAATATTAAATAGGAGGAACTAAAAATGATAGAACAAGACACAATCTATGAAGAGCCAGTCAGGCAGTTAAAAATGGAAAAATTAACCATCAAAGATTTGCCAGGTGTTGGCGCAGCCACCGCAGAGAAATTAGAATCTGCAGGATACAAGGATCTTATGTCTATAGCTGTAGCCACGTTAGGAGAAATCGTAGAAACAACAGGCATGTCCGAGGCCGTAGCTCGTAAAATGATCAATGCCGCTCGTGATAGCATGAAAATGGGTTTTGAGAGCGGTACAGAAATATTACGCAAACGCCAATTGGTTACGAAAATAAGTACTGGCAGTAGCGGTTTTAATGCCTTGGTTGGGGGTGGTTTTGAAAGTGGGGCTATCACGGAATGTTTTGGGGAGTTTGGTTCAGGAAAAACACAAATAGGCCATATGGTTGCAGTTAACACCTTAGCTTCTGATCCGGAAGCAACGGTAGTTTACATTGACACTGAAAATACCTTTCGTCCTGAAAGAATTAAACAGTTTGCCAAAGGTGTTAATTTAGATCCGGATGAAGCATTAGCCAGAATCTTGGTAGCTAAGGCTTATAATTCAGATCATCAGATGTTGCTGTCGGAGAAAGTGGAAAGTTTGATTACTGAACAAGGCAAAAAAGTAACATTAATTGTAGTTGATTCTTTGACATCCCACTTCCGGGCCGAGTTTATCGGCCGCGGCACTTTAGCCGAGCGGCAGCAAAAATTGAATCGACATATGCACCAGCTTTCTAAGTTAGCTAGCACTCACAATATCTGTGTTTATGTTACAAACCAAGTGATGGCTAGACCGGACCAATTTTTTGGAGATCCAACTGCTTCTATTGGTGGCCATGTAGTGGGTCATGCTTCTACCTTCAGGATATATTTACGCAAAGGCAAGAAAGGAACCAGAGTAGCTAAGTTAATTGATGCACCAAACATGCCAGATGGTGAAGTATGTTTTGAAGTTTTGGAAACCGGTTTAAGGGACGTAAATTAAGTTATTTAATTTTTTTTAAGTTAATTTTTATTTTTTAAGTATGAAACACCTGTTGAGCGACCATACGATCTACTATCTCTAGGCAACATTATCACGGTTCAATGGGCTCAACTTCAAAGAGTTAGTCCTGAAACCAATTTACAGCAATACCTTTTTATACTCCTTCTCGAACTGGGTGTAAATAGATTAAAATCAGGAGGATTTAACTATGGATAATCAAGAAGCCCCAGTTAAAGTGGGTGAAACTTATGAAGTTGAGATAAAGTCAGTAGGTGAGAAAGGGGATGGTATTGCGCGAGTTAATGGTTTTGTTTTATTTGTGCCAAAAGTAAAAAAGGGTGATTACGTCAAAATCAGAGTGACTAAAGTTCTGCCAAAAGTGGGCTTTGCTGAAGTGGTTGATAAGGGAGAAAAACCTAAGACAGAACAACGGTATGCCACCATCACTGAAGAAGAGTTGAAACATGAAGAGGAACCAGCTAGCCAATACGAAGATACAGAAGATTTTGGTGAGGATGAACAAAATTAAGTTTTAATAATCTTTTGGCTTTTTTGTTGTTTTCTAGGCTATTTTCAACATAAATTAAGTTTTGGGTAATGTTAACAATTTTGGTAAAGCCTCCAGTGATGGTTTTAAAAGTTCCAAAAGATATATAAAATAATAATCAAAACAATTAGTTATGACAGATAATAAAATTAGATTGCCTTCTGGACAGGGTGGTTTAACTAGATACTCTGAAGAATTAGGTTCTAAGTGGGAGTTATCCCCCGGGACAGTGTTGATTTTATCGATCTTAATAATTATCCTCATAATTATTTTGCACTGGTTGGGAGAAAGCATTTTATCATGATACCTGGACTGAATCCTAAAAAAATGCAGCAAATGATGCGCCAACTGGGTATTCAACAAACTGAAATTCCTGCATACGAGGTAATTATCCGATCTAAAGGTAAAGAAATAGTTATTACTAATCCTTCTGTGGCTAAAGTAAACATGATGGGGCAAGAAACTTTTCAAATTTCGGGTATAGTGCAGGACAGGGCTGTTTCTACAGAACCTGGTTTTTCTGATGAAGATGTTAAGATTGTGATGGAGCAAACTGGTGTTTCTAAAGAAACAGCTCAACAAGGCTTGAAGCTGCATCACGGTGATTTAGCTGAAACTATTATCTCTCTAAAGAATGAATAATCGCGAAAAATCCTGGCAGCAATATGAAGTCGCTCGATACTTACTTAAAACTACCTACCCTTCGGTGGGTGATCCTAAATTATTGCTTACAGTATTAAGTAATTTGCATGCTGCTGTAGAAGAAGGCCTTAGTTATTTAATTGGACCTCATCTTACTTTTAGGGAAAAATTAGCCTATGCTCAGCGAAAAGGGTTTCCGGCGGATTTTTTAGAACAGTTACATGAAGTTATGGAGATACATAAAAAAAGCCCCATCGAGTTTACTAAACATGGAACAGTGGTAATTTGCAGCTCATCTTACGATATCAAAAATCTTAATGCCAAAGTTATTGAAGAGTTTCTAAGCAAAACTAAAAGCTTTTTAGAACAAGTTGATAGATTTTTAATAGAAAATAATAAATAGTATTACGGTTTACCAGCCACTCTAAACAGTACTATTTAATATATCTTTAACTATATGCCTTATTCCAATGAGTACCTGCTTGAAGCTAGGGAAGAACTTAAACGGCTTGAACATATTATTTACGTGAGCTTAAAATATACTCGAACCGTTGATGTTATCAGGAATGCTTTAAATCGCATGGTTGATATGTTTGACCTACTGATTGAGGCCATGCTAGAAAAGGCTAAAGAACAGAACAAACTTGATCAGTTGCCTAAAAGTCCGGCTTTTCGTGCTACTAAAGTTAGAGAGTTGTATCCAGAGGATAGGCAACTGCTACATTACCTTGATTTTTATGCCTTTCTTAAAAATATTTTAAAATTACCTTCCAAAAAACGGGAGGAATACCGTCGTCATGTTACTTTAATTGTCGAGTTAGACCATTCTACTGCTGAAGTTAATATTGATAACCTGGTTAATTGTGAGCAGTATGTACATGATTGTCTTAAGTATATCCGCAACATAGTGGAGGGTGTAAGTGAAGACGATTAGCTTGCAAGAAAACCAGAAGTAACAAAATTATTAAATACCATTACTGTTTAATCTTTCTTAATGACTAAGTTTATAGCTGTAGTGTCAGGAAAGGGTGGCGCAGGTAAAACTACTACTACTTTAAATGTTGGTCAAGCTCTAACTAATAAAGGTTTTAAAGTCATGTTGTTGGATGCAAATTTAGTGACGCCTAATTTAGCTATTCAGCTTGGTTTCATGAATCCCCAAGGCACTATTAACCGTTTTCTTAGGAAAGAAAAGAGCCTGAAGGAAATAACTTACTTACATGAAAGCGGCCTTTCTTTAATTCCGGCTTCTCCTTCCTTTAATGAGTTCCAAAAAACCAGCTCGCAAGAGTTATCTAAACTGTTTAAGCATCTGGATAAAACTGCCGACTTTGTGTTGGTGGATGCTCCCAGTGGTTTGGGCTATGAAGTAACTCAAGTGCTTAAGAATAGTGATGAAGCTCTGATAGTAGTTAATCCGACCATCAGTTCGGTGGTTGATGCTCTTAAAACTATTAAGCTAACCAAGGAAAATAATACCTTAGTTACGGGGATTATCTTAAATATGACTCATGGAGGCAGACATGAGCTTAAACCTAAAGAAGTAGAGGAAACCTTAGGCCATCCCATAATTGCTAACATCAAAAATGATCGCAAAGTTAGGAAATCATTGCACTTAAAAATGCCTTTAACTTATCGTTACCCCAGGTCTCGTTCTTCTCGTGAATACCACCGTATAGCAGAACACCTTAGTTATCATTTTTCTTTCAAATGAAACCAGAGCAGTTTAAAAAAAAAGGATGGTCTAAAGATGAAATTCAAAAAGCGCAGTCTTTGCTGGAGAAAGCTCGTTACCATGATCTTTTCTTTTCTAAGATAGTTTTCTGGAGCGCTCTGTTAGTAATTGTTTTTGGAAACATGGTCTTGTCATTGATATTAATTCCATTTTTAGTAATATTCAAGCCATGGATGCTTAATACCTTAGTAGTCATCGTGGCTTTTATGATGGGCAGCGTTTACAGTTTCCTAATTACAGATATTGGTTATTTAGAAACTAAACACCATCTCCTGGCAGGGATTATTATTCCCGTAATCGCAATTATTAACTTCATCGTGATAGTAATCGTTTCTAATAGTTTTCTGAAAGGAGATACAGTTAAGATACCATTAAACCAATGGTTGGTTAGCCTTATTTTTGCAGTAGCTTTTATTCTACCGTTTTTAGTTCACAGATTATGGAAGATAGTTAAATCAGATTGAAACCTAACTTCCCAATCCCATAAAGATAACTCCAATAATTATTCCAATGGCACTGAACCATTTCCAAGGATTCATTTCTTCCTGCAAGAATTTCACTGCAAATAAACTAGACCATAAGTAAGTAGTAGAAGCTAAGGGGAACAACAAGCTTAGCTCCCCTCCTCTCAAAGCGATAATGTACAAGATAACTGTTGCGCCATAAATAATTATTCCGCTTAACAGAGCCCAATTTTTAAACAGTGTTGTAAACTCAAATTTATCCATGCCTTTTTTTACAAACAGGGCCCCCACCGCAGAAAAAAATGATCCTATTAATACTAAGGTGATTGATAATAAGCTGGCAGTCATAAGCTATTCTTTCTCCTGGAGGAGCCAATCCCTAATAAACTTACGGCTACAATAATATTAAAGATGCCGATTACCTTCCAAAAGTTAAAAGAGTCTTCATTAAGGAAAATAAACGATAATAAGCTTACCCAGACATAACTTGTAGCTAGGATTGGCAAAAGTATCGACAATTCGCCATATCGAAAGGCTATCATCATAAAGATTGATCCACTCGCAAAAAGAATAATCCCCAACAACAATGGGACACTAATTAGCGTTCGCAGATTTTGCAGGTTAATGTTGTTGGCACCATATTTCAGAAGGATATGCCCTGCCGAAGCAAAAAGTGTGCAAAGTACCATCAAAGGAATAGCTATTTTATGATTGGCAGCGACCACGGGGGTTATTTCAACAATTTTTCAATTATAGAAGCATAAGCTGGGCGAGCAATTAGAACTCCGAAGGATGCTCCTACAATAGTGGTAAGTGCAAAACCTTTTAATAATCCTGCACCTGCAAACCATAACGGGATCAATCCAGCAAAGTTTACTAAATACGCTCCGAAAACAATGGACATGGCATTTTTAATTTTAGTTTTCCAGTCTATGTTAACCACTTCTCCTCCAATCGTTCCATCAGTTATGATAATTAAATGGTTTACTCCACTGCCAATTACAATAATAATGCCAGCAATTGCTGCTAAATCTAGATTAGTTCCAGACAAAGCTGAAAACCCCAAAATTAAAACTATTTCTGAAAGCAAGGTTAAGACCATGGGAAGGACAATCTTTAGTTGGTGATAACGAAGTATAACAACTAGGGAAACAGCACCTAAAGCTAATAACCCTACCAGAAAAATGTTGTCTAAAAACTCTTTACCTAAAGTGGGAGAAATGGTATCCATTTTAACTATATTTAATTTTACAGGAAGGCTTCCTGTAACTATAATTGTTCGCAATCTATCCATATTCTGTAAAGTATTAGTGATGGCTTCATCTTGAGTTCTGCCGATTCCGCTTCCGGAAATTTGGATGTTGGTGGAAGCTCTGCCTTTAAGCTCTGCGCCAATGCGCAGACGATCAACCTCTTTGTCATCCAATAACAATACCAAGTCCTCACTAAGGTAGTTGTTCCCATTTTCACTAACTGTAGCTAGTCTTCTGGTAACTTGTGCTTGGCGTTCGGAAGCTTCAGAACTAAGAGTGATTCCGAAGAAGAAACCGCAAACATAACCCTCTGCAATGGCCGAACAACCTCTGGTAGAGTCTATGCCTGAACAATCAGGTGTTCGGCAGACGTAAGTAATATCTTTCTTTCCGCCTAAAAATACCGTTTCATTACTAATACTCGCTTCGAATTTTCCTTGTTTAGCTAGTAATTCTTTAACTTCTCCTTCCGTTACTCCCGCAATTTCCACTAAAATAAACTCCTTTCCTGCTAAATCCACTGCCGGCCTAACTATGATATCATTTAAGCCATAAACGTTCAATCGTTCGCGCAAGTTAGCTGCGGTAAGTTCCAGAATATCCTTAGAAATAGGTTCTGTCGGAGCTAGCAATACCCTGGTGCCACCTTCAATATCCAATCCTTTGCGTAAGTTAGTGGTAGGAGAATCATAAACCCTTAATCCTAAATTTACGGCACTTTCTAAGGCGGGCTTGGTTAGGAGTGTATAAGAATTTTTATTAGTTTCAATCCGCACTGTCTGGTTGGACAGTAAGCGTTGTTCAACATGGTAATAATCGTCTGTTGATCTTATAGTTATTCCGTTGATGGATAAAATTCTTTCTTTTTGCAAGGGTGTCTGCTGTGGTGAAGGATTGGCCAAACCAGCCAAAGCCGCAGAAGAGTTCATTGTAACACTTCTAATGGCTACTCCTTCATCCAACCAATGCGGCAGCAGGCCGCCATTAAGAATTAAATAGGAACAGATCAGGAGGGTAATCAATAATAATACTCTCCAATTAATAAAAATTTCTTTAAATTTGACCATGGTGTTTTTTCTCTCTGCTTTCAATATGCCAACGAAATAATCCCACGTTAAGAATCCAACTATTGATCATATCAACTAACAAACCGATGAATAAAATAAGCATGATTTGTTTTACAATTTCATTATTTACAAAGATTAATGCTACAAATACTGTAGTTAAAACGGTAATGGTCATGGTCATTCCCGTGGTTATGGCGCTGTATATTCGCTGCATAAACACAGTTGAAGACTGCTTAAGCATTTTTGAATTAAGCAACATTTCTGTGTCTACTGAATATCCTACTAGCATCAGGAAGGCCGCGATCCCGCCAGGGCTTAATTTGATTTCTGTCAGGTTGAAGATAGCTAAAGTCGTAACAATATCGGAGAAAGCCACTAAAATTACTGATAATGATGGCACTATCTTGCGGAAGTAGATGAACACCACTGTGGCCATTAGTATGAAAGCGATAAGCAGCGCCCAGGCAGTCTGCAGGAAAAAGCTAGAACCTAAAGAAGAATCAACGATTTCCAAGCTGTATTCTCCTTCCTTTAGCGACATCTTTTTTTCAAGAAAGGTTAGAAATGATTCAATCTCTGTTTTTTCTTGAAGGTTAGTTTCAATAATGTATCCTGTCGGAATATTGGTAGAACTGATAGTCCTGATGCTGACATCCGCCTCAGGAAATTCTTGCTGTAGTTCTAGCTCTAAGCTGTTCGGAAGGATTGATTCTTGGTAGTCAACAGTTATGGTTGAACCGCCCTGCAAAGAAATGCCTTTATTAACAAAACTTCCCGTAATGTTGTATTGGTAAGCTATCTGTCCCAAAGCTAATATTAGCATTAGGAAAGGTATAATTAGAAGTTGCTTGTACTTTTCTTCGTAGATTTTCTTAAACCACATATCGCCATTCAGATAGAAGATGATATATAAAGATTGTGTTGGGAATGTTTGGAGAGGAAATATAGATAAATTGTTAAGCAGCCAGGAGTAATGTTTATATCATATTCTTGCTTTCTAAACAGTATGCCCAAGAGGTCCCCTATTGTTGTTTTAATTGCTATCATTTTAGTCTTGATCCTAATTGTCGTTTTATCTTTAATAAACTGGGATAATTTTACAGGCCAGGCTGCAAGCGCAGGAAAAGATTATGTGTATGTGGTAACTTTAAATCATAATACTGGAGAAATTATAAAATTATATGAATATCTGCAGGATAAATCAATTACTCGGGAACTGCAAACCAATAAAAACCAATTTCTACAATATGCTCGAGAGAATGAAGCGCCTCCGTATACCGCTACCTTAACGGTAGGAACAGCTGCGTACATTGAAACTTTTAAACCATTTCGGGAAATTATTTCCGAGGAATTTCTAGAAGATGGCACGATTAAACTTGACGATATCAGCAAGGAAGAGTTAAAAGAAGTTTCAGTGCGCTTTACTTTACCGCAAGCACTTAAGCAAGGATTTACATTAGCCATCAAGAATGATAAAAATGCGCTTTTAGCTAATAAAATATATAGAAGTTCAGTAAGTAATAATCGTTATTTCTTTGAACCAGCTGATCCTGGCGGAAAACCTGGCCTAAAAGCTAAGAAAGTTCGTATGGATTTACCCTCAGATGAGGGATCTGTAAATCGACAACCTAGCACTCCTCCGGTAGCTCAATGTCCAGACCTGCGAGAAATTTATCCCGGACATAATAATTTAGGAGAAAATAGAATTAATATTATTTTTGTGGGAGTTGGCATGAATACTGATAGTAATGGCAAACCAGAGTTTGTTAAATACCTTACTGATTTTGTGGATTATTCTGGGGCTGGGATAGAGAGGTATAATTATTCATTTGCAAATGAGGATTTACAACTAGAGTGGGTATCTCATGGCCTAATTGGTGAAGAGCCATTTACTTCCAATCGGCATTTATTCAATTTGTGGTATTCTAATACAGCTCTAGCTTTAGATGAAAATGATGGAGCAAGCAACTTTTGTTTTAATTTTGTTAAGAATCATTATAATTGTGATTTGTCCAACCCGAGAGTAATTTATTTACTTAACAGAAATTGTCGTTCAGCAAATGCGTTTATGGGATCAACAGAAGCTTATGTTCAACTGGGAGTATCAGAATGGGCTAATGAGCTGATTAGTTCAGGACAGTCAACACAAACTGCAGAACAGAAAACTTTTGATTATCTTAGGACCACCATTAGTAGAGTTGTTGTGCATGAGTTAGGTCATTCTATTGGCAGTTTAGCTGATGAATATGAGGAAGCTGAAGGAGTTGATAACCCGAGTTACCCCAATTGCTTAGAATCCTCTGATTTTCTCATAGATTATTTCAAACAACGTTTTAGGGTTCAAACTTTTGGGGGATGTTCTTATACCCGTGATAATGTTCGGTTCTCAGAAAATTCAGTTATGAGGATTCAGTGGGGTTCTGGTGGCAGTAATGATCCAGATTTTGAAGCAGTAAACCAATGGTATCTCTGCCAGAAATTTTCTGAATTAACAGGAATGCTTACTCTAGGTGTTTGTGGTCGTTCCCCCGGCTTTACAACATTATATTCTTGTACTGCCGATTCACAATGCGCTTCTGAAATTTGTGATTATCCTGATACTAGGGGCAGCACTTTTCAAATACCCAAACTGTGCCTTCGTTCACAGTTGGGCGATTATTTTGGATGTGATATCAGCCGCCAATGCAGTTCTGGATTATGTTATAATGTGGATGGCTATAAGGTTTGTCTACCTACTCATCGAATGGCCGGTAATGAATGTATTTTAGATCAGCAATGTCAAACTCCATTACGATGCCGTGGGCAGGAAGGGCATAAATCATGCAATCCCCCTTTAGATACGGGTATATCATGTTCTCGAAACAGCGATTGCCAATCTAATATTTGCTTCGATTTTGAACCGATTACTACGGGCGTGGGTGAAAGGTGCATCTCCAATAATTTACAACCAGGTGTATCTTGCTATGTTCACGAACAATGTGCGTCTCAGCAGTGTATCTTAACCGCTCCGGGAGCTACAACAAAAGTGTGTGCCGGAGTAGGTTTACAACCAAGCAGCGAGTGCAGAGCGGATCATGAATGCGCTTCTCAACTGTGCCGTTATCCTTATAGTGGTCAGCCATATACTTTACGCTGTCTGGATAACAACCAACCTGCTGGTAGGCCCTGTGATTATGATGTTCAATGTCAATCACCGCTGATTTGTTATCCAAATCCCGGTTCTACAGCGAGGGTATGCCGGGATAAGTTAGCCAATGGAGAAACGTGCGATTATGGTTTACAATGTCAATCTAACATCTGCAGTACTCTGGGCAGTTATGGCAGAATTTGTATAGAAGTGCAAAGATAATTAATCTAAAACTAACCATCACCTCCGCATAACATTTATAAAAGATAATTATTTATTATTTAGAGTGACCCTGATTCAACTGAAAAACGTTTCTAAGAGTTATCATGATCATCCTGTATTAGAAGATATCAACCTAGTGATCGAAGACGGGGATGTTCTGGGTGTGATAGGCCCATCTGGCAGTGGCAAAACTACTTTGCTAAACTTGATCACGGGATTTGTTGAACCATCGGAAGGCCAGGCAGTATATTTTTCAGCTTCACAAGAAGAAAGGAATCTCAACAAAAATTTATATCGTATCAAAAGGTATATCGGGTTTACACCCCAGCATAACTCTTTCTACCTGAAACTTACAGTTAAAGAGAACTTATGGCATTTTGGTAGATTGTATGGTATTGATAAGGGTATGTTGGAAATCAATATTAGAAATTTATTGAATTTTACTAAATTAATTAATCACCAAGACAAGTTGGCTGAAGAGCTATCGGGTGGTATGCAAAAGAGACTGGATATCTCTTGCAGTTTAGTTCACCAGCCCAAAATTTTAGTATTGGATGAACCAACTGCCGACTTGGATCCAATCTTACAGAAGGAGATTTTGCAAGTATTGCAAGAAGTTAATCGGCAAGGGGTTACCATAGTGATTGCTTCTCACCAGATGGATTGTATTGAGAGCATCTGCAATAAAGTAGTAATTGTAAGTAAAGGTCGGGTTAAGTTGAATGGATTATTAGACGAATTGCGCAAGCCTTACTTAAATGATCATTTTACTATAAAGGTCCAATCTGACAGTGAGAAAGAGAGCATGATAGAGAAAATAAGATTATTGCCCATCAAGAAAATTATAGATCAGGGCAACACTTTGGTTGTTTATCCCAAGGAGGTGGAAAAGACTACTAAAGCCTTGCTTGGTGTTATTAAGAATGAAAACTTGGCTATAAATGACATCCATTTTCAAAAAATGTCTCTGGCCGAGCTGTTTGAACGTGTAATTAAGGAAGATGAGGAATATAATTAAGATAAAAAAGAGAGATGATAGATGAATGCCTTATGGGTATTAACAGTTAAAAACATAAAGCTGTTATTAAGATCGCGTAGTTCTGCATTAATAATAATCTTCGCTCCGTTGTTAATTATCCTGTTATTGGGATTATCTTATAATAACTCAGCTAAGTTTGGTTTGAAAATCGGGGTTTATTCTCCAGCTATCACGGATGATGTTAAATCTTTCATAGTTCTCCTGGAAGAAGAAGAGTTTACTATTACCAGATATGAAAATGATTTAAATCGATGTATAGGTGATATCAAACAGAGCAAAATTCATACTTGCATTTCCTTGCCTGAAAACCTGCAAGTGGAAAGTAATCAGCAAAAAGTTTTAACATTTTATGTTGATCCCAGCAGAGTTAATTTAGTTTGGATGATCCAAGAAACCGTTAAATCCAAGTTTAATTTGAAATCGCAGGAAGTTTCAGAGCAATTAACCAATGATCTTATCTCTCGTTTGCTAGAAACTAAGGAGACAGTTATTTCAGAGCAGCAGCGTTTGGCAACAATTAAAGATAAAACTACCTCTGCAGTTTCCACGGCTACTTCTGCCGACCAAAATTTAGGGGACTCGGGGTTATTAACTAGCAATAACGATACTGCAGCTATCATTAGCGGAGTAGAGACAATCTTAATTGATACCAAAGACGTGATTAATGATGCTATTAATGCTGTTAACAGCGCCGGAATACAGGATGATAATGAACGCAGTCAAATCAAAAGTTATCTCAATGAAGCTATTGGTAACATTCAATCTATCGGCAGCAGCAATGGCACTGGCCCTTTAGGCATGTTGCAAATAAAGTTAAACTCTGCGGTTGGTGTTTTGGATGCAACAGCCAAAAGTTTAGATTCAATTCAGGCTTCCTTACAGGAAGCTGGCAACTCTCTTGATTCTTTAGAACAGTCGCTGGCAGGAATACAAAGCAATATTGAAAAACAGAAAGTTACAGAAGCAGAAACTGTAGCTTCACCCTTTGTAACAAAGGTGGAGCCAGTTAGCGAGCAGGGTACCTATCTTAACTATTTATTTCCAGCTTTGTTAGTCTTGATAGTAATGTTCAGCTCTATGCTGCTAGGAACTACCTTGGTTATGATTGAAAAAAATAGCCCAGCCTTTTTGAGGAATTTCTTTTTGCCAGTTAGGAAAGTTAACTTTATTGTTTCCATTTACTTAACTAACGTAATACTTACTTTAGTGGAGATACTGGTTATCTTAGGAATATCATTATTCTTCCTAGAAGAAATACTTTCAGTACTTCCTCTGGTAGCTTTAGTCTTGTTTATCGTTAGTTCAGTATTCACTTTTTTAGGCATGGCTATTGGTTACATTTTTACGTCAGAGGAAACGGGGGTACTAGCTTCCATATCTTTAGGCAGTATCCTGTTGTTTACTTCGGGAGTATTGCTTCCTCTAGAGGGGGTTTCTTTATGGCTAAGAGATGTACTGGCTTACAATCCCTTTATTTTAGCTGAGAAAATGGTAAGGGGACTGTTTATTTTTGACAGCCCCTTAAGATCAATGATTCCAGAATTCGTTACACTAATTGGTTATGTGGTAATTTTGTTTTTAATCATTTGGTTAGTGGAATCTTTGTTGCATAAACAGTTATCCCAGCGATTCTTGAGAAAACATCATAACATTGCCAAAAAAAGGAAATTGTTCAAAATAGAATCTTGATCATTTTAGAACCAAAGTTGTTAAGTTAATTTTCGTTCATTTTGCTTATGGACTGACTGCAGCCATTTTTCTAGCAGCACCTATAAAAGCATAACTACCAATTAATCCATAGCATGACTGTAATTGCTATTACTGGCACTCCAGGTACAGGAAAATCAAGATTGGCCAAACAGTTAGCTAAGGTTTTAAAATTCAAACGGGTTGACTTGCACCATTATTACGAGAAGATTTCTACGGGCTATAATCGGAGGAAGCAAAGTTATGATATTGATTTTAAGAAATTCAAGCAATTAGCGCAAGATGTAGCTAAAAGTAGTAATATTATTATTGATTCGCATATTTCTCATCTACTGCCCAACTCAGTAGTTGATTTGTGTATTGTGTTAACCTGTTCTAATTTAAAACTGTTGCAAAACCGCTTAAAGCGAAGAGGATATTCTTCTAAAAAAGTTAGAGAAAATCTGGATACAGAAATCTTTCAGATTTGCTTGCAGGAAGCTAAGGAAAGGGGGCATAATGTGATTATCTTGGATTCAGCTAAGGGAATAAATTTTAAACAACTAGTTAAAGATATTAAAACGGAGGTTAATTGTTGCCATTAGCCTTTTCGGTTAACTCTTAATCCTTTTGAACTCTGGCA
>CAZRCV010000023.1:0-14760 GCA_964598745.1 uncultured Methanosarcinales archaeon
AGTGCCTAAAGATGATCACTGAACTAACATTAATTGCTACAGCTCATTATGATAAAAAAGGTAGCCAACGGCTTGAAAAATTGCTAACGATACTGCAACCTGATATTATTACGGTTGAATTTAATCCTCTTGCTGTTTACACCATAGAGTCTAGAACTAAAGATCGGAAAAGGCCGGAATATTTATTCGAAGTGCAAGATTTCGCAAACGAAGTAGGCGGTTGTCGCGAAGGTGTAATGTACCTTCTCGATTTGGAAGGGTACGAATATCTTACGGCTAAATCTTATGCTCAAGCACATCGCATTCAGGTAGTGTTAGCTGATCCTTTGGTGGTGGAATATACCCAAAGATCTACTAGGTTTCAAAATGATTTAAAGTCTAGCTACAAAATGAAGGCAAGGGAACTTTCTGCTCTGAATGAAGAATCTTACTCTTGGAACTGGAAATGTCCAGAGGAAGATATCCCCATAATGCAGCAGCGTGACGCTGCTATGGAACAAGTTATTCGCGCGCAAAGTGGTAGAATAACTCATATCAGTGGGCTGATGCATCTCTTTGCTGGCAATTATGACAACTTGTTTAAGAGATTGGGCGATTTGTCTCCAAGAAGAATTAAATTAAATGCTGTTGATAGGAATGTAAAACCTACTTAATCAAATAACCATTTTCTTTCTTCATGATTTCTACAGCCAAATTTAACTTAAACTCGCTTTGGGCGTAAATAGTATAGATAACTTCTCTGTTACAAACAGGATCGCCTACATGCTTATTTAAGTATAATCCAGACCCTTTATCCTGTGGCGCGCCAGCCAGCCGGGCCAATTTAGCTATGACTAAATTATTAATTTCTTGGACTTTACCACAGTTGTTGGTCTTAACTTGGTAGCGGAAAGTTCCTAACAAAGGTTTTTTTTGCCTGCCCTGGGCTGTTATAATTTCTTGCATCTTTGCTAAGGCTTGGCCGCTTTCGAGAATCTCCTGCGCTTTTTTATATCCCTGCCGATATTTTCCGGTCATTTCTAGCAGCATCCCTGCTAATATCAATGATTTCTGGCGCAAATCGGCTGGCGCTAAGGGGTCATTTCTCAGCACGGACAACACATCTTCCGTTTCTAGTAATGGGCCAATACCATTGCCGATGGGCTGTGAGCCGTCAGTAATGATAGCCTTAACATTTATGCCCAATTTTTTCCCTACCTTTTCAAACAATTTTCTTAAGTTTTTAGCTTGCTTGCATGATTCGATCTTAGCTCCTTTGCCAATAGGTATGTCAATCAGCACGTGATTAGAATGTACCGAATATTTCTTAGCCATAACCGAAGCGATTAATTGTCCTTCGGCGTCAAGCGATAAAGGATACTCTACATCGATTATCTTATCATCAGCTGGAGCCAGGTTCATTGATCCTCCATGGACGATACAGGCTTTGGTCTTCTTAATGACTCTTTTTATTTTTTGGAATGGCAACTCTACCCGGGCTAAACATTCCATCGTATCAGCAGTTCCGGCCGGTGAAGTGATGGCTCGCGAGCTGGTTTTAGGGATGGTGAATCCAGCGGCAGCTACTATCGGTATAACTATCATAGTAGTTCGATTGCCTGGCACGCCGCCAATACAATGCTTGTCCATAGTCATGCCATTAAATCTTAGTTTATTTCCTGCAGCAACCATAGCTTTGGTTAGGCCAATAATTTCTTCCAGGTTCATTCCATGGATGTAACTGGCGGCTACAAAGTAAGTCTTTTCGATATCAGTTAACTTGTCATAAGAAATGTCTTCAGCAATATGCAGCAGTTCCTTGTAGTTTAAGGTTTTGCCGTTAAGCTTGTCTTTTATATGTTTGACCGATTCCGGTTTTCTGCTGAAATCTACGGTAACAAACTGTTTGTCTTTTGCTTTTAATTTAGTTAATACTTCTTCAAACAAGCCGATTTTTCCCGCAGGCACCGATTTGTTGCTTTCAGAGATGTTTATAATGCAATTAACTTTGTTGCCGTTATGCTTAACACTAATTCTATCTGCAAAATGCAAGTCTAATTTTTGCGCATCTTTGTAATTTAATATCGCTACAAGTGGCCCCCCCGTAGCTATGTCCACATCTTTAATTTGGAACTTCATCTTGTCCTCTTTCTAACTTCTAAATGATTTTTACTATTTATATATATTTAGTAAAACTTATTCCTTCTATTTGTAAGCTCTGTATCCGTTGAGAATATTTTGTTAGAAACTTTATCCAACCGCCCAGAAACATTTTTAAAGCCAAAGCTGATTTTGTTGTTGTAACTTATTTTGGGCTCGTGGTCTAGCGGCTATCAATAATCATTGACCGCAGATGACAGCGCCCTTACAAGGCGTTAATCGCCGGTTCGAATCCGGCCGAGCCCATTTTTATAGTTTGGGCTAATAAATGACTCAAGCGGAATGGTTGAAAATAGGCAGTAAGTGGAAAACTACTACAAGTAAAACTGTAATTCTTATTCCTGCGTTAGAAGATATATTGGGTTATGTTAATGGGAAAAGGATATTGGATATTGGTTGCGGGGATGGGTTTATTATTAATTTTTTTAAGAGTAAAGGAGCAGATTGTACTGGCGTAGATATATCTGCAGACACTATCAGAAATTGTAAGAAAATATATCCTAATGGAAATTTTTTTGTTCAAGATGTTAAAAAACTTAGCCTGGGAGATAAATTTGATTTTATTTTAGCATTATATTTGTTTTTATCTTTTAACGATAAACAAGAGATTGTTTTGTCTCTTAATAAAATGGGTGGCCATTTAAAGAAAAACGGTAAAATTATTATTGCTACTGCCCATCCTGCGTTCGATTTTGCTAGAAATGCTCAGACAATGGAGAAATTTTTCGATGAGGAATACATTTATTCAAAGAAAGGGCTGCCAGTTCATTATAAACATAAATCCAGAAATATAGAGTTTGTCGATTTTCATTGGATGGTCGAGGATTATGCTCAATGTATAAAGGAAGCAGGATTTTTAATTGAAGACATAAGAGAACCAATGCCGATTGAAAATTCTAAAACTGAAGATCCAGAGATTTACGATGCTAGGATAAGGTATCCACCGATCATTATTTTTGTTTGTAGAAAATAATTAATTTCTACTGGCTGTTCTCTAGTTAAAACATTTTAGAATAATGATATGCTGCTAATTGATTCTTGGGGCTATCCCGCTATATGGCTATTAACTAATACCTTTTTTTGCGCAATGTTTATATTTTCGCTATGATTTATTTTTTACATGGCTTTTAAAAAATCTAGATTTGATGGCCAAGATCGCTACAGTTGTGCGCCTAAAAATACTTCTGCTTGGCTCAGAACAATTGATGAACATCTTTCTAATGGAGAAGATCGCTCTGCGATTCGTGTTCTTTATGGCCGTGTAGAAGATTTACTTTATGCTAATACAAGCTGCGATTTTATATATAGGTTATATCCTGCTAGAGAAGTTCCTAACTCTTTTGCTATTGGTATACTAACTATAACCAATGCGCAATGTCAGCGAAGTGAGGCACGACAACAATACTTTTCAGATTTAAGTGAAAAAATTCTTGCGGAAGGGAAAGATCCTTGTAAAGTACTGGCAGGATTAAGATAAAGAGATGTCATGTTCAAGAAGGTTTACTGTAATTTGCAGTATGCCCATTATCGCTCAATTCCAAGTTCTTCTTTGATATCAGCACTGCTCGCGCGGGAAACTGCCAAGTTTTTTCTAAATCAAACATTAGCTGTTCAAATTTTTCTTTCTCGAGCTGACAATTCTTGCCATTTTCAATAAAAGGATCATGAAACGCCACAGTAGTTTTAGTTATCTTAGTTACCGCAATCCAATGCGGACTGTTAATATGGTGCAGCTGTTGCATATTGATCATTACTAAAGGTATCGCTTCTTGCGTTAAAGCTTTAACTAAATCATCCACAGCCAGCTTTTTATCTAAAAGAGTTGCTCCTAACTTTAAGGCTTTTTTAAGCAAATCCTGGGCTGACCAGGTGGTAATTACAGCCTCTTCTCCGTAGGCGAGAGTTCCTATTTTGTTTAATTCTTCCTTCTGGCAAATTATCGAGGCCTTAAACCCGCGCCGCAGGGCGGAATAAGCTAAACCTTGAGGCAAGCAGCCGGGAATGCCAATACCATAGGATTCCCGCCAAATTTCTAATTCCATCGCTCTGGATAGAGTTACTTTTTTATCCAATGCTTTCATAGCCATTAACAAGCAAGCTGGATCGCAAGTAAAGGAAGTGGTTTGTTGCCAAAAAGGAATGATCATTTTTATAATGCCTCTCGGGCTAAACGCTTATACCTTACAATTAGTTCCATTAGTGTATCTACAGCTAATTTCGGTTTGCTGTGAAGATCTTCTAACATTTCTGTTGGTGTCAATGGCGACAAAGCTAGAGCGGTAATGGCCCAAGCCGGATGAGTTGCCAATTTATCTCTTATAGCTGTTTCGCTTTCATCTAAATGCAGCCTCGAACTACGTTTAGCTGAATACATTCTGATTTCCCCATTTTCAAAGTAATCTATAGCGGGGAGAGCTATTGCTCCTATTAAAGCTAATTGGTTAGTTCTACCCAGTTCAACGGCAATAGCTTCTGCTGCTTTTAAGCTGCAAATTTCATCTGGTTCAGCGAAAAGAGCAATGTCTTTATTTTCATAGCCGCAGTGCCGCGGAACTTCTAGTTCCGCTAGTCCATAATTAATGAGCAATTCTTGCAGTGGATGGCGCTGGCCTGGCTTAAGCGGGCGTCCGCCATAAACTCTTCTAATTTTACTTAGCAGTCTAGCTTTAATTTCCGGTTTTTCCAATTCGTGGCTTAGTTCTGTTATGGTTGCTACCTCACTTAATCTAACTATTTTAAGGTTAGGGACCATCAATCTACGAAAAGCATCATAGGCCTGTGTAGCTCGTTGCAAGGTAGTTTCTGGCACCTGTTTTTTTTCCAGGCTAAGATACTGCCCATAAACGGAATCGGGAAGAAAACAAATGCCAGCCAAACTTTTTTTTTCCATTATCTCTTTAAGGCGCTCGCATTCTATAGCGTCTTCTAAAGTGATAGGGCATTCTAAATTTTCTTCGCTTTTAACTAAGCATTGTCCGGTGAATAAAACAGTATTGCTGGCTTTAAGAACAGAACTATCAGTTCCTAACACTGTGCGCCTTTCTCTAAGTGTAGTTCCATCTAATATCCCTGAAGGCGGCATTTTTTCCTTAAGCCCGTACCTGCTAGCATTACGTTTTAACAAATTCTTTAACACTTTTCTGGCTGTTAATACTTCCAGCCCTTTGGTTACAGGCTCATCATAATCATTGATCCACATTTTTGCCCTCCACTAATTTTTTCTCTTCACGGGGATAATTTATCTTCAGATGTTCAGAAATAAAAACTCCTAACGGCGTCAAGGAAAGAGGAATACCTTTATCAGCAAACGTTCCTAACATAACTAGTCCATAACTTTTTAATTTTCGTAGATGAATCCACGTTGTAGAAGGCGAACAACAGATAATTTTAGATAGATGCGGTATTAATCGAGTAGCTGGGATTGGTTTAGCACTTGAAATAGAAATTAAAATTGCCTTCTGTTTGGGATGTAGAAGCTTATGTACAAGGTTGACCAGTGATTGAAGATGCTGTTCTTCCCCAAACTCCACCAGCTCTGCCGAGCAGATTTGCGTCTCCTCTACTAAAAAGGCACTCCGGACGGGTATCCGAACTGCCTAAATAAAAATTGTCCGCGCTTGCGCGCGAAGGCAGTTTCCTCAACTTGCTAGATGGTGTTGCATAAGCCATTATAAGTAAAAATAACCTCTTCTTTAAATATTTTCTGTGCATAAAAAGCGGTACAAGAAGAGATAAGTTTAATTTTCTTTGAAGCCAGAACTCCACATTCACAATTTTTTAAAAGCTGGACTCTTTATTTTGTTTATGGATTATAATCTTAATGCCAAAACTTCATTGGAAGATAGATTTTGTCCTGTTTTGGAAGGATTAGCTTTAATTGGAATTTCTTATGCTGTAGTGGCATTAGATGTTATAATTACTAGTAAAGCAGTTACTATTCTAGAATCTTCTCAGCAATATCCTCCATCCTATTATTTAACTTTGCCAGTGGCAGCTTCAGTGTTGGCTGGCGGCGCCGTACACTTATTTCGACAAGGCGCTAAAAGCATCATGGGTTATGATTTGTTCAGCGATGATTAAGATTTACGCTAAATTTATTAATTTCAACGATCTAACGATAACTTATCATGATTAAAGACGCTTCCGGAAACTCTTCTGATTCTTACCAAGGCGTATTAATGGAAATTAATAAATTAATAACTCCGGTTAAAAAATTAGCTCAAAAAGCGGTAAGATCAATACAACCCGAGATTACTGCGATAATCTCTTCAGAAAGTAATGATGTACAACGTATTGAACAATTATTGGACACTTTAGTTAGTTGTGGGCAAGTGGGTGTAGGCGAATCACAATTTAAACAGCTGGTTGATTATTATGCTACTCTAGATCCAGCTGGCGCTGAAGATTACCGAAAATATTATCTTGGTTTAGACTGATTAACTAATAAAACCACTACTTTTTTAAACGAAAACTGTTTCTTGTTTATCATGCCTGCTCAACAAGACCAAATAATGAATCTGTTGTTAAAAGAGGAAGAAATTAGCTGGAAGACTATCATTTATGATTTAGTTAAAACTGGGGAAATTGATCCGTGGGATGTTAATATCAGCTTGCTAACTCAAAAATATCTGGAAGTAATCAAGCGGCTGCAGGAACACGATTTGAAATTTTCCGGTAAAGTTTTATTAGCTGCAGCTTTGCTTCTAAGGATTAAATCTACTCATTTAATCGAGAACGATATCACTAAACTAGATGCCTTGCTTAACCCTATTGAAGATTTAGAAGATTCAGATGAACTCTGCTCCGAATCAGGGCATGGAAAAAAACCGGAGCAGGATAAATATGTGTTAATCCCTAGAAATCCGCAGCCGAGAAACCGCAAAGTATCCATCCAGGATTTAGTAGAGGCTCTGCAGCTGGCCATGATCTCCAAAAAACGCGTTCTGGAAACGCTGCGGCCGGAGAAGTTTTCCCTGCCGGATCACAAGTTTGAAATCATGGAAGTTATTTACGATCTGCTGCAGAAGATCGAGTACTATGCCCATAAAGGCCAATCTTTGACTTTTAGCAAACTCTTGCCTCCGCGTGCAGGCAAGCAGGAGAAAGTTTACACTTTCATTCCTCTGCTTCATTTAGAAACACAGGATAAAGTAGAAATGAAGCAAGACCAGCCGTTTGAAGAAATAACTGTCACCTTGAACAAAAAAACTAAATTTAAAGAAAATTAAGGTATTACTAAATATCTTAACTGATGATTCGGCCTTGCCAAATTTTCAAATTATCGATATAACCATTAAAACCCCAGCCATTAGTTGGCGTTAATCCAATTCGCAGGTTTCTACTGCTGTTAATGTTGGTTACTGTGCCAACTCTCAAGTTGCCACTCTGTTTAGCTCCGTTAAGGTATAGTTGAGGTTGGTTTCCATCATAGATAGCTGACACCTGGTACCAGCGCTCTGGGCGGAGAACAAAATCACTTTCTGCGATCATTAAGTTACTGCTTCCATCTTCTAGCACTAAAGCTAGCTTATTGTTGGCTCTAATTCTTAAGTTCCAGCCGCGAGAATTTTGGTCTCTATTGCCGATTATAAACTGATTAACATTATTAATCCTGGAAGGATTTACCCAAACATTTATGGTAAAAGGCTGGTTTGCATTGAAGTTGAATGGTGTGCTAAATCCCAGGTAGTCATCAGCGCCATCAAAGTAGTACAAACCATTTCTACCAAAGTTATCATTAGCTAGCCAGATTAAAGGATTAGAATTCCAACCAGGCGCATCTTGTTCTAAAGCATGGTAATTGTTGCCGGAGTAATCATAAACTACATTGCTTAAGTCGCCAGCAGTTTTTTCAAAAGGCATATTTAACAATAATCGATAATAAGGATTATTTATCGTTGGGTTAGAGGCAGTGGCCGCGGCGGGGATTAACCCTACCGCTAAACATAACAATATCATTAGTAATTTTTTCATGGCGGTTTAAACTAAGGAGTTATTTAAAAAATTTATGTAACAACTAGTTAGTAACTTTATTTTGATCTGAGCCTAATACTTTGCAGTTTACTGTGTTTGGTAACTTTATGTTTTGTTCTTAGTTTAGGCTCTATTTTTATTGTTCTCTGATACGTTTTGCTGCCAGCGGCCTTTTCTGGTTGATACTTGATACTGGTTTTAACAGCTTTACGTTTTGCTTTTTTGTTCTCTCTAGTTATTTTACGATGATGGTGTTTAATAATTGAAATTATGATAGCGCTAATTATGGTTACAATAATTATAGCTAGTAATATTAGCACTTGATTTAAACTGCTAGGTTTTTGTGTTACTGGCGATACTGTTTTTTCTACAGGTTTATTTTGTTCAGCAGGCGTAGTTTCATCTATTGCTCGTTCTACATTTGATGGCATTTCTCCGGCAATTTTTCCTGCTCCAATTACAAAGTAGCCAAAGTTAACTGTTTTGGCGTTGAAGTGTGCCACTTTTCCATCAGTTTCGCCGAATAAAGTGGGCTGTTCATCCCATTGGAATCCGCTGTAGAAGTACAATTTAATCTGTTCTTTGGACAGATTATTTTCTTCCAGCCAGGCTACAGGAACATCAAAGCCTATTTTGTAATCTCCAGACAAGTAACCGTCCAAGTTGAGGTTGGTAATTTCTAAATTCCTGTATACTTGACCCGGGAAGCCGTTGATGAAAGGTATTTCTTCATATCTTTCCACCATGATTTTAGCGCCATAAACTTCTTGTTTGACTGTGAATTCTATTTTAGTTAAGGCTAATTCCGGATCATCTATCATGAAGCTAGCCGTGGAGTTAGCTGCTAACTGCACCCAAGTATAACTAGCTAGTTGGTTAATAATATTTTTCTTGGTAAAGGTTCCTCCGCCCCCACCGCCTCCGGCGCCCGAGCCAGCACTTACAGTGGATTCTGCGGCCTTGGAACTGGCAGTGCTGACAGTAAAGGTAATACTTTCCGTGGCATTTAAGTTTCCAACGGTATCGTTAGCATGGATAGTTAAAGTATGAACGCCATCAATGAAAGTATCGGCGGGCAGGCTTAAGCTCCAGTTGTTGCCATTTCGATTGCCGCTTAGGTTGAAATCTGTTCCAGAAGCGTTATCGAAGACAAAGATCGCGCTGATGATGGTTAAATTGGTATCAATGACAGTAGTATTGAATTTTATATCTCCCGAACCAAAGCTAGTGCCGCTGGCTGGCAGGTCAATGCTGGCTTGAGGGGGAGTATAATCTACAATGAAAGTGATATTTTCAGTGGTATTAGCATTATTTCTGGTGTCGTTAACAAATACAGTTACGACGTGCGGCCCTTCGGCCAAGCTGCTTACGTTGTACAATACTTGCCAGATTCCAGAGTAATTGGCAGCAGTGGCATTAAAGTTAGTTCCAGTAAAGTTATCGAAGCTAAACCTGACAGTATCTGGGTTAAATTCCTGGATGCTGGCATTGAAGGAAACATTGTAACTGGTGGAACTGTAATTCCTTTGGCCTAAGGTTACCCAAGTTACTTGGGGGTTGATAATATCTGGCAAGAATTCCGTGCCATTGCCAGCAAATGAACCCATCTGCGTAGTGTTAAAGGTGAATATTCCCGTTACATTATCATAGGAAATCCAAGTGCAGATTCCTAACACCGAACAGTCTTGGCCATAAAGCCTGATAAAGGTTTCATTAGTCGTGAAGTTGCCTAAGTACATGATTTGTGAAATGTTATATACGTACAGGCCGTAAAGTTGGATTTGCGCTGAGCTGTTTAAGTTAGAGCCTGGAACCAAGCTGGTAGCATTGATGGCTAGGGTATTGTTGGCCATTACTAAGTTGCTCTCGTTACCAAAGCCATTGTTGGCAGTGGTGTTGATACTGGAATTAAGCAGAGCAGTGGTGCTAGTCCAGTTGATAAAGGTAAAGCTATTGTTGTACTGAATGTAGTTGGTGCCTGAGGTTTCGTTTTGATCATGAATTGGCATGGTTCCGGAGAAGATGTTATTTCTGAACATACTGTCTGTGATATGTTGCATTCTGATTCCTGAAGCCGTTCTTTGCCGGAAAATGTTGCCTTCGAATAAAGAGCCGGTTACATTGGTGATATTCATGGCGCTTTTGGAAGAGTTAATGATGTTATCAATGAAACTGTTGTTGCCTACACTGTCAATCACAATTCCGTAATCATCAGAAGTGCCGATGTAATTTTTTCGGAAGGTGTTGTGGCTAGCATTGTTAATTACTTGTATACCATAACCATTGGAAGTGATATTATTTTCTTCAATAGTGTTGTAGTGGTTATTATCATTAAATATTGCAATTCCAATTGGTGTTCCCGTACCGTTGGCTTTTATGATGTTATTGGCAATAGTATTCATCATGGTATTTGCAATACTCTGGCCAAATAGCTGTATTCCAATGCCACCGCTACTAGTAACGTTGATGCTATTGTTAGCTATAGTAACATTGCTTTCAGTATTTAGGACGATGGCTGCTGTGAAAGCATCGTGGTGAGTGATGCTATTATTTATAACCAGTAATCCGCTTGCAGAGTTAAGGCTGATTGGCCGGTCGTGGTTGGTAGAATTACTTAAGATTTTACAGTTTCTAATCGTAATGTCATTGTCATCCGAAGAAGTGATGCCAAAGCCACTGTTAGAATTAGAAGTATCAAAAGTAATGCTGAAGCCCAAGCAATTTAATTCTACATTATCAGCATTAATAGTAATACAGGTGCCTGAAGAATTAAGATCTTGCGTTAAGTTGTACTTCCCAGCAGATGAAAGAGTAGAACAGGAAGAAACCAGCGGATCAATAGCCAGGCCAGGTTGAAGTGAATTAAGGTCTAGTTCTACTCTGTCTTCTTGCCACAATGGAAGTTGATAAGTATATTTAATGGAAAGAGGCTGGTCCGTGTTTATACTGGAAGCTAATGGTTGATATCTCTGATATTTTCTATGGATTTCGGAGTATAGCAAGCCATTACTGTCAGGCACTGGAACGTCTTTGGCTGAAAAGTTGTAGTTGTAAGAAATTTCTACCGATTCATTTAGGAAGTTAGAGTTTTCGTGCAGGAAGGTGAAATTAGGCCTATTAATAGAATTGCCTGGACTAATTTTTACCATCTCTATTTCTACCGTGCAGAATTTGTATCCGTCGGCGGGATTTTTCCATTCGCAGCTGATGGAAGGCTCAGTTTTTAAGACCCACTGAGCCGTTTTGCTGTATTTGAATAATCCTCTGAGGGTATCCTTGCCAGGCAGCAGCATGTGGTGGTTGGTTCTATTAATTAGAGTAGAATTAATCAGGACATAATTTGGATTATTGTTAATATCCTGGATTAAGGATTGCATTGATACTAATAGATTTTTCATTAATGTTTCATTATTCATTGGAGATTCTATCGATAGGTTCTCTTTAGTTCCAGTTTCATTTATTGCTAACTGGCTTTCATTCAGCTGTTCTTCGATCGGCAACTCCTTCTGCTGGGACTCATTTTTAGCCAACCGACCCTCAGTTGTAGTATCATTGCTAGGTAAATCTATAGTAATATTATCGGTTGGTGGAATTATGTTCAGTTGGTTATCCAGATTTTTCTCTACACCTAATCCAATGGCCGCGCCTAGCAAGTTGCCCGGTAAACTAATACTGCCAATCAAAGCCAGAACTAGCGTTACCATTAGCAAGAATAAAACTTTAAGGCCTAAACTAGAGTTAAGAGTAGGTAAATTACTACTATCCCTCTGTTTAGTTTTTAATCTCATCCTAGTTTCTTCCTCATCAACTCAATTTTTACTGTCGATCCTACTGAAAACTCATCCCAGAATTTTTGCGGCACAGGAATTCTTCTCTGTAGTTTTCCCTGCGCTTGCACTTTATCGACGAAGAACAGCGTAGGATCGTTCAGAAGCTCTATTTTAACGTAAGAGCCGATAGGGAAATCTCCCCAGAACTTTTTCTGTACAGATAATTTTCTCTGCTGTTCACCTTGCGCCTGGATTTTATCCACAAAATAAGTCTTGCCAGAGTCCAGGCTGGAGCTAAGTCCCCGTGAATCACTTCTCATTACTCCAATTTTTACTGTCGATCCTACTGAAAACTCATCCCAGAATTTTTGCGGCACAGGAATTCTTCTCTGTAGTTTTCCCTGCGCTTGCACTTTATCGACGAAGAACAGCGTAGGATCGTTCAGAAGCTCTATTTTAACGTAAGAGCCGATAGGGAAATCTCCCCAGAACTTCTTAGGTACGGATAACTTCCGTTGCCGTTCTCCCTGTGCCAGAATTTTATCTACAAAGTACATACGACGTCGTAACCACTAAGATTGCTTTTAGCTTTATAAATATATAGTATATCTAACTAAATAAATAGTATACTTAATTAAATATATGGTATATCTAAACCTGAATTAACCTGAAATTTCCACAACTTTTTTAAAGTACCAGCCAGAGAACTGCTCGCGTGAAAACGACTCAGCAAATTAAGGTCCCTGAAAAATTGATAGATCAAGTTATAGGCCAGGAAGAAGCCGTTAGGATAATCAAAAAAGCCGCATTGCAACGGCGGCATGTGTTGCTGATCGGCGATCCGGGCACTGGCAAATCCATGCTGGGGCTGGCTTTAGCTCAGTTGTTGCCTAATTCTGAGCTTAAGGATATTATCAGTATTGCTAACCTAAATGATGAAAATAACCCCTTGATTCAGGAAGTCCCAGCCGGCGCAGGCAGGGAGGAAGTGAAACGCAGCCAGCTGGACAGCAAGCAGGTATTAAAGAGCAACAATTTTCTGCTGTTTATTGTAGCTATCATTACCTTAATCGCTCCTTGGTGGGTGCGCAACTACTATAAGTCTGATGTAATGTTTGCCGCTTTTTTCTTGGGTGGTATGTTGTTTTTGGCTACTTTCGCGATGATGTTAAGTATGGGCCAGCGGATGTTTAAAGGCGGGCAGCAATTAGTACTGCCAGCTAAAGTAATAGTTGATAATTACGGGAAAAAACAAGCGCCTTTCTTTGATGCTACCGGAGCTCATGCCGGGGCTTTGCTAGGCGATGTTCTTCATGATCCGTTTCAGTCCTTTCCAGTAGTAACAAGGTTAGGGATATTTGAGAAAGGTAATTTTGTTGAAAGAAAAATTGATTTTGAATTAAACAAATCATTCAATAAACATAAAAATAGAGTTTACAGAAAAGAAAAAAATAACTATGAGGCTGTTTTCTTGCCTAAAGGTGAGCTAACTGTTCTAGGCGAAAATAACAATTCAATATCTCCAGTAGAAGTTTTATCATCCAATAGATATGACTATGAAGGTGAAATGATAAAACTAACCACTTCTGAAAATAAAGAACTAATTGTTACACCAGAACACGCTATTGCTATCTGGAAAAACGGAAAAATTTCTTATGTGCATGCTAAGGATGTAAAAGAAGGGGAAGAGGTTGTTTCAAAAAAAGAAGATATAATTATAGATGATAAAGATATCATTAATACATACGATGAAAGACAACTGAAATTAACAAAATCTTATTATGATTATTTAGAATTAAAAAACTTTAATCCTTCTTGGGGATATAAAAGACTGGCAACTAAGTTAGGAGTTTCATGTGGAAGGACTCGATGGTGGAGTGAAAAAAAATCTGCGCCAGTTCCAGTACAAACTATAGAATGGCTCAAAACGAGGAAATTATTGCCACTAAAAATAGATAATTCAAAATTACCATTAATTTCTAAAGTTCTCGGAGCAACATTTGGTGATGGGGGAATATTTGAAAACTTGAATGGTATTTTTTTATCTAGTTCTAATTATAAAGATGTAGAAGAATTTGGAAATGATTTACAGAACATTTTTGGAAAAGCTATTGCTATGAACCATGAGATCAGAGAGGGTGGAGAATATGGGCATTCTTGGTGTCTTACTAACACAAATAGGGCGGTGATTAGATTCTTTATTGCTTTAGGCACACCAAAAGGAAATAAAACAAAGAAAGAATTAAAAATTCCAAGTTGGATAAATTTAAAAGAAGAGACTAAAGATGAGTTTTATGGATCTATATTTGGAAGTGAGTTGGGTGTTTCTGGCTATAATAATTTACTTAGGATTGAATTCGGAATAACTGGATTAGAAATGCTTGAAGCTAATCGAATGAATTTTCTTAATGAAATAATCCATTACCTCAGAACAAAGAACGTTATGATTACAAATAGAGGCATAGATTATAAGATGTTAAATACTGATAAAAGTCATAGAGGTAACAGATTATATCGGTTTATACTCTCTCAATCTTTGTTGAATATTGAAAGATTTTGTAATAACATTAAAATTAATTACTGTAATTTAAAAAAATGGAAGTTAATAACGGCGCTAAATGAAGAGATGAAAGATAAATTATTACAATATCTAAGTCTTAGAGCAAAGGGTCTTGGCGCAGAATCAATCATGGAGCGATTAGAAATTAATCCTGAGTTTCTTTACAAAATTCTAAACAACACTAAAATAGATTTTAATGAAGTGACTGCACTATGAAACTAACCTCTCAAACTATTACAAAAGTAGAAAAAATAAACTATAAGGGTAAATTGTATAATGTTACTACCAGTTCAGGTAATGTGATAGTTAATGGCATTC
>CAZRCV010000024.1:0-14717 GCA_964598745.1 uncultured Methanosarcinales archaeon
CCATAACCTTTGGGCTAGGTTAAAAGTTCTGCTCTATGAACTTTTCAATGAGACCGTTCATCGAGACCTAAAACCAAATAATGTTTTGGTTACTCCTGAAGGAAGAGCTAAAGTTATTGATTTTGGCTTAGCCAAACAGGGTGATCTAGACTTAGCTCCCAAAGGCGCTGTTTTCGGCACACCAGAGTATATGTCACCAGAACAAGCCAGGGGAGATTCTATGGATCATAGATCGGATTTATTTTCTTTTGGCATGCTCTTATTTGAGGGATTAACAGGCCATTTAGCCTACGGTAGTCATAATTACCAGATGGAATATTGTTCACAAGCTAAAAGCTGGAATCCTGAAACAATTAAATCAGCCCAAAATCAACTAAAACTGGCTGGAATGCCGGACTGCTTCGTAAGGGCATGGGAATTAGCCGTACAACCAGAACCAGCAACAAGGCTGCGTGGACATGAATTGCTAGATGAAGAATTAGAAACACTAGTTAAAAGAACAACTTTTCCACCAAAAGAAAAAAGAGGAAACAAAAATAATTCTAGTTTTGACATAACTGAAGTAGTGCCAAGCTGGTACCAGTTATAATCATAGAACAATAATCTTGGTTAAAACTAGCCCAAAGTTATCTCTAACTTTCTCACAAGTTTTAAATACCTTCATTTTTAAATATTGCTTATACGGCCGTAGTGAAGCGGCATCATGCAACCCTCCCATAATCAACTTTTGGTGACAGGTTGCGTCCCGGGTTCAAAACTGGCAGTGAAAATCCCGGCGGCCGTATTTAAATCTGCCAGCATCGCCTAATCCGGAAGTGGCAAGGTTAACTTCCCATTGGAGAATATGGCGGCAGTCTCGAAAACTGCTCCCGTGAGGGATTCCCGGTTCAAATCCGGGTGCTGGCGCTTTTTTAATAACAAACTAAAAAGAACTAGGGAATGTTTCTAAGTTAAATTACAACAAATCCTTCATTTTGATCTCAGCTTTAATTACTGCATCAAATTGGTTGCAGTAAGGACAGCGCAACTTGGATGAGGTAAATTTATAATGGCAGCGTTCACAATAGAGGTCAACCTTACCGGTTGGGCTATTTCTAGTTAAATTAGCTTGAAAACAACTAAAACACTGGAAAATTTGTCTGTTTTCCGGGTTCTTAACTATCAGTGCGTTTCTTCTTTCTACATTGGATTTGCAAAAATGACACTCGATAGGAATCCTAAGCAATACCATAGTTTTTCAAAACGTTAGAGATATAAAAAGATTTATATGCTGAAATTTATTAAACAGTTCTAAAGGCAGCCTGCTAAGTGCCAACAGAGGCTGAATGGGTGGTTACTATGCCTCTAGTTAACGTTTTAAATAAAATCAAGCCTAACGAAACAGAAAAAATTAATTTTAAACGAACTTGTAATTCATTTCTGCAAGTACTTAATTCTCATTTAAGCCAAGCTAAAGCGATTTTAGGAGGAAGCGGCGCTAAGGATACTTGGTTAACAGAAAACCATGATGTAGACATCTTTGTATTGTACAACTACCAGCTTTTTTCCAAGAAATCGGGCCAAATTTCTAATTTATTAGAAAAAACTTTAAAGAAAACTTTTAAGAAAGAAAAACTAACTCGCGTTCACGGCAGCAGGGACTATTTTCAGTTATCTTACCACCAGTTTTCTTTTGAAGTAGTGCCAATTTTAGCCATTGCTACTGCTGCTAAAGCTGTGAACATTACCGACGTTTCTCCCTTGCATGCTCGATGGGTTAATGCGCATGCCCGAGAGCTTAAAGATGAAATTAGGCTCGCTAAACAATTTTGCCGCGCTCAAGACATGTATGGCGCCGAATCTTACATTGGCGGTTTCAGCGGTTACGTATTAGAAATTTTGGTTATATTTTACGGATCTTTCCAGAAACTGTTAACAGCATCACAACAGTGGAAAGTTAATGAAGTGGTAGATGTAGCTGGCCATTATGCCGGCAAAAATGCTTTATTTGAGATTAATTCCTCCAAGCATTCGCCGTTGCTGGTTATTGATCCGGTAGATAAATCTAGAAATGCCGCAGCAGCCTTAACCTTAGAAAAATTTTTGTTGTTTAAGAAAAAAGCCCAAGATTATTTACAGCGCAGAAAGGACTATTTTTTTGAAAAAGAGTTAATTAGCTTGCCCAATCTTAAAAAAATGTATCCTAAACACAACATTATTTATGTTGAGGTTAAGGAGTTAAATAACAAAAAAGATGTAGTCGGATCACAACTGCTGCAGGTGTTTAAGTTTCTACAAAAAGGCTTAGCCCCATTTGAAGTTACAGCCAGCGGTTGGGACTGGAATATTTTTTACTTTATAGTAAAGAGGGATAGGTTAGCTGCATCTATGGAACGGGCAGGGCCACCTTTAAAATTAAAACAAGCAGTAGCCAATTTCAAGAAGAAGCATCGGCAAACTTATCTTAAACGAAGTAGAATTTACGCTAAAATACCTCAAGCTACTAGATCATTAGAACCGTTCGTTAAACAAGTGTTAGCCGATCCTTATCTCCAAGAAAGAATAAGTAAGATAAAGATCTGTACTGTGTTGTAAAGAAATCTATAAAAAGACTAGTAATACTTTGTAGTTTATGGAAGTAAAATCTCTCTGCCGGGTTTGCAATAACACCGCGCCAGCCAGCCAATTTCGCTTGCACCATGATTACAAGCAGATGGTGTGCCCAACTTGTTTTAGCGGTAAAACCAAGCAAAAAGAAGAACAAGAAAAGGAACTGGCCAAGAAAGAAGAAATTAGAGCCAAACCGCCCGGGTGGGATGCAGAAGACGATTACTTAGAGAAAATGGCTAAGATTAAACGTGAAGAAAATAAAGCCCAGTTTAGCAAAATTCCCGGAACTAACCAGGTAAAAGCGCAATGCAGCGCCTGCAAGTATTCTTTCCGCTATGATCCATTTAATAGAAGACCAGCTAATTGTCCTTATTGCAACACTTCTGTTCCAAAATTAAAAAGTTTTAGTTCGTTATAACTACTTGAAGAAAAAAGCGCCCCCGCGGAGACTTTCACTGTTAAACCACAGATTTGAACTCCGGCTTCAAGCTGTTTGTCGGGAATTGACCGCAAGCTCGCGTCCTATTTGCCCTTATTATATCCAGGCTAGACGACAGGGGCTTATCAAGCTCAATTATGAGTTTATTTAAAAAATTATTGACTGATTAAAGCCAAAGGATATTGGTTAGGACAATTTTTGACCGATTTTACTAAGTTAGCGGTTTTCTTTAACTTTTTTAAGATCCCCGCCGCCTGCTGGCAAAAATTTAATGATATCGTCTAAATCTCCGCCACCTAGTTTGGCTCTAATTTTTTTAGCGAGAGCGCTCTTTTTTTCACGGCCGGGAACAACCAACACCACTTTGTCTGTTCTTTTGATTACTGCTGCCCAGGGACCGCCAATAATTTCGTTTTCAAATAAGCCCAAGGCATATTCTAACTTTGGATAAAGGTAATTGGTCTTTCCATAAATCATGAAACTGCCTTTGGCAATATTTTCTCCTGTTTTGGTTTCTTTAGTTACTTGTTCAGGCTGTACATAAAAAACATCCGCTGTGGTGTGGCCTAACTTCCAGGCTCGTGAATAAACAGCCACGGCTTGGGCTGTTTCCTGAATGGTATTTTGGCCAGCTTCCTTACCGTTTTTGATAACGAAAAATGGTGATCCGGCCATGTCCGTATGCAATACTAAATCGTCTGGCTCCAAGTGTTTTTTAATAATTATTTCATTAGAAGTGGCATCCTTGCCTCCAATACAAAGAAAACCTTCTGAAGAAATAAACCAGTGAAATTTCTCATACCACTGCTGTTTTCGCTGCTTCTTTTGTTGTTTTATTTTCTCTTCAGCTGAATATTTAGCTTCTTCTTTCTGCAGTTGCAACAGCTGTTTTCGACTTTCCTGCAAAGCTTGATTGGCGCCTTGAAGCTTCTTCTTATACCGCTTGGCTAAATCAAAAAATTTTCCTGCATTTTCTTCAAGGGATTGAGTTAAGCCAAATTCTATTTCCATAAATTAGCTGTAAGTTTAAAACTTATTAAAGCTTTTTATGAAAAAATAATTGCTGCACCCGCTAGTTATTCACCACTGGTCTTCATCTTGGCGAGTATATACTATAGGCTTATCTTTAACAATCATAGAATGTTCAAACTGAGCTACCATGCCTCCAGACGCTTCCGCCAACGGCGGATGAACGCTGATTATTCCCATTCGCTGTAATTCCTTTAGTCCCAAGGCTGTAGATCCTTGGCCAAACTTTCTAGTCAGCCACCTGGTAGTAAATGGCAATCCGTTCTGAGAACTGACTTGTTGCAGTATTTGGCGGGCGTAAGCGGTTCGGGCTGACATTAAAGGACGAACTACCATAAACACAGTTGCTTGCCCTTTTTCCCGAACCATGCCTCCCCCATTAGTAACAAACGGTTCGATAGCAATCTGCCAGTCTTCTTTTAATTCCCGCTTATCCCCATTATCATAAAAAGGAATGGAAACACCACCATGGACTTTGTAGCGCTCAATAGTATGGCCGCCCAAATTTTTAATAGTAGTAAAACCCAAGGCTTCAGCTTCAGAATATTGCGCCGCGCCCAGTTCACGCAGCTGCGCTCCTGGTTTAACTAACCTAATAGCCGCCTTTAAGGCATTTTGAGATGCTTTAATCAGGTCTTGGTATTTTTTAGATGAGCCTACTTCCACAGTCATAGCATTATCAGCTAACCAACCGTTCATATGCACTCCTACATCTATTTTTACCACATCACCTTCTCTAGTTAATTCTTTATTATCCCCTGTGGGACAGCTGTGAGCGGCGACTTCATTCACCGCATATTGCGCCCAAGCAATGCCACCGCCTAATTGAAGAATTCTTTGTTCACAGTAATCCATAACTTCTAAAATGGATGTATCAGGAACAGCTAATTTTTTAGCGCCTTCCCTTCTAACTTGAGAAGCAATTTTTCCGGCAGTAAGGATATTGTCTAAAACTTCTTTATCCATAAAATTAGCCTAGTTAATGATCATATAAAAACTTTACTTAACTGTTGGCTCAGTAAAACAACTTTATAAGTTGTTAAATTAGCGCATCTCTTTTTTAGTTACAGTTTCTTAAGTTGGTTTAAAGTATCTTCTGGATCTTTAACTGCAATGCAATCTACCAGCTTAGAAACTTCATAGTCATTACCACCCGGATAAATCTTATCGCCAAAGAACAAAATTTCATCTGCAGAAAATTGATTTAGTTTCAAGAACTGTGTTACCCCCCAATCTTTGCCTAAACCAGCTTTAGTAACATCAATAGAAGTTGTGCCGCCAATTTTTAAATCATATTGGTTAAAATCTAAAAATTGCCTAAGGTACTCGATATATTTAATACGCAACTCTCCCCCGGGATCGTACTCTAACTTCAATTCCTTGGGAGCTCCTCTTCCTAAAACAGATAATGTAATTTGCGACCCGCGGTCTTGTAATTGATCTTCTTTAGTTGTTAACGAAACCAAGTTCTCTTTAGCGACCAATTTCTCAAAAGCGGCAAAAATTTCTTTTTTTTCTGGGTCCTTGAAAGGATGATTATACTTTTCAGTAAATTTCTCTTGGCTAAACGTAACATAATTAGTGCCATTATTTCCTAGAAGATGGTGATCTAGCTTTAGTTTAGAAGAAACCATTCTCTTCAGTTCTGCAATAGATGAACCGCTAATAAAAGAAAAGATGCGACCAGAGCCAATTAGCCGTTGAATCTCACGTACCATAACCGGTGAAATTTCGCTGCAACTTTCACAAATAGTTTGATCGACATCTGCCAACACTATTTTTTTCTTGGAAAAATCGATTCTAGCCTGATAGTTTCTGCAAGCGGCAGTATAGCGCTCCAAGTTATCGGTAGGAAACCATTGCCCCTGGTGTATAAAGTAGGCAATCTTCCCTAAAGGAGCCAGCTTTTCAAAACAATCTCGCTCCATAGAACTTTGGCCGTCAGATAAAATTTCTAAAGCGCGTGGATCAATGACAAAAGCGCCAGCATTAATCAAGTTAGATGGAGCCTGCTCGGGGTTAGGTTTCTCCACAAAGTAGATTATCTTCTTACCTTCGATCTTGGCTACTCCAAATTGTTCCACATTACTAACCGGTGTTAACACCATAGTTATTTCGGCCTTGCTAACTTGATGCGCTGTTTCCAAAGCAGAGAAATTGATATCCATTAAATTATCTCCCCAAGCCAGAAAAAACGGTTTAGACAGATTTCTAGCCGCTTGTTTTACCGCGCCACCGGTTCCCAAAGGCTGCTTTTCTACAGAATAAATTAAATTAACCTTTAATTTATAACCATCACCAAAATAAGCTTTAATTTTCTCGTAACAAAAGCCAACTGACAAAATAACATTTTTTACCCCATGATCGCGCAAACCTTCAATTAAATGCTGAAGGATTGGTTTTCCATGCATTGGCAACAACGGTTTAGGCACATCATTAGTGAGTGGCCTTAATCTCGTTCCTAAACCGCCAGCAAGAATTACAGCTGTAGAGATTACCATCTTTTTTAGCTTAAAGCGGAGATTAAAGATATATAATTATTATGAAAGTGAAGGCTCAGTAGAAAATGCAGTTATTATCCTTGCACTAAGCGCTCTCGAGTTACACCACTAGCTTAGAAAGGGGTTGCTCCATTCGGGAAACTTAGGCTTTAAGGCCAAGGTATCCCGTGCGAAGTATGATAATAACCGAACGAAGTGAGATTTTCCACTGAGCCAATTACAGCAAAATATTTATAAATAACCTTAAAAATTAAGCTTTTAGGACGGCCATAGGGGTGGGGTTCACCCAGTACCATTTCGAACCTGGAAGTTAAGACCATCTCCGTTCCTGGTTGTACTGCGCTGTGTGGGAACCCAGGTTAGCTGTCCACCTTAACTCTAAAATTATTCTTCCATAACGATTTTAAACCGCTTACCTCAATTATAACAGTAGTAACATGAAAGCAATTATTCTGGCTGCCGGATATGCCACCCGGCTTTATCCATTAACCAAAAACAAGCCCAAGTCTCTTCTCACTATAGCCAACAAGCCCATCATTAATTATATCATCGAGAAAGTTAATAAAATAAAAGAAATAGGCTCTATTTATGTTGTTACTAATGCTAAGTTTTATTCCCTATTCGAACAGTGGAGTTCAACCTTAAAAACAGAACTAGATGTTAAAATTATCAATGATCGCACTATTTCCAATGAAGGCCGGTTGGGGTCAATGGGCGACCTTAATTTTGTGATACAGCAAGAAAAAATTAATGAAGATATCTTAGTAATTGCTGGAGATAACTTATTTGGTTTTGGCCTGCAACAGTTCCTGGCTTCATTTAAATCTAACTGCCTTTCCACAGTCGCTTTTTGCGATCTTAAAGAACAGGAAAAAGTTAAGGGCCGTTTTGGCGTGGGCATAATCAAAGATGGCCGCATTTTAGATTTCGAAGAGAAGCCATTGGAGCCAAAAAGCACCCTTGCTGCAACAGCTTGTTACATATTTAGTAAACCTGATCAAGAAAAAATTCAGAAATATGTTAAAGAAAACCAGCCTGATGCTCTGGGCTATTTTATAAAATACTTGATGAAACATTCGGAAGTGAAAGCTTTTGTCTTTACCGAACATTGGTTTGATGTGGGAACGCTAGAATCATTGCAAGAAGCAGAGAAATTTTACCATGAAAATTAGTTGTATTGGTTCAGGATATGTAGGGTTGGTTACTGGATCTTGTTTAGCTGATCTGGGACATAGTGTTATATGCTGTGATATTGATGAATCTAAAGTAAAAATGCTTCAGCAAGGAAAACTTTCTTTATATGAGCCTGGGCTAAAAGAAGTAATCGAAAGAACTAGGCTTAAGGAAAAACTTACCTTCACCACTAACATCTGCCTAGCCATTGAAAACAGCGAAGTAATTTTTAATTGCGTAGGCACTCCTAGCAACGAAGATGGTTCAGCTAACTTACAACAAGTTTTTGCTGTAGCTGAAGCTGTAGCTACTTATGCCAAAAGATATCAAATTTTGGCCAATAAGAGCACAGTATCTCCTGGCACAGCGCAACGAATGCAGGAATTAATTAAAGAAAAAAACATCCATTCCATGATAGATGTTGTTTCTAATCCTGAATTCTTGAAAGAAGGCAATGCTGTTCACGACTTTACTCATCCAGACAAAATAGTTATTGGCACTCCTTCTAAAAAAGCTTTGAAAGTAATGCGAGAGGTCTATTCTGGTTTAAACCGGCCGTACTTAAATATTATAGAAACTGATTGGGCCACCGCAGAAATTATGAAATATGCTAACAATGCCTTTCTAGCTACCAAGATCAGTTTCATTAATGAAATCGCTAACATCTGTGATAAGATAGGGGGAGATATCAAAATTATTGCTCGCGGCCTGGGAATGGATTATCGCATCAATCCAAAATTCCTTAATGCGGGAGTGGGATTTGGTGGAAGTTGCCTGCCTAAAGATCTTCGTGCCCTGGTTGCCACAGCAGAAAAACAAGGCTACACCGCCAAGCTGTTACAAGAAGTAATGTCCCTAAATGAACAACAAAAAAAATTATTGTTATCTAAAATTGAAAATGAATTTGGCCCAAATTTGACCGGACATCTTTTTACTATATGGGGCCTTGCGTTCAAGCCTAAAACAAACGATTTACGTGAAGCACCTTCTCTAGATTTAATTAATGCCCTTAGGCAGCGTGGAGCGCAAGTAGCCGTTTACGATCCTGCAGCTATGGAAGAAATAAAAAAGATTTATCATAACTCTATTTTTTATGCCACGTCTATGCCTTTTTCCATTAAAAATAGTTCTGCCATCATTTTAGTCACGGAATGGGATGAATTTCGCAATTTTGATTTTCAGGAAGTCAGGCGGGATATGAAACATGCTGTTATCTTTGATGGACGAAACGTTTATGAACCGGAACAAATCAGAAAAGCCGGGTTCACTTATTATGGTATCGGCAGAAAATGAAACTAAAAGAATTTGAAGCTAAAAGATTACTACAGCATGTAGGAATTACTACGAGTGATGGCTTATTAATTACTAAATTAGAACAAATACCAATTATTAATCAACCCATCTGGGTAAAAGCTCAGACTTTAAGCGGAGGCCGAGGAAAAGCTGGGGCGGTAGTGCTAGTAGAAAATACATTACAAGCTCATCAACAAACTCAACAACTGTTGGGAAAAATTATTCTAAGCGAAACAGTAACCGAAGTTTTATTGGATAAAAAAATAGAAGCCAATCAAGAATTATATTTAGCCCTAATGATCGATACTTCCACTAGAAACCCAGTATTATTGTACAGTCCTCTGGGAGGGGTTAACGTGGAAAAAAATTCGCAATCTGTAAAAAGAATAGCCATTAACTACCTAGAGGGATTAAGAGAAATACCATTAAGAGATATACCGATACCTTTCTCTATCATTAATAAATTATACAGCTGTTTCGTACAATTCGATTGTAAAATGATTGAAATCAATCCGCTAGTATTAACTCCCGCCGGAGATTACGTTGCTGTAGATGCTTCAGCAATTATTGATGACGATGCCCATTGGCGCCGCCTGTTGGAATTTCCCGAAAGAACTGACAATCGTCCGGCTACAGCGCGAGAAATTTCTGCCAGAGCGATCGACAAGCAAGATCATCGAGGAGTGGCAGGAAAAACTTTCATTGACCTGGATGGAGACATTGCTATTCTTACTAGTGGCGGCGGAGCCTCCATGACGATAATGGATACATTGGTAAAATTTGGCGGAAAGCCAGCTAATTTCACGGAATACAGCGGTAATCCTCCTAAAGAAAAGGTTGAAGCCTTAACCAGGATAGTTCTAAATCGGCCAAATTTGTCGGGATTATTAATCGCTGGAGTTATTGCAAACTTCACTAACATTGCGGAAACATTGCAAGGAGTTGCTGTAGTTTTATTGGAAAAAAAAATTGATTTTCCCATAGTAATACGCCGAGCCGGGCCTTACGATGAACAAGCTAAATTGTTGATGGAAACCATCCGAACTCAGCAGGGATTAAATTTGCACTATTATGATGAAAATACCCCTTTAACTGAAGCAGTTAAGATAATGGCGCAATTGTCACAAGAATATAAAAATAAAGTAAGATAATTCAACCTAAAGATCATGGCCATACTAATTAACGAACAAACCAGGTACTTAATCCAAGGAATTACCGGCAAACAGGGCCAGTTAGCCTGTGAAGAAATGCTTAAAGAAGGTTCCTTAGTTGCAGCTGGAGTAACACCTGGCAAGGGCGGACAAAATATATTGGGAGTTCCTGTTTATAACTCTGTAGCTGAAGCCAAAGAAAAACAACAGATTGATGTTTCAGTAGTTTTAGTTCCGGCCAGAAATGCTAAGGAAGCAATTATCGAAGCCATAACTGCAGGCATACCCTTGATAAACATTATTACAGAAAATATACCCATTCATGATGCCATGCACTGCCTGGCTCTGGCCAAAAAACAGGGTGTTAGAATTATTGGGCCCACCTCCATTGGCATTTTTTCCGTAGGGAAATCCAAGTGTGGAGCCATCGCTTCGGGAAAATCAAGAAGCGCCTTTACTCCTGGACCTATTGGTATCATTTCTAGAAGCGGAGGCATGGCTTGCGAAACTGCGTTGGTGTTAAAACAAGCTGGATTGGGGCAATCTACAGTAGTTGGAACTGGCGCAGATGTAATAATGGGAGATTCTTACGTGGAATTGCTTCAGGACTTTGAAATGGATCCAGAAACAAAAGGCATTGTGTTATTTGCCGAGATCGGCGGCACAGTGGAAGAGGATTTAGCCGCTTATCTTCTGGCTAGAAAAAAACAAGGAAATCCCTACCCTAAACCTATTGCCGCTTTTGTTTCAGGAAAGTTTGCAGAAAATTATCACTTGCAAAATGTATCGCTAGGCCATGCCGGGGCTATCATTGAAGGAGACAAAGGAAGCCGGGAACATAAAGTTAATGTGCTGCGGCAAGCTGGTGTGGAAATAGTTGAAGTGCATCATGAAATTGGCCAAAGAATAAAAGAATTAATCACAGCTAAACCAGTGGAAACAAATTTGTCCTCATTAAAAGCTTCTAATCTCAAAAAGAAATATCAAACCAGGATTTCCAAACTGCAAGATGAAGATATGGTTATCCGAGGCATTAAGCTTTCTAACCTAATCCAAAACAGCAAATATACCGATGCCATGTTTCTGCAATTGTCTGGAAGAAATCCTGCAGGGAAGGAGAGCATAATCTTTGAAAAATTATTGATTTCCATCATCGATCATGGGATGGGAACTACCTCCAGCTTGGCTTCTCGAGTCATAACCTCGGGAGGAAACTCATTACAGGTTGGTGTAGCCGGAGGCATCTTGAGTTTAGGAGACTATCATGGTGGCGCTATAGAAAAGGCCATGCGACAATTTTATGAGTTAATTCAACTGAAAGACCTTGCGATAGAACAAATAATAACGAGAAAAATTGAAAACAAAGAAATAATTTTTGGTTTTGGGCATAAACACTACAAAGATGAAGATCCTAGAGTAAATTTTTTAATTAAGGAACTGAAGAGATTAAATTATGATTGTAAATTTTTAAAGCTTAAATCCATTATTGAACAAGCTTTCCTGAAAATTAAAGGTAAAAAACTGCCCCTAAATATTGATGGTTTCCTGGCTATGGTTTTATGCAGTTTTGCTTTCGATCCGCTTCTCGGAAAAGGCATTTTCATTATTGGCCGAACTTCCGGATTAGTAGCTCAGTGCCAAGAAGAGTTGCTTTACGAAAAACCAGTGCGCAGGATAGATGAGGACGAAATAGAGTATATTGGGCTATGATTCCCAAAGAATCCTATACCTTCCTGCTTTCATAAGTTATATAAAACTGTCCAAAGAACGCTAAGATATGAGAATTGTGGTAACTGGCGGCGCGGGATTTATTGGCAGTCACCTGGTTGATTCACTAATTTTTCAAGGAGATGAAGTGATAGTAGTAGATAATCTATCTACTGGTCGGAAAGCTAATGTTAATAACAAAGCGGTATTTTATAAACTAGATATTAATTCTTCCATTATAGAGGAAATTTTCAAAAGCCAAGTTGATGCAGTCGTGCATTTAGCTGCCCAGGTTAGTGTATCACAATCATTAAAGAATCCATTGCTGGATGCGCAGGTTAACATTATTGGCAGCCTTCATTTGATTAACTTATCTCAGCAGTATAGAGTAAAAAAATTTGTGTACATTAATTCAGCAGCTATCTTTGGAAATCTTACTTACAATCCTGTGGAGGAAGAGCTCCCGCAGCAGCCGCTCTCAGCGTAGGGAATTTCTCACATCGTGGTAGAAAAATACTAAAAAATTTCGGGCTTAAACTTCGCATCGCTTCGCTTGGCTAATGTGTATGGCCCCAGACAAATTACTACCAACGAAGGCGGAGTAATAGCTGCCTTTATTAAACAATCTTTAACTGGAGAAAGTTCTAGCATTGAGGGAAGCGGCGAACAAACCCGCGACTTTATTTTTGTAAAAGACGTAGTTAAGGCTGTCATTTGCGCTCTGGAACCAAGCTGTCAAGGCTGCTTTAACATTGGTTCGGGGAAAGAAACGTCAATTAATGAATTGCACCGAATTATCTCTCAATTTACAAACTGCAATAAGACAGCTAAAAACAGCGTTGCGCGGCAGAATGATATCAAGAACAGTGTATTTGCCATCGCCAAGGCTAAAAAAGTCTTGCAGTGGGAGCCTGAAACTAGTTTGATAGATGGCTTAACTCAAACCATAAATTATGAAAATTCCAAAAATATCGGTAGTGATTTGCGCTTATAATGCCGCGCACTGCATCCAGGGCATCTTCAACTCGCTGAGATTGCAAACGTTTAAAGATTTTGAAATAGTCGTGGCTAACGATGGTTCCACGGATCAGACTGAAAAAATTGCACTGAAAAATGGAGCCAGAGTAATCAATATGGTTCATCAAGGGTTATCTGCAGCTAGGAACGTTGGAATTGGCCATTCTCGAGCTGAAATTGTAGCTATTATTGACGCTGATTGTTATGCCAGATACGATTGGCTGGAACAAATTTACCAACAGATCTCTCTGGGCGAAGTGGTGGTTACTGGCAACACCAAGATCCCTAAATCAACTTTCCTAGGTGATTGTATTTCCGGATTGGGGTATCCCGGGGGTGCGCACTTAGGTTTTGAAAAGATGTGGCCGGTTGATAAACGGGGATATTCCAGCCACTTAGCTGGCGGGAATTGCGCTTTTCAAAAGAAAATTATCCAACAGCTTGGAGCATTCAATAAACAATTAACTATTACAGCAGACGATGTTTACTTATCCCTGAAATTACTGCATAATGGAATTAAAATAAAATACAACCCTAACATGATTATGTACCATTTGCCAAGGAAAAACCTGATTTCGTTCATAAAATGGCATTATGCTCGAGGGAAAGGAAGCTACTTTTTCAAACGGTTTATGATTAGGCAGACTAAAGCTAATTCTTCCTTTGGGCAATTTTATCGCCTGCGATTTTGGTCTACTTTCAACATGATTAAAAAATATTGGTGCGACCCAAAATTAATAGTAATGTTAATATTGTTAATAGTTAGTTTCATTACCCAAAAAACGGGATTTTTACTGCAGAAATGGGAGAGTAATAATTGAGCTGTTTATTTAACTAAATGGCATTATTTCCCTAATTTTTTCTTGGTTATAGTAAAGAATTTCCATGCTTTCAAAGTTACCAACAGTCTGAATTCTAACTTCTTCTAAGAATCGTTGCACTTCTTTGCTGTCTTTACACATAACTTGAAAAACAAAATCGAATATTCCAAAAGTTACAGCAAAAGCGTCTACATCACAAACGCTTTTTGCAAAATAAGAAAGTCTTTTCAATGTTTTTTCATCGGGAATTTTCAATTTTACATAAATTATGATAATTGCCCCTTCTAAAGCCAGAACAGGCCTAAATTGTAAAATAATATTATCCTTCCTTAATCGTTTCATGTGATATAATATCTTCTGGGGGGACTCATTTATCTCACTAGCTATTTTAGAGAATGGAAGATTTGCATTTTTCGCAAGAATTTTTAGAATATTCTTCTCAAGAGGCACCAACCTTGTCCTTACATTTTCATTAAATTTAATATCCACTTCACTCCTTTTTTTCCTTTCGTTTGAAAATTTTACAGAACAAAAACTAAGTTGGTTTAGCTTTACTAATCCTACCTTTTCTAATTTATTTCCAAGAGCATTTTTCAATGAAAGGATTAGATAATTGAGGTCATTCTCGAAACTTAAGAAAACAAGCAATCCCACATTCCAATTTCCATAAAAAGTAATTAAGTTTGCAATGCCCTTATTAACTTCAAATATTTTATCTTCATCCTCGCTAGTTAATAGATTTACTTTAAGAAGAATAGAGTATCCCTGGATTAGTCCTAATAGGGGGTAATTAAAAATCGGAACATATTTTTTAATCACTTTGGTTTCTTCAAGATTTTTAATACGATAATGAATAGTTGATTTAGAAATCTTTAACTCCTTAGCTAATATTTTAAGAGATTGTCTAGAATTTTTACAATATTCTTCTAAAATTTTTTGATCTAATAGTTAACGACAAAAGAAACGCATATAAAGGAGAACGTATTTCTCTCCTTTA
>CAZRCV010000025.1:0-13519 GCA_964598745.1 uncultured Methanosarcinales archaeon
GCAAAATTTGAATTGCATCACCGGTATTTACAAGATTGTCGCCAGTTACATCGCCTAAGAGATAACTTGGAACATTAGTTTCACATCCATCCGTCCACAACCCATTTGTATTGACATAATTGGCATCACACACGCACTGTCCTGCCGTCCATTGAGCATGTGCACTACAAATTGTAGTGTCGCAAGCATCTCCGGTTCCATCTCTATCAGCATCCTCTTGGCCAGGATTAATTACTGCCTGACAATTATCTTGCGCATCAGAAATTCCGTCTCCATCGGCATCCGTTGACGCAGGCGCCTGACATACTGCCATGCCCCCCATACTTTGACAAGTAGTTCCGGCGGCACAATTTCTTGTTAACCAGGATTGACCATCAGGCGCACAGACTTGTATGACTAAAGGATAAGCAGGGATACATTGAGTAGAACTAGCAGTACATAAACTTATAGCAGTGGTCTCAACTTGACAGATAGCCGAACATCCATCTCCATCCACGCGATTTCCATCATCGCATTGTTCACCTTCCCCTGGTTGGAATATTCCATCACGATTGAAGTCAACCCATTCTCCCATTCCATCTCCACACTGCGCGCAAAAACTAGGCTGGCCATAACAGATATAATTTGTTTCCACGAAACAACCTTTGGAACAGCCATCGTCACTTACTGGATTGTTATCATCACACTGCTCGCCACTGTCAATGATACCATTGCCGCAATTAGGCGCTTGACTAACACAAACACTGGGACTTCCTGCACAATTCCAGCCAGCTTCCAACTTACATAACCCCGTACAGCCATCCCCACCAACCAAGTTATTGTCATCGCATTCTTCAGTACCTCCTACAGTTCCATCCCCGCATATACTACAAAGGCTTGGACCTTTACTAGTATCTGTGCACGTCCATCCTGCTTCTATTTGACAAGACAAAGTTTTACTGCTGCAGCCATCGCCATCCACTTCATTGCCATCATCACACTGTTCAACTCCAACCATCTGGCCATCTCCACAATATGCGCTGCAGGTAGATAACCCCACTGCATCTTCTCGACAGATCCATCCAAATTCTTTTACACAGGAAGAACTGCAGCCGTCATTATCAATTGTATTCTGGTCATCACATTGTTCCGCTCCTTCGCGATGGCCGTTTCCACAAACAAAAGTTCGGCATTCATTCATAAAACATTGCTGGCCGGATGAACAAGCGCTATTGGTTATACAGCAGCGCAACCCAACAGGGCCAATGTCTCCACTGCATTCCGGATCAGCGCAATCAATAAGGCGGTCATTATCATTATCAATTCTATCCGTACATAACGCATCGTTCTCATCTAATTGGTCTGGCACGCCATCACCATCTACATCAGAGACAGGAAGCTTGCATTCATTATTAATACACTGCTGCCCTGTAACATCGCAACTTGCAGAAGTTTGGCAACATTCATAAGTTCCAGAACCTATATCACCAATACATTCTGGATCAGCGCAATCAATTAAGCCATCATTATCATTATCTGAACTGTCACGACAGAGCGCTTTTTCATCACAGATATTTCCCATCCCGTCGCCATCACTATCCGCCTGGTTGCATTGCGATGAATCAAAACCTATACAGAATGAAGGATAAACTCCATTAGCTAGAGTAGGACAATTGTCTACATCATCTGTTACGCGATCTCCGTCAGTATCTACTATAGCGGCACCGGGAGGCAAAGTAAAACTAGATGAACTTTGGCCTGGAGGAATGTGAGTAAAATCTTGTGCCATACATCCTCGCAAGGAGGTTATTCCACAGCCCGACTGGCTGTCAAAAATATTTCCTGTGCCAGAAATTTGCGCCGCAGCATTGGTTACGCTGCACATGACATCCGCTCCACCACCGGTAGGCAAGGAAAAGCCACAGAACACATTATTGCCTAATGAAACGGAAGGGGCTTGGAAGCCTTGAAGTAATGTTACACCTTGCAAGGCTGCCCTGGGGCCTATAAAGACATTTTCATTAAGGATTGTTCTTCCAACTAAATCCAAAAATTCCACTGCTTTTTGCTGCGCTGAAATAAAATTACGTTCCAGTGTAATGCCAAATGTCTGAAATTGTTGTTCTCCTTCTGCGCGTATGCCTACATCAAAACCTCGAATATTGCAGTTTTCAATATGAACACCGCTACTACGAATAAAAATTCCTGTGGTTGCGGGAAGCGTGCCATCGCTAGCTATACCGCTAATATAATGCCCTTGGCAATCAAGTGTAACCCCATAAGCATCAATAACCATACAACTTCGCGAAGCAGTAATATCTTGTGTAAGAGTATACTTTGTATTATCTCTCCAGCCTTCAGATACGCAAGAACTAATTTGCGTGGTAGTTAAAGGAGGGATCTGAACTTGGGGAGATGAAGCTTGCTGCCTGAAAAGATCATCCACTTGGCCTTCTGCCAATGCCGTTGAAAATAATTTAATTTCATCTATGCTTCCAGTGAATGGATTAGGATAGCCGCTACCAAGAAAAGCATCATCTGCGGAAAGAATATTGTTATCATATGCGTCTGGATCTCGATAATGGCCGATAACTTTTCCATTCACGTACAAAAAGAATTCATTCGTAAGGGTATTTGAACTTGACGATAGTGGCACTCTTTCGTATGTAACGGCGACATGATTCCAACCTCTTGTAAGATGGGGACCGGGAATTACCGCGCGATAATCATCATCAACAAACCATTGAAGATAACCATCATAATTCTGCAAAAGAATGAAAGGATCGGCATCTGTTGGCTGCAAGTCTCGCCCTATGCTAAAGAAACCTTCTGGACGGACCACACCATCCGGAGATATCCACATAGAAGCAGTAAAACCATTAGGATAGCTAACATCAAACCCCGCCGTGCTAGACTGCGGAGCTAAATAAGTTACATCTTGTGAAAAAAAAGAATCAACCCCATTTAAATGATAATAACCATTGGCAAACGTTGCGGCCCCATACCTTCCAGCTAAACCATAGAAATCTGAAATTTCATTCCACGTACAACTATCAACAACTCTTCCACCTGTTCGACCAATTTGGTATAAATTTAAATCCCTGCAATAAAGAGGTTGACCAGGATCAGTTTGTGTGTACCTATAATCACGATTGAAAGGGTAATAATATCGTAAACATTTGTCAGGTTCAGTATCACAGCCGGCTACAGTTATGGGAGCATTAGGTTGCATATAAACATTAACTACTTGATCTATGTAATTAACACTATTCTCGCAGCGGATGGTAAAAATAGTGTCAGTTTGTATGACATTTGGAATTGTAATTGAATCCTGCAGATTATTAAATTGCTGAGTGGTGGGATTACTTACTGTTTGATCAGGATTAAAATAAGCAGGATTTACGGGATGCTGAGGATCCGTGTTTGGAGCAGCATAACAATGCAAAGAACCGCTATTAGTTTCACTGCGCGCTAGAATTTGGAATGTCACGGCTGTTCCTGGCGCAATATATAAAGTGCGGCTAGGGACCGTAATCGATGCAGTCATTGCTGTAAACGTTACATCTGGAGTTCTAAGTCTATCACGGCAAACACCGGGCCTAAACTGAGCCAGATCCTCCCCAAAACAAGCGTCAGAATTTGCATTAGCATCATAACTCTGACATTGCCTATCATAAAGACAAGGTTGCGTTGCTCCCAATTGATTTTGGATGCAGCTAGGCGCTCTGCCATTGCCTGGAATTTCACAAATGCCTTGCTGGCATTGATTGTCAGTAGCGCAAAGCTGAGAACCATCCGTAGCTAAGCGTTCCGGGAGACAGTAATAATTTCCCGAAGAAATAGAATTTCCATAAAGGGATACCGTTTTTGAAGTTTGGAAACAACTGCTTGGCCTGGGTGTTGCAAGATCAGGCCTTCCTAAACATTGAAAGCTAGATGGGCCAAGGAGCTGAACACTGGGATCACAAGCTTGATAATCTCCTACTTGTTGATAACAAAGGCTCCGATCACAAAATTCTCTAGGGCCAATACAAGCCTGCGTATCACTACATGAACCACTAGATGCGCCGATGGCTTTTCCTGCAAAACCCTTCTTGAACGCTGGAAATAACAATAGCCCTGCCACTAATAATACTGCCACTGCTATCCCTAAAATTAACCAAAATTTTTTTCTGCTTCCATTTGCAACAGCACCGCCTTCTGGTTTCATTGGCAAAGGTGTGCCGGTATTGTTAACTGGAGCATTGTTAAAAGGCATAACTTGGGCAGAAGAATTTAACGTTGGTAAAAATTTAGCCGTGACTGGCGCTTTTAACACTGATCGTGACTTATGAGTTTTAGAACTGGCCTGTTTATGCTTAATTGCCCTGCCTTTTCTTACACCCATCTTACACCCTTTTTAATTAGAGTATAATTCAGGCCAATTTATATAGATTTTGTTTTTTACATTTGTCAATTTTAGATGGACTTAACCCAAACTTATTTAAATTTACAATTTATACCTTAAGTTATGGTGATAAATGTAGCTATCAACGGCTTCGGCCGAATCGGAAGGATGGTATTTCGAGCCGGCCTAAATGACCGGAAAATAAATTTTGTAGCGGTCAATGATCTGGCTGAAGCTAAAACTATAGCTCATTTATTGAAGTATGATTCTATCCATGGAGTGTTTAAAGAAACAGTTGCAGCAACTCCTAAGGCCCTGATTGTAGGAAATAAAAAAGTGCAAGTTTTAGCACAGAAAGATCCGGCTAAACTTCCCTGGAAAGAATTAAAGATTGATGTTGTGGTGGAATCAACAGGCTTATTTTTAACTAAAGAATTAGTTTCTTTGCATCTTAGGGCTGGTGCAAAAAATGTTCTGTTAAGCGCTGATGCGGAAGACGACAAGATCAAAACAATAGTTAAAGGTGTCAATGAACAAAGTTATAACCAAAATAAGGATAGAATTATTTCTAATGCTTCTTGCACTACTAATTGCATCGCGCCCATGGTTAAAGTCTTACATGACGCTTGGGGAATTGAAACCGTTTTCTTCACCACTACTCATGCTTATACCGCTTCACAAAAACTACATGATGCTCCAGATAAAAATCTAAGAAACGCCCGGGCTGCAGGGATAAACATCATACCGCACTCCAGCGGAGCCGCGCAGGCTGTTCCTTTAGTTATACCTTCTTTACATGGCCGGTTAGATGGCATGGCCTTACGCGTGCCTATAGCTGATGGATCAGTAACGGTGCTTACCGCTTTACTAAAAAAGAAAACAACCGTAGAGGAAGTAAATGCCCGATTCAAAAAGGTTTCTTTAAGTAAATTAAAAGGCATCTTGGAGTTTAGTTCTCTGCCATTAGTAAGTTCAGATATTATGGGCAATGGCCATTCTTGTATTTTTGACAGTGAATTTACTAAAGTTTCTGGGGATCTAGTTCAAGTAATGGGCTGGTATGATAATGAGTGGGGATATAGCAGCCGCGTAATCGATCTGATAAAAATGATGGGCTATAATCCCAACTAAGTTCATTCAAAATAAATAGTTTTTACTCCATTGACTTTTTTTATTCTAGTAACTAAGTCTTTTAGCCGTTCCAAGGCTGAAGGAATGATCCTGAAAGAGCATTCTGCAGTTTGAGAGTTAACAAACTTAGCCTTGGCTTCCTTAACTTCAAAACCAGCCGCAGCAATGGTATGCACTAAATCCGCCAAAATTCCGCCTCTTCCTTCCGCGCGGACATAGAAATTAATTTGCTGATTAAAAGATGATTTCCAGTTAATTGGAACCCAGCGCTGCTGCTCCTTGACAGCCGCTCGGCAATCAGCGCGATGCGCGGAGATCACTTTGCGCTTGGTGACAATGCCGACAATCTCCTCACCGGGAAGAGCCAGGCAACACTTAGCTAAGATACAGCTGGCCCGGGGAAAGTCCTCCGACTCTATTAATACACCACCTTCGTTCTTAACCCAAGGCTTAAGCTGCTGATACCGAAACGAGGGCAGCTGTTCATAAAGTTTCAGCGATTTGCGAATTTTCTGCCTAGCGCGAGGCGATCGCACTAGCTTAATCCAGCTGCGGCGGGGATGCTGGTTCTTGTTGGTAACAATTTCTACGACATCACCAGCCCGTAGTTGATGCTTCAAAGGCACAAACAAGCCATTTACCCTGGCGCCGACAGCATGGCTGCCAATTTCTTCATGTATAAAATAAGCAAAATCCAATGCGCAGGCGCCCACGGGAAGTTCGCGTACATCTCCATTAGGAGTATAACAATAAATATTGTCGCCAAAAACATCCACTTTAAGCGTTTCCAAGAACTCGGGATTTTCTTTTTGCAGTTTCAATACATCCTGCAGCCAGCCAAGTTTTTTTTCAAAAGCCAGATCTGATTTGAGGCCTTTATATTGCCAATGAGCTGCCAAGCCTTCTTCAGCTAATTCGTCCATCTCTGGAGTTCTGATTTGAACTTCCACTATTTTCTGATTAGGCAGTTTGATAGAAGTATGAATCGATTGGTATGAATTGGATTTAGGATTAGCAATATAATCTTTAAGCCTTCCTTCTATTGGTTCAAAAGTTTCATGCAACAGCCCCAGCATCAAATAACAATCCTTTATCTCTGATACAATAACTCGTATGCCTAACAAATCAAACAGATCTCTTAAATTATGCTTCTTCTCAACTATTTTTCGGTAAATGCTGTAAATACTTTTAGGCCGGCCTTTAATCGAAAGAATACTAATTTTGCCATGAGAAATATGGTTGATTAAAGTTATAGCCTCGTTTACCTGCCTGTCCCTTTCTTCGCTGGATTGTTCAAGAAAATCGTAGATTTCCTGAAATTTTTTGGGATTAAAAATTTTAAAAGCCAAGTCTTCCAGCTGGCTTTTCATTCGATCAACTCCCAAGCGATAGGCTAGGGGAGCATAAATTTCCAGAACTTCTCGAGCCATGCGCTGTTGTTCATCAACTGGAAACACAGTAATGGTTCTTAAATTGTCAATTTTAGCCGCTAGTTTGACAAAAATGGCCCTCACATCTTTGATAGTAGTTAAAATAATTTTGCGGAAGGCTTCGGCCTGCAATTTCTTGTTTCTAAAAGTTAATTGCCTCAATTCATTAACTTGATTTACCAAAAGGACAGTTTCTTTGCCAAAAAGCTCTTCAATAACCTTGTTTTCCAAGCCACAGCTTTGAATTAAAGCCGTAATAATTACCTCTGGAGCTGCTTTATTCTCAGCCAGAATTTGCGCCACGCGAAGATTGTGGTCGAAAAAACTGTCTCCTAAATGGCGTTGGATATGGCTGAGCGGCGCTGCTGTTTTAACGGCGAGAATGAATTTATTAAGATCTGATTCCGCATACCCGCTGGATTTACATAACTCGATTAAATCCATTATAGATTTAAATAAGCACTTTTATTAAAAAAAGTTATGATTTCTAATTTAACTATTTAGTAACCTGGTTAATTCATGAAGAAGTACATAAAAGAATTAAAGATTATTTCTAAACAAATCTTAATCCAGTTTAAATTAAGCTTCCCCTCACATTAAGCCAGTTAAGAAACCATAAGCTAAAATATTTAAAACAACAGCACATTTGATGGTGATATGCCCAAAGTTATACCTTCCAGTGAAAATATTAAATTCAAAGAAAAATTTGTTGAACGGTATTCTAAGTTAACAGATTGGAAACTATTCCAGCAGTATTCCTTATCCTTTTTAAGAAGAAGCATTAGGGTTAACACTTTAAAAGATTCTGTAAAAACAATTGCTAATTCCATTAAGAAAAAAGGCTGGAAACTGACTAAAATTCCTTGGTGCAAGGAAGGATTCTGGTTGGAGAATCCCGAGCGCAAAGACGTGGGAAATCTGTTAGAGCACCATCTGGGAAAAATTTATGTGCAGGAGGCCGCTTCCATGATTCCGCCACTGGCGCTGAAACCAAAACCAGGTGATTTAGTTTTGGATATGGCTGCCGCGCCAGGCAGTAAAACCACGCAGATGGGAGCGATGATGAAAAATCAAGGATTGATTATTGCCAACGATTACAAAGGTTCACGGCTGCCATCATTGGGAATCAACATTCAGCGCAGCGGCCTGACTAATGTAATTATCACGTTAATGGATGGAAAATGGTTTAAGGGATTTCAATTCGATAAAATTCTGCTAGACGCCCCTTGCTCTGGAACCGGCACGATTAGGAAAAGCCTTAAAACTATTACTATTTGGAACGAAGAAATGATCAAAAAAATTGCCAGGCAGCAAATGCAGCTGATTGAAGCAGCATTTAACAATCTTAAGCCAAGAGGAGAGATGGTTTATTCTACCTGCTCCTTGGAGCCAGAAGAAAACGAAGGAATAATTGATTATTTGCTAAACAGATTTCCTGAAGCTAAAGTGATGCCTATAAAATTAGCCGGGCTAAAGAAAAGCACACCTATAATAGAATTTAACGGAGTAAAATTTAATTCACAAGTGAAACACACACTGCGGATTTGGCCGCAGGATAATGATACGGAAGGTTTTTTTGTAGCTAAAATTAAAAAATTGCCACAATCACAGCCCCCCATAAAGATATAACTCTATAGTAATTCTTAACAAAAATAATATAAATTAAGGCCATACCATTGCTTTAGCATGACTATCGTTTTAGCTTCTAAGTTTAACTGGGGGGTAGCCTTTGCTTATGATCTTTTATTTGTAGATCAAAATAACAAGTTCTTGTGTTTGGAAGATAAAGTTTACTCTTTAGGCGGCCTAGCCGTGGGAGTATCTGGCACCTTTACTGCAAATGAAAAGGATAGAATTCAAGTATTATCAAAAACCATAAGTGATTCTTTGCAAGGAATCTCGCCTAGAGTACTAATGGAAAAGCTAACTATGGCTAGGTCCTCTCGCAGAATAGAATTAGGAATAAAACACCAAAGGCAATATCCAGAACAATATTTGTTTGCTTTTATGGAATGGGATAAACCGTGGTTATACCAACAATGCGACTTAGAAGGATTAGTTCAACCACAAGAGATAGAAAGATGCGCTGCTATTGGCGCAGGAGCATATCCTGAAGTTAAATTGCATCTTCAACTCCAGTATCGCGCAGGAATGGCTGTAGAGGAATCAATAGATTTTTTAGGGCAAGGATTGCAGCTGGCTTTTGAAAAAAATACTGCCAGCAAAGATAATTTTGAACTGGCGGGCCAAGGTTTCACCACTGTAACTGTTAATGGCATTGAAAGATACTCGCGAAAAAGTTAGGCCACATGATGGCTTATAAAAAGAATAAAGTTATCTTTCTCTAACTTCACCTTTATCTGCATAAATAATTTTAGATGGTTTTCCGTCCTTGGGGCCTTCATAAATAATTAATTCGACATTATTCTCAACCAATGGATCAATGTTTTCCAAGGAAGTCATAAACGGCTCGCCGGTTCTGTTAGCCGAAGTAGTGATTAAAGGGATCCCTATTTTACTTACCAGTTCTGTAAACCAGTGATCAGGATAACGTATGCCGATAGTATCAACATCTGGCGCCACATTATTAGCTAGAGCTAACTTGTTCTTTAATGGTAAAACTAAAGTATAAGGGCCAGGCAACTTCTGCAGCCAAGATTTAGCTTTAATACTAACAGCGCAATTTTTCTTAACCCAATCTAAAGATGGAACGATCACGGAAAAGGGAGCGCTAGGGCGGCCAGTTTTAATGGACCGCACCTTTTCTACTGCTTCTTTTTTTAAGGCGTTACAACTAATTCCATACACCGTATCAGTAGGACAAATAAAGATACAGCCCTGCGTTATCTTCTCAGATATTTCTTCTAACCGTAGTTTTAATTCTGTTTTAGTTAAGATTTCCACCATTTAAAGAAAAAAATAGCGGTTTATATTCTTTTTGGAAATTATAAACCGCCAAAAATAGAGGCGTAGGTGTGGCTGCAAAAACTAAGCGTAAACATAATAGTCATACTCATCAATAAACGTTTGTCTGGTTTCCCGGGTATTACCTGCTCCAGCAGTTCCGTATTTTTGCAATAAATAATTAATTCTATCTGTGATGTTCATTATAACCAGCCTCCGCTAAATTGTAGATTAAATGATTCTTCCTTAGGTATGGTACGCGCTGTTAACTCGCGGATTTGCTTTTCAAAAATAACCCGTATGGTTTTGGTACTAAGATCAATCATTCGCATCACCTCGAGAAATCTAAGATTTACACTCATTTAAATAGCCTAGCCCGGGTTGTCGAGTGGATAGTGGCAGAATATCCTGGAAATTAGAAGAGAATTATTTTAATCTTTAATTATTGGCAATCTGCTTGCTATAATATCATTAGTATAATTTCCGGTAAAACATGCGTCACAGGAATCAGCTATTTCACCCAACGGCTGATGCAAGCCATTTAATGATAAATACTTCAAAGACTCAGCTCCGATAAAAGAACAAATCTGATTAATGCCCTGGTTGGCAGCAATTAATTCTTGATGAGTTGGTGTATCAATACCATAATAACAAGGGTTAACTGTAGGGGGAGAAGCAATACGTAAATGCACTTCATTGGCGCCAGCATCACGCACTAGCCTAATTACTTTTTTAGCCGTAGTCCCACGGACCAAGCTGTCATCAACTACAATGATTTTTTTCCCTGCAACAACGCTACGTACTGGCATTAATTTTTGTGAAACTGCATGCGCCCGCAGCCCTTGTCGCGATAAAGTAAAAGTTCTGCCAGCAGCATGACTGCGAATCAAACCAAAATCAAAAGGCAATCCAGAAGCTTGCGCATACCCGATAGCTGCAGGAGTCCCAGAATCCGGTAAAGAAATAACTACATCTGCAGCTGGCAAACTGCCAGAAGCCATTTCTTCTAAGGCTAAGTTTCGGCCATGTTGGTTACGATACCAATAAGCATCTTGTGAAAGGCCAAAAATATTGCTTGCAGGGTGGGCAAAATACACTAATTCAAAAATGCATTTCCAATCTTTTGGTTGAGTTGGCAGTTGCAAACTTCTTAATCCGCGTTTTGCATCGATAAAAATTACTTCGCCCCGATTTATCTCTCTAACTTCTTCGGCATTATTAAGCTTTAAGGCCTGTGTTTCAGAAGCAATAAGATAAGTGTTATTTCCCCAACGGCCGATAGCTAGCGGCCTAAATCCGTAAGGATCGCGCGCAGCAATTAAGGTATCGTCCCACACAGCCACCAAAGAGTAAGCTCCTTTTACTAAAGGCAGAGAAGCCATTACTTTCCCCTCGATAGTTTTGTCATTGGCTGTGGAGAACAACTGTAAAATAACTTCAGTATCACTGCCTGGAGTAATAAAAGTACTGCCGCGATCAGCTAATTCCTTACGTAAAGCTTCGGCATTGGTAACATTGCCATTGTGGACTATAGCTCGATCATGATACACGATGGGCTGGCTGTCTTTGAGCATCTCTGAGCTATCGCGCAAGCCAGCAGTAGCATAACGAACATGGCCTAAAGCAATCAAACCTTCCAGGCCAGAAATTTGGTTGTAGAAATCTTGTGTTAATACTCCCAGCTGCGGAGCAGGCCCTTTAATTTTACCTTTAACACTAGTATTAATGCCAAAAGAATCCTGGCCGCGGTGCTGCAGCGCCCAAAGTACTTGGTATGCAATTTGAGCTGCATGTTCTTGCCCGTAAATTCCTACTACACCACACATGAAACACCTAATTAAACTGTTCTTTTAAAGATTGCTACACTGGTTAGTAAATAATATAGAGGTAGTTAAAGATTATAGAATAATGTGAATCAGCAACAGGCCTTAAAGCAAAATTCCATTCAAAGAACCTTCTTGGCCGGGACGATTGGTAACTCTTGCTTTGCCTAATTTAGTTTCAACAATCGCGCCTTTGGTAATAATGTTACGCCTAACCAAGTTGGGGTTAGCTGGGTTTTCTACAACGGTAACTAATTCTGACTTGTGGCTCTTGCCATTTTTGTCAGTTACATTAATTTCCTTAACAGCGAGAAGAGATATCTTGGAGTTGCCACCTAAAATTCGAATTTCTTTGACTCTTTTTTTATCTTCTATTTTAGTGTTAGCGGGAAATCTAGCTAATTCCTGTTTTCTCTTACCCCTAAAGTAATGATAACGGCCGCCAGAAACTTTTCGCTTGGATCTTGATTGAGATCGTGCCATTTTCAGCTTAATTAGCTAGTTGTTTTTAAAGATTTCTATTAGATTCTGTTGAAAAATACAGTATTTTATTTTTCGGTTAAAATCATTCGTTTAAGTTCAGCTTTGCCAGTCCAATCCAAGGCGTGAGAAAGGACCTCTTGAAGCGTATGCACTGGAATTATCTTTACTTTAGTTAATTTGTCTTTTTCAATGACGATGTCCTGTAAATTAGAGTGTGGCACAATAACTGTAGTTATTCCAGTGTCAATAGCAGCTTCAACTTTGGAAGAAACACCACCCACCGGAAGCACTTCTCCACGCACCGACAACGAACCAGTCATAGCTAAATTTTGTTTTACGGGAACATTTTTTAAGGCAGAAATGATGGCTGTGGCCACGGCAATAGAAGCAGAATCGCCTTCCACTCCTTCATATGTTTGCAAGAACTGCACGAATAGGTCCCGTGTTTCTTTAATATCCTCGCCAAAATATTTCATGATAATGGCTGAAACATTCTTAATAGCCTCTTGAGCAATTTCCCCTAATTTGCCGGTAGCAATGATTTCATTCTTCTTGCCGCCAATAGTGACCTCGGCTTCAATAGGCAGTAAAATTCCGGAATAGGCTGATCCGCCGCCAATTACAGCTAAGCCATTAACCCGGCCGATACGTTTGCCAGAAGTTACAATAACTTCGTATTCTTTCTTGCGCTCAATAAACTTATCCGCAATCTGCTGTTCCAACGGCCGGGCTAAATTTTTAGCGGCCTGGACATGCTCGGCTAGAACATATGTAGATTTATTTTCCCGAGCTAAATCGCCTGCTGCCCTGACCAAACCGCCCAGCCCCCGCAAATGCAGAGTTAAATGGCCTTTACGGTTAGCTCGGCGTTTGGCTTCACGGATAATCACGTTCAAAGCTTCCAAAGAAAAATGGGGGATTTTACCATTTTCCTTGGCAACTTCCTGAGCCACAAATTTAGCTATTTTAAAACGATTTTGTTTGGTATCGAGCATGGTTTCATTCATGTATACCTCATAACCATATCCCCTGATCCTGGAGCGCAAGGCAGGATGCATGTCCTTAATCGTTTCCAAATTGCCGGCAGCCACCAATATAAAGTCGCAGGGAACAGCGTCAGTGCGCACCATGGCTCCAGCGGAACGTTCGGATTGGCCAGTTATGGGAAACTTCTTTTCCTGCAAGGCCGATAATAATTCTTGCTGAGTTCTTGGCTCCAAAGTAGCTATTTCATCTATAAACAATACTCCCAAGTGAGCTTTATGGATCATCCCGGCAACTACTCTTTGATTAGCTGGTGTGCCTAAACCCCCTGAATTTTTGCATAGAATGCCATTAACTATCACATTACCTGAACTGGTAGTAACATTATACAATTTACC
>CAZRCV010000026.1:0-8167 GCA_964598745.1 uncultured Methanosarcinales archaeon
TGAGCGACCGTCCCCCACCCGAGCACCGCAGCCCGCAGGCGAGGAGCGCAGAGTTGGATTCTCACGTTCAGAAGTTTTAGCGATAGCGTCCATAAAGTTACGAGTGGGGCGTCAGTTGTACGTTGATTAATTCTAAGAAAGGGGTCGCCATTGTAGAAAGTTATTTAAACAGAGTAGCATACATGTTCGTTATGTGGGTCGCCAAGATTAAGTTAAAGCACGATTGTATTATTGGAAATAGATGTAAGAAGTTTAAAGTGATGATTCAATCTTTAGATCTCAATGATGAGAGGAAAAATGGTAGGGTTCTGACTTCTTCCATTCATCAGTTGATTGGAGAAGAGAAAAGCATAAAGAGATTGATTAGTGATTTAAAAAGAGACCAAAGAACAGAATACTTGGAATTCAATGGTCAAACATTATTCCTGGTTGAAACTGCAAAGAAAAAACCAGTTTCTCAATTCTCCAGGAAGATGTTTTTTGTTAAACCAGTGGTGATAGATGTACAAGGACATGAATACTGGGAAATTGCTTCACATAAAAAAGAAGAGTTAATGGCATTCATTAGTAAAGTAAAACCAATAGTGGATGAATTTGAAATATTAGGCCTAAAAAATACACCTCTTCAAAGCATTTATTTTCCTAAAGTCATGCCAGAAATAACAGCTTTACAAAAGAAAGCGTTGGAACTTGCGATTAGAGGGGGGTATTATCAGGCTCCAAAAAAGACAAATTTACGGAAATTAGCAATGCAAATGAAATGTTCACTTGCCACCTATCAAAAGCACCTGCAAAAAGCTGAGAGTAAAGTAATTCCAGATACCATCTTTTTTTTGAAGTAAAATATTTAAAGAAGAGCGTATTTTAAGGTAGTATGGAAACTGTAACTATACCAAAAATACAATTTGAACAAATGCAACAAGAAATTAAAACACTACGCCATAGCGCACTTTACACTAGATTGATGGATTTTGAAAGAAATATTGCTAAAGGCAAAAAATTTACCAGAAAAGATCTTGGCTTTTAGGTTTCTTGCTTTTAGTCTTATTTTCTCAATGGTTCTTCGTTGTTTCTCTTCGCTGGTTTTCATTTCGTACTCAAAGACGTAGATTTCATTTGTTTGAAGTTGGTGCTTAAAATAAAGCCTAATCGGCGGATGCTTGTTCTTGATTTCATAGATAAAGAGATGTGAATCCAGCAATTTCCCCGCTCGTGGGCCTTTTTCTTCAAGTTCATCCAGTATAGTGCTCAGAATTTCTTTCAGTTGCTGGTTTTTTGCAGCTTTCTGAAGCTGTTTGATAATAACATCATCAAAAAAGAGAGGGAAATTCACCATAATGCTTGAAAACGTGGTTTTCTATATAAAATCATCGCGATAAAATTAGGCATACATGTTCGCTAGAAATCTTAAATAGATTATAGTTGCCACTTCAAAGTTATGGTGCTATTAAGAGCAAAGTGCTGGGAACAGGATTTTCGGAATATCTCCTATCCTACTTACATTGGAAGAACAATCTGCTATCCACAAGGAGAATCTGCAAGAGACGTACTCAGGAAATGGCAAGAGGAACGTCGTTTTGAAGACATAAAAGAAGAGTATTGCGGTGTTGTTTCAGAAGAAAGACAAGCAGAACTTACAAAGTTAAATCTCAACGAGTTACTTGATATTCTCTTCTTTCAGAACAGGATGGCTTCTACTCTACAAATATTCCCAGAGAACAGAACCAAAGCAATGAGTGATCTGGAGGTAGCTGTAGTTAAAGTTTTAGAAAGCGCCCCTGCAAAACGCGAGATTGCAGCAGGAAAGTCGAAAGAACTCAGAGAAGTGTATCAGGGAGAAAATGGACTTTATGTACCATCGCAACATCAATTTAAGAAACACGGTAAAGAATACACTATTGATATAAAGATTGATTTAGAATGTACAGAAGTTGGAAAATTTTTCTTTGTTACAGATCATCCTGGTTCTGGAAGCCCTGCGGTGTATTTTGACTATCGAATGATTTACAATAATGCCACTGAAGAAGCTAATGCCTATCTTATTGGAGGTATGAAACGTGTTATAGTCGGTAAGGAACTTAAGCCGTATCCTAATTACAAAGGCGAGATTAGACGTTTCATGTGGTCTCCAATTTGTGCGAATACAAGAATAGCTCCAATAAATCTGCCAGAACATACTCAAAATTATGAAGGCTTTTGTGTTGTACCGGTAAAGTATTTTACGGTTGATGATGGTGTTCTTCAGGATATTGCAAAAGAACAGAGAAAGTAGTTAATGGCGACCCCGTTATAGTTATCTTTTCTACAGTCTAATAGAGTAGCGTAGTTCACAAAGCCCCACTCGTAGAATAGGTTTACGTGAGAATCCAATTAAACATAAGGCTTTTTAACCTCAACAAATCTTGTTCAGGCTGTTTGCTTTCCGCTAAGTAAGAACCACAGACAATTAAGTCAGCGCCGGCCTTAACTGCGTCTCTAATTGTTACCGGATTCATGCCCCCATCCACCATAATTTTTAGTTTAGGGTTAATAGTTTTAAGCAGCTTAATTTTTTTTAATGGTGCTGGCAAATACTTAGCTCCATAACGGCCTGGATGCACTGTTAACACTAACACCCAATCTACTTGTTTAAGATATGGTTTAAGCACGGAAATTTTTTCTTCCGGTTTTAAGGCGAAGGCTACTTTTTTACCACGTTTCTTCATCCAGGCAATAAACTGAGCTTTATTCTTAATAGTGCTAGCCTGAACTATACATAAATCAACCAAGTGACCATACTGCTTAATCCACCGTTCGGGGTGCTGGATCATCAAATGGGCATTGTACTTAAACAGCTTAGGCAGTTTAAGCTTAAAATGGAGAGATCTAGAAATAGCAAACTTTCCATCCACTACATCTAGGTGTAGAGTTTTAGTTGCATTGCGATATTTTTCTAAAGCTAAACCTAATTGCCGCGGAGTTGCAGCAAGGATGGAAGGAATAATTGTTACCATCAATACCTTTCTAGCGCTTTGATTTTTTCAACTCGGCGCAGATGGCGCGGTTCTTTGGAAAAGGCAGTAGTCAAAAATTTCCACACTAATTTTTTGGCTTTAAGAGGATTAAAGTACCAGCCAGACAAACAAATGACATTAGCCATAGTATGTTCTCTAGCTAGCTGCGCTTCCTTAACTGAAAATGGCACCACTGCCCGCACTCCCTTAATTTTATTAGCGGCAATGCACATGCCTTGAGCCGAGCCGCAGATTAAAATGCCCAAGCTCTTGTTGCTTACTACTTTTCGCGCTACTTTCTCGGCAAAATCTGGATAGTCATCAACTCGATCTAACTGCCTAGCTCCCATATCTTCTACTTCTAAATTTTTTTTTTGCAGCCACAGTTTTAGTTTCTCCTTAAGTTTAAACCCACCGTGGTCAGCTCCAATAAAAATTTTGGCCATGATTAATCACCTGTTTTTAGTTTTTCAAATAATTTTACAAAATGAAGATAATTATTACTGATGTGTTGGATGGTTTGTTTTCTAGTTATTTTTTTAAGCATAAAATCATGCAATGGCTTCTCAAAAATTGTCCGGCCAATAGCAAAGCCAATCACCGCTGGCGCTTTGGCTCCGATAGCTAACCAGCGTTCTACGGTTTTTCGCTTTTCATTTCGACCCAAGATAATGATTCTGGCTTGACTGTTGACAGCCAAAACCTGATCGGCCACTTTTTTCAGATAAGAGCCGCGCTTAAATCCTTCCAGTTTCCAAATTAGCGGATTTACACCTGCCTGCCGCAGCTGCTGGATAGCTTTGATAGTTAAGTTCAGCCGCATTTTTTCTAAATCAGTTTTAATTAATTTTGCGGGAAGCACTATCAGTATTTCCAGCAGCAAGGGAAGGGAATGCTGTTTTAGATAGCGATTGATGGCAGCTATTTTTTTAGCTTGCCTTAAATTAACTTTTTTATCTTGATGATAGTAATGCAGCAAAATTTTAGCAAAAGATGGCTGAAAAAAATTTAATCTTCGTTGATAATCCTTTCTTTCCAGCGCAAACTGGGCTTGTCCTGATTTCTCTAAAGTGTAACCAACAATGAAGCCTTTTTGACGCGCTTCCAGCAAAATTTCTCGCCCGTAAGTTTCATCTATGAGAATTCCCGCTGTTCGCGGATTTAATCCCAGGCGGACAGCTTGCTTAAAAGCGGCATAAATAATCTGCTTGTACTCCTTAATTTTTCGAACATCATCCTGGCTTAAAGGAAACCGTAATTTTAACAAATCCATAAAACTTTGGCGATGGTCAAACGGCAGGAGATAAAGCCTATTTAATTGCAATTTAGCTTCCATTTTAATTAACGCGGTTTAACCATTATTTTTATTTTGTATTTAGCGATTAATCGCTGAGATTCTTTTTCTGCCAACAATTTATTTTTGGTGCCAATATCCTGAATCACTGAAATGGCATTAACTTGTCCCAGGCTTAGAGCTTGTTTAAAAGAATAATTTTTTATCAGCCCGGCTAAAAAACCAGCGGTGAACGCATCGCCTGCGCCAGCCGTCTGCACTACTTTTACTGCTGGTGGCTGCAAGCTGTAAGACTGATCCCCATTGGCAGCATACATCAATCTTGGCCCGTCTGTGATAATTACTACTTTCGGGCCGTACTGTTGTAGCTTAATTAACAAGTCAAGCGGAGCTTGGCGGGAATTACACAAGGCTTGAGCTTCCTCCAGGTTAAGAACTAAAATTCTGGCAGCATTAAGAATCGGTTTTAATTTTCCATAGCCTAACTGAGCTAAATATATAGATGGATTAAACAGTAAATTAATTTTCTGCAACTTAACTATTTGAGCAATTTTAAAACCAGCCCGCAAGGAATTATCGGTTAAACTAGCTAGGTAGACCCAAGAAACCGGAAAGAGCGAAGCTTTAACGTCAGAAACTGCTAGCTCGGCGGAAGCGCCTTTATATACATAAATTATCCTATCTTTGTCTTGTTGGGAAAACACAACAGTGGAAGAATCAGTAGTTTTACGGCTGCGTGAAGTAGGAACAATCTTAATTCTATAATTTTTTAATTCCTTTAAAATATTTTCTGCGGCGGCGTCAGCACCTAATTTAGCCAGCAGTTTTACTTTCAGGCCTAATTTGGCTAAGGCTGCTGCGGAGTTAGTCCCACCGCCGCCAGAATGAGTTTCTTGGCGGTTAACTAATATTTTATCGCCAGGTTTTATCCGTAAAAAGCTTGGTTCTATAATTAAAAAATGGTCGATAGTAGCCGAACCAACGCATAAAACATCATACTTAACCATAGCCTGCCCCTTTTTTGATAAATAAAAGCGAATAACTACTTAAAATTATTCTTAATCTTCTTTTTTAGTTCATCCATCCGGTAAAACTGGTGCGCAACATTAATTCTAAGGCGAAGATTTGGCCTTAACTTTTCATAACAAATGTAAGTTAATGGCAAGAAAACTGACACGAAATGCTTAATTTGCTCTGGGCTCATGCCAGCTCCTTTTCGCTCCTGCAATCCTTGCTCTTGCTGCATCCGCCATTTTAAATGTAAACTAGGTAAATCTGGTTTTAGCTGGATCCAGTAATCAATTAATTTCCATAATCCCCGATACTTATGAGTATAATCCAGCAGTACTTTAGTAGAGTGGCCGCGGGGATCAAGTTTCTGCAGATTAATTTGGTTTTTTCGGCAGATTCGATGCAATTCCGTTAAAGAAAATTCTGGCAGCCCTAGGCACCATCCTTCTATCAGCACAAAATCGGGCCTTTCCATGGCCATCACAGGCTTGCCAGAGATATCCCCCTCTCCTTGGCTTAAAGATTTATCAAAAACAGGTATCTGAAACGGCTGGCCAGATTTGATGGCCAACAAGGTTCTCCTCAAGGCAGCTATGCGATGCGTGCCTGGCATGCCACGAGGAATCTGATAAAAAACATTGTTAGGATAACGTTGGCCCAGCCGCCTGCGGCCAGCCAAGGAAAGATAAAAATTATCTAATGAGAAAGATTGAGTTCTGTAGCCTTTTGATCTAAGCAAAGAAACTAGCAAATTAACTAAGGTGGTTTTTCCTGTTCCCTGTCCTCCTTGTATACCTATGATGCTGGTTTTATCTTTCCGGTAATTTTTAATGAGTTTATTTAGAAGCGGAAAGATCACCACATTCATTTCAGTTTTAGAAAATATATCCATAATTTAGAAATAACCATCATGGTTAAAAACGTTTTGTTATTTCTGGCATTAGCTTAACCCTGCATTAAGAAAAATAAACTATATAAACATTCAACTATTTTTTTCTTCCAACATGACTTTGGAAATGAAACTGGAAGAATTTAAACGCGATGCGCAAGCATTAGGCAGATTTTACTCAAAGGATTTTGGAGCGCATCTAACTGGAATTCAAGCTTCCTGAGAGGTATATTTGCACGAACCAAACCAAGAAAGGAAACAAGGAATGCAAGAGGATTTAGAAATAATTAATCTATTCTAAGGGACTATTCCTTTTGAAGATTTAGGAAATGATGAAAGGTATGCTCCTCTTTTTGTAATTTAAGAGGTTATTACCAAAAGTAAAAAAAAACTATGGATGCATTTTTTAAAGAACCAACAGATGATACTTATGAAAAATTATCTTTAATTTGTAATGTTATCTACGATGTAGGATATCTTTATAGGAAATCTTTTGATAAAGCATTAAAAAAAGTGCGTTCTCAATCTGGGGGCGAAGATTTTACCCTAAGGCTGTGGGAGATTACTGGGACAGTATGGGATTACTAAAGATATAAGGAATTGTTCAGATAAAACTACCCAAATCTTTCTGGCTGCTTTCTTTAAATAAATCCTGTTCGCGATAACCAAAAACAGCCAAGATGCTGGAAATGGATGGTATCAATTGGTGATTAATATAATAATCAGCATCGTAGCTGCCTTCCTTTACTTCAGATGGCAATTTAGCCCGTTCACGCACCAAGCCTTGGCCCTTGCAGATAATGTAACTAATTAATGTTCCGGGAGATACTGTTTCGCCACGAGCCAGCAGCTGCTTAGCCACAAAAATGTGCGGGCTTACTGTTTTATACCTAGCCATTTCTCGAGTAATCTGTGTTTTAATCACTAATTGAGGAAGCGGCACTTTGCCCATTCTTAGGTCTTTGACCACACTGCGAGTGTAATTTAAAGCTGCTGGCAGATCATTTTGCAAAACTAATCTCAGCACGTCGCGCTGCGCCTCTTTAGCCAAAGGAGACCAATTTCTCCTGACGGTTTCAAAACCAGTTATTTTAATTGACCCATCTTCTTTTAACAAGGCATATTTCTTTTTGGCGCCTTTATCAGAACTTTTCATAGCTACAAACAAGCCGCGAGGAAAAAATCCTTCAAAATTTAATTCCATGTTTCCCGGGAGGGATTGATTTATCTGTTTCATAAACTCCAAGGCTTGATTTAAAGTTTTTTCACCAAGCAATAGAAAACAGGAGTCCGTGTCGGAATAACAAACCTCAAAACCATAGTCTTTAGCCTTTTTAATGGTGTCTTTAATGTAGTAGCGGGCATAAGCAGTAGTGGAAGCTGCCGATTCCAGGGAGTACCAGCGGGCTCCAGAGAATCCCAAGTAACCATAAAATGAGTTAGCTAAAATTTTCAAAGCATACGATTTGGCTTCCAGCAGAGTTTTTTCTTGTCCAATGGCAACTTTAATCTGTTTCTTAACCTTAGCTCTTCTGTCAATCAAATCGGCCAGTAATGACGGCAAAAAATCTTGGTGTTTTTGACAGAACCAATACTGTGGTTTTTCCGGCACTTGATGGCTGCGGCAACAAGAGCAGTGCAAACTGCCTGGGCCAATGTTGTGCGACACGATAATACTAGGATACAGCGACCTAAAATCAAACACGGCAATATCTTGGTACATACCCGGTGTGGGTTGGTAAACAAAAGCTCCCTGAATGGTTTCATTAAATCGCTCATTTATCTCATCATCTCCTGGCCTGTTGGGAGCAATAATATTTAATCCAGAAGCTTTTTTTAGAATGTAACTTTCCACTAATCGGCCGAAGCGCATTCGTGTTACATCAAATAAGCGCAGGCCAGTAATAATGGAAAACTCCATCATTTCAGGCAGTAATTTTTCACAGAGTAAAAACGTTAAGCGGGAATCATGAAGGTTGT
>CAZRCV010000026.1:8177-13031 GCA_964598745.1 uncultured Methanosarcinales archaeon
GCAAAAAGATTCTAGTTCTTCAGGGTGATGATCCCATGCCTGAGCTAATCTATCTAAATTTACTGGCTGTTTCCTGTTGCCGAGCAATTTTTCAGCAATAGTGTCTAGGCTATAACTTTCCACACGCAAATCCAAACCAAAAATTTGCTTGATAAACTTTAAGAGGTCTAGATGGATAATCCCGGTAACTTTAACCTCGGCAGGCCTGTTTCCAGCAGCTTGGCGAAGAATTAACCCGGAATTGCCTAAGCCAATATTAAAATTAATTTTATTGATTTCGCAGCGGGTTTTGATGTAAGGTAGATCAAACCCATCCGAAAAGTAGCCAGTTAACACCTCCGGAGAATAATCTTTAATGGACTGGCAAGTTTTTTGAAGGAGCTCTGCTTCATTATTCACGAATTCTATGGCCGAATTATTCGTAACAAACTTTTTCCAGGTTATTACTTTTTGCAAATTTTGGCCATATAAGGCGATCATTAAAATGGGGTTGTTGCGATAATCGATTTCTCGTTGTTTAGAATATGTCTCGATATCTAACGCTAGTATTTTCCAGTCCAGTTTTGGCTCTAGTTGTTTCTGGATAACTTTATCAGCGGCAAACAGCCGGGCCTCAGCGCTTAAACCATCAGAGGGAGCGGTATTTTCCACAAAGTTTCCTTCAATTTCCACTTCAGTCATGGGAGTTATAGCTACATCCCGCAAATAGCGGTGAATGAACAAGATATCTTTCTCAAAACAGTCTATATCCCACTCTTGGATTTGTTTAGCCAGTAACGGCACAGCTTTAGGAAAATTGGCGTAAATTTTAAGAAAAGGCTTAACTTTGCCATTTAAATTAATGGCTACTTCTTGGCAAGAGCAAATTCTAGCCTGAGTTTTGTTATAATCAATCGCCAGGTGATCTAATCGTTTTTTTAATTCTGTAGCATTAACGCCTTCCAGTGAAGCATAAAAGAAAACTGGATGTTCTTGTCTGACACAGATCTTGCAGCCTTCCTTGGTTATAGCATAAGAGTATACGTAAACTTTATCATTTATAACTTTGTATTCGAAATCATAAGGAAACACTAACAGCTTCATTTAAATATTTTTAAGAAAGAGTTATATAAAATTTTTGGCTAAATTTTTAGCTTGTGCCGAACCAAAAAATTTATTAAGATAATTCCCTCTTAATGGTTTGATTATGAAGGTGTACAAGTAATGGGGCAAGGCAACCCAGACCAGAGTTCTGGCCGTAAACTGAGGCATTACATTATTATGATAACTGTAGTAGTCTTAGGAATATTTACTTTGTTATTGGTTAACACTAAGTCTAGTGGAAATAGCCTTACCAGCGCGGTTATTGAAAATGTCAGAAACAACTCGCTGATTGACTCTATCACTGATCTAGGAGAGTCAGATACCATAAACCCCATGCCCGTTGAAAAAACTGCAGCAGGCTCTAATAGCATCGAATTTTTATTGTCATCATCAGCTATACCTACCATCAGCCAAGCTATTCGGGCAGAAAGTTTGCAACTTACGTTTACTGATCTTAGCGCAGCCATAACTGTTAATGAAGACAAGTTGGAATTAAACGGCCTAAGCCAGGTAATATTGGGTATTTATGGTTTTGCAGGGCAAATAACATTAGATGACGAAGAAATTACTTTAGAAGGCATTGCTAAGAGCTTTGAAGTAAATGGCATCTCTTTGGCATCGTCCAAGCAAATTAAAATTTCTTTTAAAGGCCTAGTTTATCAACAAACTAAGCTAGCTGGGGCTGAGTTTAAAGATGTTGACTTTGTTACTGGAGATGGGTCTATCAGCATAGGCAATCGTTTAACTTACGGTTTGGAAAGTGGCCAGGTAGCCACGATCCACAACTTTGCTGGTGCTATTGATATAACTAAATCGCAGTTGTCAGCAGATATAAATTCTACCTTAGAGGAAACTAATTTGCGCATGGAAGGATTAGCCCGAGGCTTGGACGTAGTAAATGGAGCATTAAACATCAATTTAAGATAATTAAAAAAATAAATTTAACAGACAAACCATACTTCCATTGAAAATTTATTGTTAGTGCAATCCTAATCGTTTCAATTCTGGCAGCTTAATTTCTCGGCGATAAGCAGCATACTTGTTATCTAAAGAAAATTTAGGCGGCCTCGCCAATAGGGTTAGGTTCTGGCAATGAGAACAGTTAGCTTGCAAAGTGTAAATTTTACACTTGGAACAAACTTGAATGTGTTTACTCACTTTTTTCTCTTATAAACTGCGCTTCTGAAAATTTGTCCGCAAAAGGTTCTAAGGCCTCCTGGATTTTTTTCAGGGTCTGTTCGGCTGGCTTGTACTCGAAATCTTCAATAACTAGCTTGTATCTGCCAGCCCCTAAATAAGATAAGCTAATAGTTTCTGAAAACTCCCGGATGGTTTTCAACATTTTCTTAATCTTCTCAACCCCGTTAGAAACATAGGTTCTTAGCCTGATTTCACCTTTGATAGATATTTTTTTAGGCTTGAATTTTTCAATCACCGCTGCTTCAATTTCCTGAGCTAAATCTTTTCGTAGGCCTAGCCCGGCTAGGGTGACTTTCCCATCAACAATATCTCTAAAGCATAAGTAAAGATGAGAATATTCCTTAAATACTGAAGCAGTTGTCTCTTTGTAAATAGTTTCTGTGTCTTGCTTGAGCTTTTTGGCAACATTACTTATTAAGTTTTCAGCTTTCAGTTCTGACTTTATTTCATCTAGTTTTTCGCGGCGCTGGTTAGAGTTAACCCGGCGCAAAGAAAGATCTATGAACCCTTTTTCCAAATTGACTGAAAGAATCTTGCAAACAATCTGTCGGCCGATGCTAACAAAATCACGCAGATTCCTGATTCTTCCCGGAGATACTTCAGAAATATGCACCATGCCTTGCTTACCAAATTCAAGAAGTTCCACAAACACAGAATTAGGAAAAATTTTCGTAACTTTACACAATACTATCTCTTCTTCTTCGGGATATCCTTGTCTTCGATACAGCATACCAATTATGGTTAATGCTTACTTTATAAAACTTATTGAATCAATTGGACTATCTAAGAAACAATTGGAATTGTTAGGGATTTTATTCTAAAACTTCCAATATCCGCGCCGAAATTTTGGCCTTTCCACCAGCTGGCGAAGCTACTTCTTTATTGCAAACCAAACAGGAAACTTTAGTGCTGGCATTGCTAAAGATGATCTGCTCATTTTTGCAAGATGAACAGCGCACTTTGATAAACTTAGTTTTGGGAACAGCCATTTTATATAAACTCCACTCGTTTTGATCTTATTCCTTGAGCCTGGGAAGAAGTTTTCTTACAAACAGTGCAAGTGTACCGAAGATCAGTTTTTTTAGTGCTTTTAGCGCCAGTTCTTTTAAACTTGCTGATGGCTGGCCGGGAATAACGGCCATGGCTTCCCGTGCCGCGGGCGCGGCCTCTCAACCTTACCCGGTACTTTGAACCGTTGCTTAACGATCTCGGCGCTTTTTTCTTAGCTGCCGCTACTTTCTGCTCAGTATGTTTTTTACAGAACCGACAGAATCGTTTAACGGCCTTAGGAATTTTCATCTATCTGCCCAGGGCATGGCTTATTTATAAAGGTTTCTACCGGCTGTGACAACCATTTTCGGGAGTTCTTTCTATATCCTTAAAGAAAAATTATAACAATTTTAAAGCGCCAGTAACACCGTCAATTTTTTCCTCGCGGCCAGGCCCAATACCTACACAAGTTTTGGTTCCTGGAGCCACTACAGTATGGCCTGCATCCGTAATTAATGCTGCAATTAAACCTTCCTGTTTCGCTTTTTGCAAATAGTATACTAACTCTGTTTCATTTTTCACTTTAAGAACAATCTTAGCCATTCCACTATCATGCCAAGCAGTGACGATTTTTTTATCTGACTTTAGAACGGCTTCTACAGAAGCATGCGCTGCCTGCGCAGCCAATTTTCCTTTAGGAAGCTTAAGGTCTTGTCTTACTAAAATTACTTGCTTGTAAGTCACGTTGTTGGTAATAAAACAAAGAAGTTTAAAAAATTAACTAGAAACCTTGCCTGTTGCGGCTTGTTTTCTTCTTAGTTCCTCTGCTCTTCGATGCGGATCTTGGACTGCTTCCTCTAATTCTTTTTCCACAATATCTATACCCGCTGAATGTTCTTTATACCATTTCTTTCCGGCAGGAACGTAACTGCCGCTAAGCGCCATTGGTTCCACACCCGCCGCGCCTAACACTTTTTCAATAGATTCACGCACGGTTCTAACTTCAGCTTTAGCTTGGTTTACTCTTTCCGTAATTTCCGCAGCTCCATATTGCAAAGTTCTTGTTTCAAGTTCACTTCTAGTTAAACCTGCAGCCACAGCTTTTTCTCGTTTCATTCTGATCTTCCCATACTTCATTACAAAGTCATACTTTTGCTGGTGGTCTAAAGTATCAATATCCCCTATTTCTTGTTCTATTTCTTGCGTTAATAAGTGGAATCTTCTTAGCCCTAGCAAATAGTTTCTAGCTTGATCTGGTTGGAATTTGTTTTCGACTGGCTTAAGTCTAGTATTGTTCCAGAATAGTGAAGCATATCCAGTGTAGGAAGTTAGTAATGAGCCACCAACATAAACGGCTTCAGGAGTTCCAGTCAACAAACCAGCAACAGTGGTTATAGCACCACCTACTAGCCCAAATAAATTAGCTACCACATCTAAAGCTTCACCTGACAGTATAGCTTTCGATTGACGACCCTCCCAATCAGTATTTCTTTCATGCCACTCTGAAGTTCTATGAGCTAACTTCCTTAACCAACTACTTTCTTTAGTTTTAAAGGGAGCTTTTTGCAACTGGGCTAGCTC
>CAZRCV010000027.1:0-12504 GCA_964598745.1 uncultured Methanosarcinales archaeon
TTTTTTTTGCCGGCCATGCCGTTTAATTAAACGCCCTGGCCGGGACTTTCATGGAATATCTATTTTGAACCCGGGTCGAAGCCTTTCTTTAGTGAAGTCAACCCCTCACCTCGACAGGGCTTCATGCTAGGCCGAACTACACTACCAGGGCATATTATAACAGCCTATCCTCTACGGGTATTTCTTCAGTAAAGAATAGCCAACCATTTTCAATTTAAAACGGTAGTTTATTTATAAATCTTGTGGTTATTTACCGAAAATCTATTATCTCGAAACTTCTACACTACTCGTAACCACTACACTTTTGTCAAATCGCCTCTAATTTTTTTTTAGTGATTTTATAATGATGTCGGGTAAGAACGCCTACCCGACGGGAGTCCCCCCACCCGGAAATTCACTACAATGTAGATTTGAACCGGGGATTTCGAGCATAAAATGCCTCTCGGTCCCGGCTATCAAACCATCACACAAGGATTTATTCCAAAGTCCGGTTAGTGATTTTATCTCTAGCCTGTTCTATTAGAACACACAGCCGAGCGTTCTAGCCACTGAACTATGGAGGGCTTAGATTGCAAGAACAAAGTTTGTTTATTAATATTTTGGTTATAATAGTTTTAATAGCTTAACGGTTGTAAATTAATAAAAAATTACAACTTATCCGGCTAACATCACCAAAAACCTTTTAAATGAATAAAGTTTACCTATTTGTTATCAAGTATTATTAAGTGCGGCAGGGAAAGTTTTATCCTGTGCACAAAAAAGAAAGAGGTGATAGTTTAGTGGTAAGAAAAGGAGCTAATGGGGCCCATTTAGTTGGCAGCTGGGCATTTTTAGTTGGTTTGGTGTTAGCTGTGCTGTTAGGTTTAGGTTTAACAGGACCATACCAAGCAACAATGTTGTTGGTAGTGTTTCTATTGGGAATCGTAGTAGGGTTGTTGAATATAGCACATGATGAAACATCGGCCTTCTTAACTGGTGGAACGGTCTTAACCTTAGTGTCATTCCTCGGAGTTCAGGCTGGAATCTTTGATGCAGTAGTGCCAGTTATCGGAAATATTCTGCGTGGTATATTGACACTGTTTGTGCCAGCAACGATTATTGTTGCTCTAAAATCTGTGTTTACTCTAGCTAAAGTTTAAATTCAGTTTTTTTATTTTTATTATTAATTTCTATTTACCTTAAGGTTAACCTTAATTTTTAACCTAGTTAATTTTACCAAAATCTTAATAAAGTAGTAACCACTGGCTTAGCTTCAGGCGGTAGTAGTATAGTGGCCTAGTATGCGGCCTTGCCATACCTTTGTAAACAGGCTGTGACCGGGGTTCAAAAAACTATATTATTCTAGTTGGAAAGTCCCCGCTACCGCATTTTAAATTTTTAAACAACAAATTTATAACTATATAGTAACAATTTAATATAAATGCCTAAAGATATTTCAATACCTGAAATAGTAGAAACTTATGCTTTGCCTCCATCGGCAGGAAGTAAAGTTATAACCAAGGCTTCGCTAGAGGTTAGGCTGCGAGGCTTAACTTCGTTTAAAGCAATCTATGAATGTGTAGATCAATATGCTCAACGGGCTCTAACTGCTTTAACTCCACAGGATGTAGTAACCAGAGAGAATAGAATCTCTCGTTGGAACAAAGGTATTTCCTTAGATCAGCTAGATACCTATGAAGATAAGCCTGGTGGAAGAACTTATCATGAAAAAATCGGATACGATCCTAGAGAAAAGACGGCAGAGCACGGAGAAGAAACAGTTTCCTTTCAAGATGCAATATCTGGATTTGTAAGTAAAGTTTCAGATGATTCAATACAACTTCTAAAGTTACTTGCCAATGCTAATCCTTATAGCCAAATGGTTGTTGGCTTTGGATCACCACAAGAAATTGAAGCAAGGTTGACAGAATTACGAATGAAATACACTTTTGACGGCCGATTAATCATACCTTGTAATATTAAAAGTGTAAAGTTCACGGAAAGTGGACTAAGAGTAATCAGAAGTAGAGGAGGAAGATTAAGTCCTGAAGAACGCCAGTTGGTTGTTGAGGCTTATGAACGATATGGTGGAAATGGTTCACAAGCAGCAAAACATTTGCCGTTTGAGGAAAGTACATTTTATAGAACTTGGAAAAGGGAAGGGTTGTATGTTAAACCAAGAACGCTTTCTGAAGATGATATTGCAAAGATAATTAGAGCCAGAGCATTATACAAGAATAAACAAAGGAAAGCAGCAAGAAACTTGCCGTATAGCAGGTATACTATTGCTAAAGTATGGAGAGGGTTAGAATCAGAAATCGTTGCAGCGCACGCAGATTTCGATGGCAATGCTTATGCTGCTTCATTAAAATTACCTTATTCATCACGATTTATCCGTAACATTTGGCGGGAACACAATATTCGGCCGAAAAAAAGAATCCTCGATGATGGCGATATCTTAAACATATTACTTTGTTATGTAATATATGATGGAAATGCAGAAGCTGTGGCAAGAAAGACTAAATATAAAGCTTCGTCTGTACTTAAAAAATGGAAGGAAGCAGGATTAATAGGAGGAAGGTCTAAAAAGACTGATAAGGAAGTAACAGCAGAGGACATAGAAGAGATAATAAGGGCTCATATGTTTTACTCTGGAAATGCTTCAGAGGCAGCTAGAAATTTGACTTTTGGAAGAACGACTATCACTAAATATTGGAAACGCTCTGGATTAAAACCAAAATCAAGGACTCCAAATCCAGAACAATTGCAACAAATTATTCAAGCACATTCTATCTATAGTGGAAATGCCAAAGAAGCTGCTAAGCATTTACCTTACGGCAGAACTGCTGTAACAAAATATTGGATAAATGCTGGGTTGGAACCTGCAGTCGGAGCTCTTACTAGAGAACAATTAAAAGAAGTTATGGAAGCATATGCAATCTACAAAGGAAATGCTTCAGAGGCAGCTAGACATCTTCCCTATAACAAAAATACTTTTTTGGATCATTGGAAGAAAGCCCAATTAAAAATCATACATCGATTAACTGCTTCTGATAAGGCTCAAGTAGTTATAGCATTTAAAAAATATAACGGAAACGCATTAGAAGCTGCACGAAACCTTGGATTTGATAAAAAAACTATTCTTGGCCATTGGAGAAAGAGAGGCTTAATTAAATAGTTTATTAAATACATTTTATAGATTACAAATTTCTCCATCGCAACAAGGCTTGATGAAATTACATTTTTTGCAGATATACTTTTGCTTAATAAACTCCATTTCTATTCTACAAACTTCACATAATAGCGGCATTAAGTTAATAATAGTATTATGTGATTTAAATGGGTTATGAAAAATTATAACGATGTTATTCTACTACTGCTTTGATTCTCCTAACTCCGGCTGATGAGCTCTCTTCTTTGATAATTCTGAATCGGCCGATTTCTGCAGTGTTTTGGACATGCGGGCCGCCGCAAAATTCTTTAGAATAATTTCCTATGAAATATACTGAAACGCGTTCTGGATATTTCCTCAGAAGTTAATTTGCGGTTGAAATTAAAATCAAATCTTAATCGCTCCGGCGTAATATTGCTGCCTCGCTGTTTAATATTTTCAGAAATTACTTTACGCAAAGCTTCATTCAATAAATGGGTGGTTGTATGCATTCTAGTCACAATGGGAGAGTTATCTGATAACCCCCCTTTAAATTTGCCCGTGGCCGCCGTGCGAGACAATTGTTGATGTTTGGTGAATTCTTCCTTAAACACAGCTTCATCTACAGAAATTCCCTGTTCTAAGGCCAGCTCTTGCGTCATTTCCAAAGGAAAACCGTAAGACTGAAATAACAAAAAAGCTTCTTGGCCGCTGATAACATCATTCTGAGCTGTCATTCTAGTAAACTCACGCAACCCTTTTTCTAAAGTTAGCAGGAACCTTTCTTCTTCTTGTTGTAATTCAGTAACTATTCTTTTTTTGTTTTGTTTTAGTTCCTGATAATAACTGCCATATTCCTTAATTACTATTTCTGCGACTTTGGCGGTGAAAGCTTCTTCGATGCCAATCAACTTCCCATAGCGTATGGCTCTTCTAATTAAGCGTCGCAGGACGTAGCCACGATCAACATTGGAAGGAACAACGCAATTTTCATCGCCTAACACAAATACTGCTGCGCGCAGATGATCCACGATGATGCGCATCTCTCTTTTTTTATCAGCATAGTTATGGCCGGAAATTTTTTCCACAACTTTAATCAGCGGTTGAAATAACTCTGTTTCATAAGCGCTCTTTTTTCCTGATAGCACAGCTACAGTTCTTTCCATGCCCATTCCTGTATCTACATTTTTTTGTTTTAATGGAACTAAACGTCCATCAAGTTTTCGATCGTAAGCCATGAACACGTCGTTCCAGATTTCCACCCAGCGATTATCATCTGGATCAAATAAAGAAGGAGCATGTTCATCGCCAGTCCAATAAAACATTTCTGTAGATGGGCCGCAGGGGCCTGAATCGCCAGCGCTCCAAAAATTGTCCTTGCCAACATAAGCTATCCTAGATTCAGAAACACCTAGTTTTTTCCATAGTTGGAAGGACTCTTCATCCCTAGGCACTAATTTATCACCTTCATAAACCGTAAAAGCTAATTTAGATAAGGAAATTTTCAAAACTTTGGTTAAGAACTCAAAACTCCAGTTGACAGCTTCTTTTTTGAAATAATCGCCAAAAGACCAGTTGCCCAGCATCTGGAAAAAAGTATGGTGATTATTGTCTCCAATGTTTTCAAAATCAACTGTGCGTAAACATTTTTGCACATTAACCAACAGTTTTCCAGAAGGATGTTTCTGTCCTAATAGATATGGCACCAATGGCTGCATCCCAGCAGTATTAAACAATACCGAAGCATCATTTTGCGGTATTAATGATGCTGATTCCAGCACAGCATGCCCTTTAGTTTTAAAAAACTCAAAATACTTATTTCTTAATTCATTAAAATTCATAATACTCTATGGATAAACAGTGATTTTATAATTATTTCGTTGCAAGTGTCATTTCGATTAGTTGGAATAAATATATCAAAGTAGGCCTATTTTTATAATAAAAGAAAGGAATTCTATTAAAACAGGTTATGTTCGGTAAGTTTGCAAGAGTGATCTTGATATTACACTGGTTTTTTAGGGGTATGAGTGTGATTAATCCACTATAAAAACAAAAATGCGCTAGGTGATTTCCCTTTCTCAGTTTTCTAGCATGCCTTAGGATTAATTCTAATCATTTGCTCTATAAACATTTATAAAGATTAGTTGTGAAAACCGCTCGATGGCTTTAATGGAATTAGCAGAGGTGGAAAAATACTATCAGTGGGGTGAGACTTTAGTTAAGGCTATCGATGGAATTTCCATAACTATAGAACCGGGCGATTTTATAGCCATTATGGGCCAATCTGGCAGTGGAAAGTCCACGGCTATGAATTTACTTGGCTCATTGGATCAACCAACTAAGGGGGCAGTGTACCTGGATCGACAAAATCTTCAGGAGTTAGATGAGTCGCAGTTAGCGCAGATCAGAGGGAAAAAAATTGGCTTTATCTTTCAGAGTTTTAATCTTATCAGCAACCTTACAGCTAAAGAAAATGTTATGCTGCCGTTGTTGTTTCAAGGTATTGATTCTGATGAGAGAGAACTGCGGGCTGTGGAGTTGCTTAATTTGGTCGGCCTAGGAGGCCGCTTAAACCACTATCCCCAACAACTCTCTGGAGGGCAGCAACAACGAGTAGCCATTGCCAGAGCTTTGGCTAATGATCCTGAAGTGTTATTGGCTGATGAACCCACCGGCAATTTAGATACTAATACTGGAAATAAAATACTAGAGTTTTTACAACAACTGAATCAAAAAGGAAAAACCATTATTATGGTCACTCATGATCAACAGTTGGCGGAAAAATATGCTAAAAAAATTTATTGGATGAAAGATGGAAAGATTCAAAAAACTACTAAAAAAAATAAACTTAAATGGGTGGAACGGCAATGAAATATCTATTAATTTTAATCTTGTTTGGGCTGGTTAGTTCTGTCGTTTCAGTCGAAGCCATTATGGTTAATTCTGTTAACGCTGATGCTTTAACCCCGGGAAGTGAGGGGACAGTACACATTACTTTAGAAAATACTTTAGATGAAACCATTAAAGATGTATCACTAAACTTGATTTTTGAAGATACGACCTTCACACCAGTTGGTAGTTCTGAAAAATCCGTAGATGAAATTGATGATAATGATGAAGAACGGTTTACGTTCAGATTGCGAGCAGATAATAATATTAAACCTGGAAACTATGAAATACCTTACATCTTAACTTATAAGGAAAAAGGTAGCTCTATTTTTATTACTAGTAAAGGTACGTTTGGCTTGCAAGTTACTGGCAGTCCAGATTTGGCGTTTAGTCTGCAAATTAATAATCCTGTTGAAAATCAGCCAGGAAAAATAACTTTAAAAATAGTTAACAAGGGCTTCAGCGAGGCCAGATTTGCCTCCGCACGTGTTGTTTCCAGTGATTTTGTTTTATTGTCTGAACAAGAGAAATATATTGGAACTATTGACTCAGACGATTTTGAAACTGCCGAATTTAACGTGTTATTCGACCGCAATCCGGCTAACTTTAAAGCCATAGTTGATTATAAGGATTTTGATAACCAAGATCGATCCAGGATGGTGAACTTGCCCCTGACTATTTACTCTGAGAATGAAGCTTTGCGGTTGGGAATAATTCAGCATAATCGCAGCTGGTTATTCTTTTTAGCAATTGTGTTAATAGTAATCGGCATTGTTGTAGCAAGAAAAGTTAAGAAAAACCGGAGATTAAAACGCAGCCTTCGCCAGCCGGTAAATTAATTTAATTAATTTAAGGGCAGATGCAGATAACTATGATTCAAGATGATTTTTTTCTGGCAGTTAACAACGTTAAACGGAGAGGAATTCGCTCTGGGCTGACCTTGCTTGGGATTTTCCTAGGCGTTGCTGCGGTGGTATCGTTGATCTCTTTAGGTTCGGCTTTACAACAAGCCATTACAGGCCAATTTAGCACGCTGGATGCGGATAAATTGGTAGTAGAAAATGTAGGCACAGGATTTGGCCCGCCAGGTTCAACAGTAGTGAAAAAACTTACCGCTCATGATCTCAGGTTAATTGAAAACACTCCCGAAATTGATTTAGTGATTAAAAGATATATTCGTTCAGTGTCGGTGGAATTCAATGATCATCGAAGTTTTGAAATAATTAGTTCATTGCCAACCACCGCAGCAGGATTAAACTTAGTATATGATTTTTTTAATGCAGAAGCGCAACAAGGAAAACTAATTGATGAAACAGCTGAAGGTAAAGTAGTATTAGGGAATAATTTTTTAGATGATGATAAATTTGGTAAATTAATTAGGGTTGGCAAATCAGTATTAATTAACGGCAAGCCCTTTAAAGTAGCAGGAATCTTGAAAAAAAGCAGCAGCTTTATTCTAAACGATGTTATTTTGATGCCAGAGAACGATTTAATTAATTTACTGAATCTGCAGGATGAAATTGATCTAATCGTAGTGCAAGTAACTGAAGCAAAACAATTAGAATCAACGGCAGAAATATTACGCCATAAATTTCGCAGGGATCGGCGTCAAGATCTGGGTGAAGAAGATTTTTCCATTCAAACTCCCGAACAAAGCCTTTCTGCAGTTAATACCATTCTAACTATTATAAATATCATTGTTTCTAGCATTGCGGCCTTATCCTTAGTAATAGGTGGAATAGGCATAGCCAACACTATGTATACCTCGGTGTTGGAACGCACCAAAGAAATTGGCGTGATGAAATCAATTGGCGCTAACAGTAAAAAGATACTGTTTATTTTTCTAGTAGAATCGGGGTTATTAGGTTTGGTTGGAGGGATAGTGGGAACAGTTATCGGCTTATCCTTAGCTTGGCTAGTTACTGCCGTGGCTACTCGGGCTTTAGGGGGATTTGTCTTTACTATTAAAGTCTCTTGGCCACTGTTATTCTTAGCCATAGCTTTTTCCTTGATTGTGGGAATAGTTTCTGGCATTATACCAGCTATCCAAGCTTCTAGGCTTCATCCAGTAGAGGCATTAAGAAAATGAAATGGGAATATCTAAAATTAGCTCTCCAGAATCTCTATGCCAGAAAAATTCGTTCATTCCTAACGTTGTTGGGAATAGTTATTTCTATCTCAGCTATCTTCATTTTAATCAGTGTGTCTTTAGGATTGCAGGCAGCAGTAATGGAACAATTTAGATTATTGGGGACAGATAAATTTTTCGTGCAACCATTAGGGCAATTAGGCGGCCCAGGAACCAGCGGAGTAGTGGAATTTACAGAACAAGATGTGGAAGTAATTCGTAAAGTAACTGGGGTAAAAGAAGTAGCGCCGTGGACGATGGCTTCAGCTAAAATAGAATTCTCTGGGGAGATACGTTATGTCCAAGTAATGGGCATTGATTTGGATACTTCACCTTTATTTATTGAAGCTTGGGCCTATAAAGCTGAACAAGGCCGATTGTTAGAAAAAGGTGATTCTGGTGTGGCAATGATTGGCAGCCAGTACAGCCAAAATAATTTTTTGGGAAGGGAAATACAAGTTGGTAATAGGCTGTTAATCAATGACCAACAATCCTTTAAAGTAAAAGGAATTCTCAAACCACTTGGCAATCCCGTGGATGATCGCTTAATTTATCTACCTTACGAAGAATTTCGTCCGTTGTTTAATATTCCTAACAGAATAGACGTGGTAGTAGTACAAATCAAAACAGGCGAGGCTATTTCAACAGTTGCTAACTTAGTAGAAGAAGAATTAAGGAAATTCAGGCATAGTAATAAAAATTCACCAGATTTTGTTATCTTGACTCCGGAAGAATTGTTAAATAGTTTTAAAACAGTGTTAAATATTATCACGGCTTTCTTATTGGGAATCGCTGGAATTTCTTTAGTTATTGGTGGAATTGGCATAGCTAACACTATGTATACCTCTGTGTTGGAACGCACTAAAGAAATTGGCTTAATGAAAGCAATTGGCGCTGGCAAGAAAGATTTGTTGATGATTTTTCTAGTAGAATCTGGATTGTTAGGTTTGGCAGGTGGAATTATCGCTGTAGGCATGGGAATAACCATCGACAAGATAATTGAACATATAGCGTTACAGCAACTAGGAACAACTTTGTTAAGAACAGTTACCCCACCATACTTAATCATTGGCAGTTTAGTTTTCTCTGTAGTTATGGGAGCAGTATCTGGATTGTGGCCAGCTTGGAGGGCTTGGAAAGTAAAACCGGTGGAAGCCTTGCGTCAAGAATAAGTCAACATACAAAAGATCAAAATAAACTATCTTTGGCATCTTTATCAAAAATATGATGCAATCTGGGAGATCTCGTATTTTCAATAACATATCTTTTGGCTAATGATTCTGTTAACATTTTTAAGCACAAATCTCTACCTTTATTTCGCAATCTTTAAATGCCTTCTCCTTAAGTTTAAATAATTTTAAGCAAGATATTTTCAAAGGCAGGGTCATGAAGAAAGTTGTGGTCATCGGTGGAGGAACAGGCAGCTTTACCGTTCTTAGCGGCTTAAAAAAATATGGTGTGGAACTTTCTGCTGTTGTTTCTATGGCTGATGATGGTGGGAGCACGGGAATTCTTAGGGATGAATTAGGGGTTCTGCCGCCGGGCGATGTTCGCCAGTGTTTGGTGGCTCTTTCTGATTCCAGTAATTTAATGCGAGACCTTATGAATTATCGTTTTGAAACGGGAGGTTTAGAAGGACATAGTTTTGGTAATCTCTTGTTATCCGCGCTAGAAAAAGTGACGGGAAGTTTTGAAAAATCTATCGAAGAAGCAGGAAAAATTCTGTCCATTAAAGGCAAGGTTCTTCCAGTTACTATAAACCAGGTTCGTCTTCATATGGTGCTTAAAAATGGCCAACAGCTGTATGGGGAACGGGAAATTCTTCTGGCTAAAGAGTCGTTGTTGAATTATCGAACTATTTACTTAGAACCATCTCCAAATGGCCATACTCATGCTTTAGATGAAATAATGGCTGCTGACCTTATTGTCTTCGGGCCAGGAGGATTATATACCAGCCTTATTCCAAATCTGTTAGTGGATGGTGTAGGAAAGGCATTACAGGAGGCCAGGGCAAAAAAGGTATTAGTTGTAAATATTATGAACAAGAAAATACAAACGCCTGCCTTTAAAGCCTCTCATTATTTAGGTGAAGTACAACGTTTTATAGGCAAAGACATTTTTGATTATATTATCATTAATAATGGAATACCTCCTAAAGAATTATTAGAGGCATATGCTGACGAAGCAGAAATTATTGAAAATGATCTAGGAAATGATTCCCGTGTCATTGCCACTAATTTATTAGAAAGTGATAGAACAGAATTTCAAAAAAGTGATGTTCTTGCCAGCACCCGAGCCTTTATCCGCCACGATGCTCATAAATTAGCAGCAGAGTTGATGAAGATTGTTAGTGCATTATAATAATTAAGAGTAATTGATAAACATTTTTAAATAAGATGCTTCTTTGGCTTAGTTATGCTCACTCCAGAATCTAAGGCCGAACTAGAAAAGCAGCAATATCGCATCGTGGGCAGCCATAGCGCTGTAAAAACCTGTGGCTGGACTAAAACCATGATTCGTGGCAAAGGCGGCTGCTATAAACTAAAGTTTTACGGCATTATGAGCAACCAATGTATGCAGATGACTACTTCCATCAGCTGCGCCAACCGCTGCACTTTTTGCTGGAGGGGATACAAAGCTCCCGTGAGCAAGGAGTGGAAATGGGAAGTTGATGATCCACAACAAATTTTTGCAGGAAGTATCGAGGCTCACCATAAATTGTTAGTGGGATTTGGAGGAAATGAAGAAGCTAATAAAATAGCTTATGAAAAATCTAAAACCGTTAAGCATGTGGCTTTATCCTTGACGGGTGAACCAATTATTTATCCCAAGATTAACCAGTTAATTGAGCGCTTCAACCGGGAGGGCATTTCTACTTTTTTAGTTACCAATGCGCAGTATCCAGAACAAATTAAACAACTTAATCCGGTAACGCAATTATATGTATCATTAGATGCGCCAGAAGTTAATATGTTAAAGGAAGTGGACAAACCGTTATTTGCTGATTTTTGGCAGCGCTTAAATCTCAGCTTGGAATATCTAGCGCAAAAAAAAGAACGCACCTGTGTCCGCCTAACCATTGTTAAGGGCATCAACGATGTAATGTTAGATAAGTATGCCGAAATGATTATGAAAGGCGATCCTGATTTTATCGAAGTTAAAGCTTACATGCATGTTGGGCCATCGCGAAGGAGATTAACTAAAGAAAATATGCCTCTGCATGAGGAAATAGTAGCCTTGGCTAAACAGTTAGTTCCATATTTGCCTGAGTATGAAATTGTTTCAGAACATATTCCATCTAGGGTAGTAATGCTGGCTAAAAAAAGTTATAAAAAGGATGGCAAGTGGCATACTTGGATTGACTTCCATAAATGGCAGGAATTAGCAACCAGTGGAAAGTCATTCTCTGCTGAGGATTACAGCATTAAAACACCACAAGTGGGATTATCTGGAAAAGGAACGTTGAGTGGAATGCCTTCTGAAGTCAGAGAACGTTATCTAAAAGAACACCCTGAAATGGTAGTTTATGTCAACGAGAGAACAACAGAACTAGAATTTTATAATGAATAAGGCATTTGACTGGTTTCTAAGAAAGAGTTATAAATAACGCTTGATTATTGGCTTCTATATGACTAATTTTAAAAAATTACAGATGGAAATTCAACAGTACGATGAGGAAAGAGAGAAATTAATTAAAAAAAGCCGTGATGTGCTAAAATTAAGCAAACAGGTAATTTATGCCGTGCATCGTGGCGATAAAGCTGAGGACTTGCTTAAACAAATGGAACTGGAGATGAAAGCCTTGAACATCATTGCTGAACATAGTTCACGGATGTTATCAGAGGGGAGCTATAAAATTGCCGTGCAGGAATTTGTAGAAGCTATTTTGTATTCTCATTTTGTCAAGACGGGAAAATTAGTTGACCTGGATGTTCCAGCTGAATACTTCGTGCTTGGCTTAGCTGACGTTCCCGGGGAATTAACGCGTAAAGCTGTATTTTTGGCTGGCAAGGGGGAAGTGGAAAAAGTAGTTAAGATTAGAGATATTGTTGATATGGTTTATGGCGAATTGTTAAAGTTTGATTTTAGGGATAACGAAATCAGGAGAAAAGTCGATGCCGTTAAATATGAACTGCGCAAGATGGAAGATTTAGTTCTTGATTTGAAGTTGAAGGCGAAATAGTAATTGTTTAAGGTGCCTAACAATGGATCCTTAATAATTGTTTTATTATTTAATGGTTTATATTAATCTACAATAAGTTATCCAGTTTTTTAACTCGGCAGAGAGTGCTTTAATTTTTCAAACTTCACTTGCTAACTTCAAGATCTAAAACATCAGTTACCTTAATATCATGAG
>CAZRCV010000028.1:0-12410 GCA_964598745.1 uncultured Methanosarcinales archaeon
TACCCCGACTAGTCCTTCCAATACGCGGAAGATTAGGAAAAAGGGAAATATTGCCAGAATATCCAGCCAACTAGCCCTCAGAAATTTGGGAAAATTTCTAATTCTTAAGTATTTAAAGATTAAATCTAGTACAAATACTAATACAATAAACGAGTCTATGCCATCGATAATACCACGGTATTTCTCAGCAAAGTTATGAAACCAGAATTCACTGACAATCAACGCTAGGAGGATAATTAATAGGAGAGGAATGGCTTTATCTACAACTATTTCTATTTTATGAAGCCATGGTTTCATGAAAATAATAACTGGCAAATGAATATTTAAATTTTTGGAGGAGCTTGTTGGGCTAAAAGAGACAAGTACATTTAAAAATTCACCTAAATTTTACTGATTATGCAAATTAATACTGTTTTAATAATAGCAGGATTAAGTTTACTATTACTGGGTTTAGTTTGGAACATTTTAGGAAAATTTATGCCCCTTGGCAACCTACCCGGTGATTTCAAAGCAGAAAACAAACATTTTAAGTTATACTTTCCTTTAACTAGTTCTATCATCCTCAGCATGGTTTTAAGTTTGTTATTGTTTATAATAACTAAGGTTAAGACTTAAGATTAACCACAAACTTATCTTGCAATTTCACTTAAGTATCTCTCAGCCTCCATTGCCGCCATGCACCCCGATCCTGCAGCAGTTATGGCTTGGCGGTAGCGTGTATCCTGCACATCACCTGCTGCAAATACTCCCGCTAAGTTAGTATGGGTAAATTTATCGGTTTTAACGTAACCTTTTTCGTCTAAATTTAATTTTTCTGTAAAAATACCCGTGTTAGGAACATGACCAATAGCTAAGAAAACACCATCACAATTGAACTCGGTTATTTTTTGTTGGTTATTTTTTAATTTAACTCCAGTTACTTTCTTTCCATTACCTAAGATTTCGATTACTTCAGAATTCCATATTATTTTAATTTTTTCATGTTTTAGAACTCTTTCTTGCATAATCTTGGAAGCTTTGAAAGTACTCTTCCTATGGATGATAGTAACTTTGGTGGCAAATTTGGTTAAAAACAATGCTTCTTCCATGGCCGAGTCGCCGCCGCCAATAACCGCCACTTCTTTACCTTTAAAGAAGGCACCATCGCAAATGGCACAAGTCGTAACACCCTTTCCTTTATATTTTTGTTCTGATTCTAACCCTAACCATTTAGCTGAAGCCCCGGTAGCAATGATCAAAGATTTAGTTTTTATTTTTTTTCCTGAATCTAGCGTTAATTTATAACCATCATCTAAAGTATCAAACTCAGTCACAATGCCAGTTTCAAACTTGGTTCCAAATTTTTCGGCTTGCTGTCGACATAAGTTAATTAGTTCTGGGCCTTGTATTCCTTGTGGAAATCCAGGAAAATTTTCTACATCGGTGGTTAAAGTTAATTGGCCGCCATCTTCCGGCCCGGAAATAATTAGCGGATAAAGATTAGCTCTTGCCGCATAAATCGCTGCAGTGCAACCAGCCACCCCCGTACCTAGGATTACTACATTATTCATTTTAAGATAGATTATCATCCCTTAATTTAAAAATTTTGAGAGATATTTCTCATAACCTATTGATTAGCCAATAACCAGTACACTAACATTCTCACTCCGGAACCGGTAGCTCCTTTCTGCACATAGTCGCCATTGACAGCCCAGTAAGCTGAACCAGCAATATCTAAATGAACCCACTTGGTTTTTTCTGTATCCACAAATTTAGATAAAAACACCCCTGCGGTAATCGAACCGGCTTCGTAACCCTTACCTTTGAGAGAAATATTGTTCAAGTCGGTAATGGTTCCATCCATCCAATCTTGATACTCTTCATAAAATGGCAAAGGCCAGATTCGATCACCACTTTCATTACCAGCCTGCTGCAATTCCTGAAGTAGTTTCTCATCTTTGCTAATCGCGCCAGCGGCATAATATCCCAAAGCAACCACACAAGCCCCAGTTAAGGTAGCTAGATCAATCATTATTTCTGGCTTATACTTTGCCTCAGTGTAAGATAAGGCATCAGCTAATACCAAACGGCCTTCGGCATCAGTATTGCCAATCTCAATAGTTTTGCCATTATAAGCCCTCACAATATCTCCTGGATGTTGAGCCCTACTGCTTACCATATTTTCGCATAAGCCCATCACGGCAAGTAAATGTTTCTTGATGCCTAAATCCGCAGCGGCTTTAACCGCAATTAAAGCTGCAACAGCTCCAGCCATGTCTGTCTTCATGTCTTCAATATATTTTGTCGGTTTCAAGTTATATCCGCCACTGTCAAAGGTTATTCCTTTGCCAACAAAAGCTATAGGCCTACCCTCGCTGCCATGATATTCCACAAGAATTAATTTAGGTGGATTTTTACTTCCGGCATTAACGCCAAGCAAAGCCTCCATGCCCAACTTTTCTAGTTGTGGTTTATTTAGAACTGTAATTTTTATTTTATTATTGCCTGCAGCAACCTTGCAAGCTACTTTTTCTAGATATTCAGAAGTAACCACGCTAGCAGATTCATTTACCAAATCTTTAACATAATTGGTGGCTTCAGCTAAGATACGCCCTTTCTTTAAGCCTTCTTCGAAAGAATGATCTTTAAGTTTCCATTGCAAAACTGCATTTTCCAATAGTTTCCTTTTTTCTAGCTTGTCTTTAGATAAATACTTATTAAAATCATAGTTGCTTAATAACAACCCTTCAGCCACAGCTAAGCCCAATTTTTCTTCCTCAAACAAACCTGTAGAGGCAATAAGCGAAGCTAAATTAGTTTCCAATGATAATGCTTGTAAACAGCGAGCCTGGCTTACTGATTTGCCAAAGATCCTCCTCACTTTATCTAAATCTAATTCACTTTTCTTGCCCAAACCGGCAAAAATCACTTTCCCAGAAGGTATTTTAAAACTATATAGCTCCCCAAACTTTGCAGAAAATAAACCACATTTATTCGCCTCGGCCAACTCTCCTACTAATTGTTTCTCTTCAGGTTTTTCATTTTCGAATAAGCCAACTACTTTAATATCGCTTTTTCCTTCCAATGTCGATGAAAGAGTAATTTTCATGGTTGTCACCCTTTTTTTTATGCCCAAAGCACCAATAATCTTCTAGGTTAAGTATAGCGCTCAAATCTAATATTTTCTGGCTTGACGCCATAATTTAGAAGCAGTTCTTTGGTTTCCATAACTAACTCTTTTAACCCACAAATATAAAAAGTTTTGTTTTGCAGATCCGCGCCAAGATGATCTTGGACATGGCCGACTTTCCCATTCCAAGTATCTCTACTTAGGACAGGAATGTATTTAAAATTTTCATATTTAGAACGTAACGTTAATAGCTCTTCATGAAATAACAAATCCTTACTTGTCTTGTAACCAACAATTAAACAAAATTGCTTGGATGGATTTTTAGAAAGAAATTCTTTAACCATAGAGTATAATGGAGCAATACCTGTGCCGCCACCAACAAACCAATGATCATTTTTAGTCACGTCATCAAATAAAAAGTGACCTAATGGCCCTTTGGCCATGACAGTATCGCCTAATTTCATTTGCTTAAAAATCACAGAAGCAAATCCATCTTCAACAATTTTAATGCATAAATCTAACTTTCCCCTTTTAGAAGGCGGATTTAAAATAGAATAAGGCCGCGCTTTTTGCACTTCACCGCTTTTAAGAATAATACTTACAAATTGTCCAGCTTTAAATGAAAAATCGCCTGGTGTATCAAATGATAACAGTATTACATCACCAGTAAGCCATTTTTTGCTAACTAACTTAGCTTCAAAGGAAGAAACCATAAGGAGAGTCAATAATCCTGATTTAAATAATTTTTGCAATACTTTCTAAATAAGTTACTTCTAACAAATAAACCTTTAATGAAATATCACTTTTGGTTAAAGCGAGACAAGAATTCCTTGATTTTTAGATTACCTTTAGGAGAACCAGTAGTGCCTAAACAATAATACGTTTTTTCCACTAGTTTACCCCAAGAGAATTCACCACTTTCCTGTTTAACGGCCTGAACTGCAATTTCTTTTGTTTTTATTCCCTGGCGCAGATGGTAATAAATACTGCGTTGCGTGACAGGAGGAAAGACTTCATTATAAATTTTAGAAATCTGGTAACCATAACCTTTTTTTAAATAGAATAGGATCTCTAGGATATTTTGCCGAATAATGCTCTTTGCCGGTCGCCCCCTCATATTTAATAAAAAACAAAAAAGGTTTATATGTGTTTTTATCCCGTTAAGTACTTTAATTACCCATTATTTGTTGCAGTCTGCTTTGTGCTGCTTCACCAAGTAAACTTTCATTGCGCAACTTTGTTTCCTCTCTCCATAGCGCTATTTTCATCCATTTTCCGATGTAGCCTTCCACACTTAACGCATCAAGAATACGAGTCAACATACAGTCGGGAGCAAAAATATGCGGATCTTTAACTACAAGACCATCTGGGCCTTGGTAAGGTGTAGAATAACCAGGTACTTCTACAACTGGTTTGCCTTCTGGGATAATCTCAGCCTTATATACACTTGGAGAAGTTAAAACATCACCTAACTTAAGTTTGTGAAGATCGGGGATCTTTAAACGATATGATTCACGGTTAAAACGACGCAGGCGATCATTTTCTAAAATTCCTTCGGCATCGATAGGAACTATTTCCTCTGAAGAAACAGATAATTTTCTAACATATAGTACATTGAAACAAGTGGTTGGGCTGTAAGCAAAATCTAATATTGCTTTCATCTTAAAAAGATGTTGGCCAGCATTAGACATTACTTCCAAGGAATCAGTTCCGGGCATGGCCTCTGCATTAACTTCTCTTTGTTTTAAATCAAGGCCCATTTTTCGTGCAGATTCTAATGTAACCTCTCTGGAATCAGAAGGCACTATCAGCCAAGGAGGGTCATCTTTTGTTACTAGTAAACATTCTTCTGCGCTTTCTCTAAGAGCCATAGCTCTGATTCCTTGCTCACTAGAAACTTCTGCCAAATTTGCTGGAAATCCAGCACTAATAGAATGGTATAATTTGTTAACTCTGGCTCCAAGGTCACGCCGATGAACGATGATGCAGTCATCTTTCAGCAAATAAACTGAACCTGCAGAAGGCGGAATAAATGGTGCAGTAGAGTTACCTAAGTCTGCCTCTCCGGAACTAAGTAACTGATTAAAAACATTAATGCCTAAAGCGGGATTGCCCGTAGCTCTGCTGGTCTTTACTCGTGGATTATTAGGATAACACAAATTAACCATAATATTTCTATCTTGGTCTATTTTGGCAAAAGCTCTTTCTACATCAAAACGAAATATTTCGGACATACTAATCGCGCCAATAAGTTTATTTATAAATTATCTTTAAAAATATTCTTAGAAGAAAATAAGCAGCTATTTGATTAATTTAAAATAGTAAGAAGTATATCTTTCTTATAATAAAAATTAATCATTTAACAAAAACTGAATGTCAAAACCACTCCTATCTAAACCACAACAGAAAATTATTGCCCAGCAGAGAATTAAGCAGTTGTTCCATGAGGCTGAACTAGTTTTCTCAAAAAACAAATTATGGTCCAACCGTTATGTAGCCTTGGCTAGAAAAATTGCTATGAAAGTCAAACTAAAAATGCCTGGTTATTATAAAAGAAAGTTCTGCAAACATTGTTACAGTTATTTACAGCCTGGCATAAATTCCAGAACTAGGATTCGTAGCGGCAAGGTAATCATCTATTGCTGGGAATGCAAAAAGTTTACCCGAATACCATTAAGATAAACAGTAGATTTAGCTTAACCCAAACTCTTTAACCATTTTATAAGCTGGCCCTTCTTTCCTTAATTCACTTTCATATAATATTACTTTCCATACTTTCACCGTACCAAAATCAATAGCAGAATATTTTTGAATAATTTTCTGTAGTTGTTTTTTACTTTTGTCCGATTTTACTCGCGTGAGGGTAAGATGGGGAATATCCTCTTTCTTTTCTTTCCAAAAAATTTTCAAACCTAAACTAATCCTCTTAATCAATAAGTTTAGTTCCTGACCAACTACACCTAGCCAAATAGTATGAATTGGGCCATTGTTAGGAAAACGACCAGTTCCTTTTAGAGAAATATTAAATGGGCCCTGTCTTGACAATCCTTTTCTAATACTTTCTTCGATCTTAGGAATTTCCTTTTCTAGGACATTACCCAAAAATTTTAAGGTAAAATGAAAGTTTTCTTCCTTCACCAGCCTTAAATCAGCATTGGATTCAATTAACTCATTATATAATGGTTTTATTCTATCTTTAACTTCTTCAGAGATAGGAATTCCTATAAACAACCGTTTCATGGCTATTTAAAGCTCTATTTTAATTTTTTCTCGGCATCAGCCACCACCTGCCGGATGGTGTCGATAGCATCGCTATTAGCACTAATGCTGTTTATACCTTGATGCACTAGAAATCTAGCCATTTCTGGTTTACTGCCAGCTTGCCCGCAAATAGAAGTTTCTACGTTAAAGTTTTTACATACTTTAATCACCTTAGCTATCTCCCCCAATACTGCTGGATGCAGCTCATTAAACAATGGAGCCAGGCGCTGGTTATTTCTGTCTACTCCTAAAGTTAACTGCGTCAGATCGTTGGTGCCAAAGGAAACAAAACTAATTCCTTCCTTACACAGGTCCTCAATAATCCAGCAAGCTGCAGGAGTTTCGATCATCACACCAAAAGGAAGGGCTTGACAAGGTTCCAAACCAACATCGCGCATTATCTTTTTGGCTTGCTGCAATTCTTCTACTTTAATAACAAATGGTAACATCACGCCTACATTCTTGTAACCTTCATAGTGTAATTCCCGGATAGCTATAAATTCTGATCTCAAAATTTGATCTTGGTCTAACAAGCGGCGAATGCCATGCCAGCCAATCATAGGATCTGTTTCCTGTGGTTCAAGATTACCCCCTTGCAAACCCCTGTATTCATCAGACCGCATATCTGAACAGCGCACCCAAACTGGTTTTCCCTTGAAAGCTTTAGATATTTTGCTAATGCCCTCTTTTAACAGCCGAACATAAGCTTGCTGTTTTCCCTGTCGGATGTATTCTGCCGGATGAATGCCTCCATTAGCGATCATTACTTCCAGCCTAACTAAACCGACACCATCAGCACCAGTGGCAGCAGCTTTACTAGCAATATCAGGCAAGTCTAAAATAACTTTAATTTTAGTTTTAGTCTTAACTGTTTTTGTAGAGATTCTTTTCTGATGGTTGTCAATAACTACCTTTCCTTCATAGATTACTCCCTGCGCGGCATCGATAGTAACTATTTGCCCATCGTGCAGGATTGAGGTTGCATACTCCGTTCCCACCACGCAAGGCGTACCCATTTCTCTACTAACTATAGCTGCATGGCAAGTCATTCCACCTTCATCAGTTATAATTGCACCTGCTTTTTGCATGGCTGGTACCCAATCAGGGGTGGTCATTTTAGCGACTAAAATGTCGCCTTTAACCATTTTATTTAATTCTGCTGGATCCCTGATCACTCTAACAGGGCCAGTATATACCCCAGAAGCGGCAGTTTCACCACGAAGAATAATCATCCCCCTTTCTTTAGTTAATAACTGTGATTGAGTAACTGCTCTCTTTAAAGTTGTTACAGCCCGAGATTGAACTATAAAAATTTGCCCTCGTTCTACCGCCCACTCAATGTCTTGTGGCTGACCATAGTGGTCTTCGATTTTTTTCCCGTAACGAGCCAGTTCTTTAACCAGTGTGTCTGGTAGTACGCGCTGATTTTGCTGAAAAGTTGGAATTTTCAACTCAACATTTTTACCTTTATTATCGCGGAATAGCCCTATTTCTTGCTTTTTAACTTCCACTTTCTTAATTTCCCTTGTTTTTTTGTTTATGAGGTACAAGTTTGGATTAACAGTTCCGCTAACAATATACTCCCCTAGTCCGTAAATAGCTTCAATAACCATTTCCTCCGAATTATTGGTAGCTGGGTTAACAGTAAACATTACCCCAGATTGTTCTGAATTGACCATCTTCTGCACTACTGCCGAAATCAAAACTTTTTCGTGGGCAAAATTGTTCTTCTGTCGATAATAAATAGCCCGAGCGGTGAAGAGCGAGGCCCAACATTTAAGCACAGCTTCAACCACTGCAGTTTTACCTTTCACGTTCAAAAAAGTAGCTTGTTGACCAGCAAAACTAGCTTCTGGCAGATCCTCGGCTGTGGCTGAACTTCTTACTGCCACAAAGGCCTCTTTACCATCAACTAAATCTGAAGCTTTCCTAACGTCAGAGCCTAGAGCTTCATAAGCATGCTGTATCGATTCGGCTATCTCCACAGGTATAGGTGTGGAAATAATTAAATCTTGAATCTTATCAGCTGTCTTCTGCAATTTGGAAGTATCATCTACATTTAAGTTCTTTAACAAGTCAAAAATCTGCTTAGATATTCCCGTATCTACAATAAATTGGTGATACGTTTGAGCGCTAATACAAAAGCCTGGCGGAACCGGCAAACCAAGGTTGTACATTTCTCCTAAATTAGCTCCTTTACCGCCAGCAATAGGAATAGAATTCTTATTAAGTTCTTTAAACCAGGCAATAAATTTCATCCTTACCTCTTTTTGATCTTGAAAACAACCTTTAGAATGTAGGAAATTAAATTATTTAAATTTGTTTATTTTATAAAGTGTTAAAATCAGGAAACTTATAGCCTTGTGTATTTTTAAGCTCACCTAATGCCTCCCTAACTCTACCAATAATGGTATCATAGGTTTGTGGGAAAATTCCTCTTCGAGGAATTTCACCAAGTTTAGTGATATGTGCTATGTCCGGAGAATCTATTTTTCTCATCTCCCTTATGGCCCAACTCAACCCCTCTTTTTGATGCTGTTTAGATTCTTTTGCGATACTCTCGATTTGAGTAAAATTATGAGGGCCTCCTTGGTATTCACGCGGCTCTACTAAAGAACAAATTGCATCTACTGCCCCTAATTTCAAGTTATCTCCTGTAGCTGCAGTATTCGGTTCATTCCACCTTTGATGATGGCTTTGCTGACGATGATAAGCTCGTGAATCTAAAATTTGATTTCTATGATCAAAGCAACCATTTTTTCTAAATTGTAATGCTAATCCCTTAACTGCCCCCCATTCTAATTTATTACCAAGATGAACAATATCATGCGGCCTGTCAGGATCTTCTAAACCAACACCTAGAGTTTGCAAATAATACTCAATGTGATAAGCATGAGTTGCAGTGTGAACTAGCCACTGCAAAACTTCTCCCGAGGTTGGTGGTATTATTTGTAACATTTTGGAACGAAAGGGTAGGGTAACATAAGCCGCCTTCTGTAAGATGCTGTAATCAGACCATCTGTGGAAGCATTCAACTAAGCGTCGTAACCGACTTGCACCAGCCAAGATTCGCCGTTTCATCGTTCCCTGCAGAGACGTCTAAGGGTTAACTCGCTTCTTTCACAAGAAGCTTCGCCATCAGCAAAAAAAACCGTTTTTAGGCATTCTTTTTGTGAACTTATCATTCCTTTCTGCAGGACGTGCCGTTTCTGAGCCAGAGCTAAGGATTTCTCCTTCTCTTTGTTATGAAGAGTGGCTTGTTAAAGGTGGGCGGACTTTCCTCACAAACTGTAAAGCCTGCGTAAGCTTCCTGTTACCACTACCAAAACAGATAACATTTAGGCACTTTATAAAGATTTCTGCCTAATTTCGGTAATCTAAACATTCTCACTAATGAGATAGGATTATAACCTAACTTAAATAGAATTAAGTCTAAATAGTAGTAATTAACGCTTATTTCTTACGCTTAGGTCTTAATTTAGGTGACTTACAATTACGGCATTTCACTTTTCCTTGACTAACTTTTAAACTGGAAGCACGAATTTTGGATTTACAATTACGACAAACAAAAATTCCTCGAATCAATCTAGCCGTGGCTTCCTCAAATTTTACCATATTACTTCACTTGTTTTATTACCTTGACACCTAAAATTGTCCAATACAACACTTCCTTTCCTTCAGCAACTTCCCCTTTTAATTCCTCTGGAACTTCCATCTCAAAGGTTTCATAAGTTTCCATGTCCATAACACTAGCCGTATTCCCAGCAATCGAAAGTATCTGAGCCGTTTTCTTTTCAATAATAGGAGCTTCTACCTTGTCATGCCCAGGCAGAACCATTTGCCGTTTTTTACCATCCAAGATGCCAACAGCCATTAAGTTAACTTTTGCGTGCCCATGCTTTCCGGGACGAGAGGTAGCCGTGTCGACAATTTTGCAAGGAGCACCATCAACAATAATTGTATCTCCCTTTTTAAGGGTTCCCACACTAACTAACTTTGTTTCTGACATAACTAAACCACTTGATAAATAAATTAAAATAGGTGAATATTTTTAAAGATTTCTAATGTAAAGGGTTGTTTTATGCTAAAAAGCTAAATTTTACAATTATCTAAATGAACTAGGGCTTAGCCTAAAAACCATGCCTCCCTTGTTTCTGCATTCTTAATTTGCTTTGGATAATTTGTTTCATTTCTATTTCTACTTCTTTTTGCAGTGGATATTGTGCTTCGGCATTTTTAAATTCATAGCTATGGAAGTAACTACGGCCATTTTTATGCTTGAATTTAAGGTGTTTATGCAATAATTCATGGTACATAATATAATCCAACACCTGCGATGGTGCATCCTGAAAAATTAAGGAGATGGTTATAGAATCATCATGAAAATTATAATGGGCTAACTTACGAAAGGCTAGTCGCCCCCATTGCAAATTAGGTTTTTCTAACAAACCTTGTAAAAATTGCTGGTTGACCCTCTCAAAAGAAGCTTCCAACAGAGGATCATTTTTAACTTTTGGAGTCATAAGCGGAATCTGTTTAATAAAATGATTGTAAAGTTCAATATTTAATGTATCATGCCCCGATTTATTTCTTAGGATTCTGAGTAACAAACATTGAATAAGGCCAATTTTTATTTCATTGTCAATACCTCTCCACTGTAAATTTAGCTTAATTTTTATCTTATTATGAAACATAGAAATATTAGCATTAAAATTTCCTAGCCTGCGGTTATAACTTAATTCCGTTTGGTAATAAAATTCTCTTTGTGGAAATAATCGTTTAAATGATTCTTCAATAAGATCCATGCTCTAATTCTGTTCAGCTTTAGCTATAAAATTTTTGGTTGAACTTAATCTATTTCAAATCGCAAGATGGCGGCTATCCCCCCCAAATCTCGTAACTGCTGCCCTTCTCTCGTTTCTGTAGAAACCAACTTTACCTCTGAACCGCCAACCTGGGCTTTGTCGCTGAGTTCAGTGATCTTTTCTTCCGGAATCGCTTCGGAAATTAACAGTTGTTCCACAGCATTCATCTCTAATGCTTTAAGAGTTTCCCGTTCCCCATAGGTGATTTTCTTAGGGTTATCCCTCAGTTCCTGAAAAAAACGATTCATTATTTTCTTTTCTTGAGCGACTTCCTCCCCAGCCAGCAAATCTTCTGATTTATCCAGCAGTTCTTGTAACCCAAACTCTTCAGTGTAGGATAGGTCTTTAGTTCCAATAATTTTGCGCTTTAAATCTCCAGTAATGTAATCATAATTAAGAAAATCGCTAACTGTAATTCCTGGACCGCCGATAATAATTCCTTTAAGGTTTGTCCCCAAAGGCAAAAATTGTTCTTTCATATAATCAGCAATTTTCTTGAAGTGTTCTTTTAGAGCTCCTTCCCTGAGGCGGGCGAAACGTTGAGCAGATTGTCCTCCAGCCTTAAATTTCCCGGGCACTTCAGAATGAGTCTTTTGCAACGGCACAATAGTTTTGCCACGAAGCAAGGCTAAGATAGCATCCCTTTTATCTAAAACAACAAACCCATAAACATTATGCTCCATGGTCATTTGTTCTAGAATGTCAGTAACAAAAAGTTTATCACAACGGTATATTCTGGTATTTAATGGTAATGGCGGCTCAATACTCCATACGCGAAAATCTTGTTTTCCTTCTGCCGCTGCAATGTTACCAGAGAAGATAACTAACCCGTGCGGCGGGGTGCGGGGAAAATTACGCAAGTGCTGAATCATTCTTTCTAAAGCGCCCTGCACATTCTTTCTAGTGATGGCTGACTTAATGTTAGAAGCCGTGCCTTGCTCTTCAGCTAAATGTTGGGTTATTTTAGTTAATTCATAATCAGCAGGAATGTAAACACTAACAAATTCCGTGTGGGGAGCGCGGTAAGTTTTTAGCTCTTTCACTAATTTTCTGATTCGCAACCGTTCCGGAGCAGGTATAGCCATAAGGCGTGATTATTTAGTCGGTTTATAAAGATTCTTGCCAGAGTTCAAAAGGATTAAGAGTTAACCGAAAAGGCTAATGGCAACAATTAA
>CAZRCV010000029.1:0-11611 GCA_964598745.1 uncultured Methanosarcinales archaeon
GTACGATATTCCAGGACGTTGCCCATCCGAGAATTATTGAAAATTACGAAAAGAATATTGAAGACTTGAAAGAAGCGTTAGTTGTTGCGTCAGGATGGAAACCAGGAGGGTCAACAGATTATGATGCTATTATTTTGGCAAGAGATTATGGTGCCGGAGAAATTATTAACATGTCCAATATCGTGAGCGTTTGTGATAAAGATCCGAACAGGTATCCAGATGCTAAACCTGTTCATCAGCTGACATGGGAAAAATTTCAGGAATTGATTTGAAGTTCTTACTTCAGCACTTTATGTTGTGATTTCGACAACCTACTTTAACAACTAAAAGCTAACTTGCAAACAAAAACAGTTTAGAATAAAGCCTAACACTTCAGAAAACCTTATTAACGCCTTTTTCTTTTACAGGAGTTAACAGAAAACGTTAACGGTAAGCGTGATAAATAACCCATGGATCGATCTAAATTACTAACCGAGTTAGGGTTCAAAGAAGAGGTCACTGAAATTATTCCTAAAGTTTTTGAAAAAACCGGTTTTCCTGCTCCTAAAAAGTCCTATACCTTATTTCTAGAAAACCAGGATTTAAGTTTGGAAGAACCATATTACTGGATTTTGGATACTTTAAAAGGCGCTTTTCCCATCATTGAAAAACTGGAAGATTCCTTTGCCGCTTCGGAAAATTCGGCTTTCTTTGCCGTGTCACAGCAAAAACTAGGGGCCCAGCAAGATAAAATTTCCCAATACTTAGCTACCACTGGTAAGATGATCAAGGAACTGTTCCAGATGGTTCGCGAATTAAGAATCATTGATGAACGGTTAAGGTACTACGATGGAGCGGAAAAAGAACTGAGCAAGGAAATCAACCAGCGAGAAAGAGGCAATGAAATAACGCTTAAAGGAATGTTTGTAGATTTAGTGCAAGGCGGCGGCAAAAGCGCAGCTTCGGTTTATGGCATGGCGCGAGAATTAGAGTTTGTAACCCTGCCCGATTTATTTTTTGACGCGCCGCCCTTTAAAACACAAGAAGAATTAGAAGCCCACGTTAACAATTTAGGCAAAGACTTCAACCAAAATGTTCTGAGAGTGTTAATGCGCCACTTAACCCAGTTCAAGCAATGGAAGGAACAGACAGCTACAGAACACCGCAGCCGACAGCGCTTCATGTTAAGCTATTTGCTGCAACATTTTGAGATCATTAAAATGTATATCACTTGGGTTAGGCCATACTTAAGGCATGTTTCCAAATTGACATTAAAGCACACTAACATGCAAACGGCTGACATGGTAGCGGCATTTGAAGGCAGCATGATTGATGTAGAAATCTTAGCTCGGCAAAGGGCTGCAGTAGGTGATGGCGGCACCAGTGGTTGCATTCTAGCTACCTTTCAGTACAGAACTAGGCCCGATTTAAAAATTCACAATGAATACCAGCGCGGAGCTATTCACGTTGGCCGCATGCAATTTAACCTGCGTGTGTATAATTGGAGCGACAAAGAGGTAGAAAATTATAAACAATTAAAAAATAAGGAAATGTTTGCTTTGATGGGAGATGTGTCCAAATCAGTAGAAACAGCCATGGAATCCTTGGGAGCGGAACTAGACAGTTATCTGCAAAAAGCTAAAGATTTAGCTGAAGGAAAGAAACAGCCCGAACCGGAAGAAGCACAGCCTAAAAAAGGGCTGATGCAAACTCTGTTTGGCGATTTTTACACGCCTAAGGACAAACTTAAGGCCAGCCGAAAGGCTCTCTCATCCCGAGAAGCTTGGCGGCAGGAACAAGAATTGAAAAACAAAGGCGACAAACTGGTTTCCGCCGCCAGAATCATCTGCTGGAATACTTACAATAATTTTAAAAAGTCCCACCAGATGGTTACCTGGTAGATATGTCTAAATCAAAAGAAGAAATCCGTACTGCCCAAGAAGCAGTAATTAATAAAAAATCAGCTAAGAAAACTAGCTCTTCTCTAGAAGAAGCTAAAGATAAAACTGAAAAAAAAAGCCTGGTGGAACAGCTTGGGCTTAAATCTAATCCACAGAGTGATGATTCCGATATCCGAAACCCAGATCAATCCGCCAAGGCGGTAGACAGCCTGGAAGAGGCCTTGTCTAAAGAAAAAATCCCCCAATTTGTTCGTGAATCTGAATACACCAAAGAACTAAGCCGAGAATCAGTACAGATCTTGTACGACCAAGCTAAAGCCTTAGTCCAAAAAGCCGAAGACAAAGGATATTGGAATCCAGTAGAACAGCGGCAGATGGAATACATTTCTGGAGCTATTGAAGAAAAAGTAGAAAGTGGCGAGTACTCTTTTACGGAAGAAACCGCTCGCAAAGCTTCTTTAACTTTAGAGTTAGCTTCTAAATCGCGAGTCTTGTATAAAGGGCATGAAACAGCGCAAAAATCGTGGTATAAATCAGGTTAAGGCTCTACCCAGCCTCCATCTAAGATAAAAATTTAAATAGAACAAGATTGTTTAAATTTTCAATGAACAAAAATAAGTTAAACAGTTCTACCTTATTTTTAATAGTTGTTCCAATTATAATGGTAGTAGTGGTGGTGGTGTATTATACTATTCCTAACTCTGCTGTGCGGCTAATTGCTCTTATCGGAATAATCTTATTAGTTATTACTATGATCACTGTTATATATGATTCGTTTTTATCAGTATCGAGTCGGCTGCGGCGCAAGTTAGCAGCCGTTGCTTCCTCCACCACTGGCGATTCCATTGATAATCTAAAAAGATCTTATGCTGATATTTACCACATATATAGCCGGCTATCTGAACGACACAAACAGAATTTCTACGCGCAAGTTACTGGCTTGCGAGAGAGAATAGAAAGAAAGATGAAAGCTGACAAAAAGATGGAATTGCTAATTCAAAATATTGGCAAAGGCAGTTTGCAGGAACAGAAAGATAATTATTTGCAGATGCACGAGATTTATCGCCGCCTGCCTGAGCCAATGCAGCAGAAATATTACGCCCACTTAGTTCATGCCCGAAATTTGCTGGAAAAAAAGGATTAAGTTAGAAGAACAAACCCAACAGAAAATTATATATAATACTGCCTTCCCCAAATAAAACATGGAAATTAAAGACATCAAGTCTAATCAAGGAAACATTGACCTAATTCTTAATGTGATAAGTAAGGAAGAGCCGCGTTCATTTGAAAAATTCGGTAAAACTGGCAGGGTATGCACTGTCAAAGTAAAGGATAAATCTGGTGAAATGAAATTAACTCTTTGGAATGAAGATATTGATAAAGTAAATGTAGGCGACAAGATTCATTTGGAAAATGGCTGGTGTTCTGAATTCAGGGATGAAAAACAGTTATCTACAGGAAAATTCGGCAAGATAGAAGTTCTGAAAAACCTATCTTCACCACCGCAGGAAATTTTAACTAACGATCCATCAGTTTTTGCTCCAGAGGAACCAGAGGAAAGTGACAAACCTACGGAGATTGATGAAGAATACATCGAGTAAAGCCATGCGGGCCTATATCCTAAGATTGTTTCAAAAACGCACTTAAGAGCTATGAAATTATTACCCTCACTAAAATTAAACCAGCGCTACATTGCTTTTGATATTATTTCCGACAAGAAATTTACCGTTCAAGAAATAGAAACAGCGGTAATGAGCGCTATTAAAGATTTTATTGGCGTGCTGGGCTTATCTAGAGCTGCTCCTCTGCTAGTAAGGGAAAGATACACCCCTGCCCGATTTATTTTAAAAGTAAACCACAATTTTGTTAATGAAATAAAGTCAGCTTTATCATTACTTAAAGATATTAATGGCATAGAATTAATAATTAAATCGGTGATTACTTCCGGAACACTTAAAAAGGTAAGTATTTAACTAAGTATATTTCGAGGTGTTATTTACATGAGCCAAAACCAGAAACAATTAGTTGACAAGATGAGCTATGATAGATCTATCACTATGTTTTCTCCTGATGGGCGCCTATTACAGGTTGAATATGCCAAAAAAACCGTAAGGCAAGGATCTACTGCCATGGGCATTGCTTGCAAGGATGGCGTAGTTTTAATTTCTGATAAGCGCATCACTTCTAAGCTGATGGTGCCGGAAGCCATTGAAAAAATGTTTCAGATTGATGACCATATTGCAGCTACTGCCGCAGGGATAATTCCTGATGCTCGGGTATTAGTAGATCGCGCCCAACTGCGGGCGCAACAGCATGCTGTTACCTATGATTCAAAAATAGACGTACTTTCCATTGTTAAAGAAATTTGTGACCTAAAGCAAGTCTGCACTCAATCTGCTGGATTGCGGCCGTTCGGCGTTTCCTTGCTGGTAGGAGGAGTGGAAGAAGATGGCACCATTAAACTGTACTTAACTGAGCCTTACGGTTTGTATTTCCAGTACCGAGCTGCAGCCATTGGCGAAGGAGAAGCAGAGATTGATGAAATTTTAAAGAAAAAATATAAGCCCAGCCTTAGCGTGCCAGATGGCTTGAAGTTGGGTGTCAGCGCTATGAAAGAATATTTAAAAGAAGAATTTAATTTTGAGCGGGTTGACGCAGCTTATGTTGATGCTAAGTCTAAACGATTCAGAAAATTATCTGATGATGAGATCAAAGCCCTAGTCAAAGATTAATAACAAAATATGCCTATAAAAACAGTTTATGCAAAAACTTTATAAAGAACTTCGATATCCGTGGAGTGTTAGGTGATAAAACCGATTCTTGTGATCATATGGATAAACAATTAAAAACTGGCACTACTACTGTGGGCATGGTTTGCAAAAATGCAGTGGTATTAGCTGCTGACATGCGAGCCACGGCCGGAACGATGATAGTAGACAAGAGAGCCGAAAAAGTGCAAATTTTATCTGATGATTTAGCTTTAACTTGGGCCGGCACAGTTTCTGATGCTCAGTTGATAACTAAACTAGCCAAAGCTGAGTTAAAGTTGAAAGAAGTGCGCACGGGAAAGAGTCCTACCACCAAAGAAGCAGCTAATTTATTTGCTGGAATGCAATATTCCAGCATCAGAAGGCCTAGCATGCTTCCGGGAATTGCCCATTTCTTGCTGGGCGGTAGGGATTCAGCAGGAGTTCATTTGTATGATTTATTTCCAGATGGAAGTGTAACCAAAATTAAAGATTATGTTTCTTCCGGGTCCGGAAGTGTTTTTGCTTATGGAGTTTTAGAGACTAGCTATAATCCAGAAATGAGCACCGAGCAAGGAGTGCAATTAGCCGTTAAGACCATTAACGCCGCCTTACAACGCGACAGTGCTTCGGGAAACGGAATCAGCATTGTAGTCGTTAACAGCGAAGGTGTCAAGCGCGTGATGAACAAAGAATTAACAGCTACCTTATAAGGTAAGGTATTCTGGATGTTTTTAGGGGTTTTACTATAGTTTAAAAATGGCAGACATTTTAAAAGAGATTACCAAAGTTTTACCTGAAGGCAAAATAGATGATGCCGCCTTTGAAGGAGCTAACATTATTTTGTACACTAAAGACAAGGATTATTTTCTAGATAATAAGGGAACTATCCGAGAAGCAGTTAAGGAATTCAAGAAGCGGATTGAACTTAGGCCTGAACCATCATTATGTTTGGAAACCAAAGCTGCTGAAAAAATAATTAAGGAAATAGTGCCAAAAGAGGCTGGCGTAAAAGAACTTATTTTTGACCAGCCTAGATCGCAAGTAATAATCCATGCAGAAAAACCAGGATTAGTAATTGGCAAACAGGGTGAACTATTAAAAGAGATTGCCAAAAAGACATTTTGGATTGCTATCATTAAGCGCATGCCACCCCTCAGATCTAAATTAATTGAAAGCATCAGGTCTGTGCTTTATGAAAACGCCGAAGAAAGAAAAAAATTTCTGGATAAAACTGGACACAGAATTTATGACGGCTGGCTCAGAGAAAAGAAGCATGAATGGATCCGCTTGTCTTGTTTGGGCGCATCACGCCAGGTGGGCCGGACTTGCTTTTTGGTTCAAACTCCAGAATCCAGGATTGTCATTGACTGCGGCATTGATCCCGGGCAGGAAGGGTCTGAATCTTATCCTTTTTTAGACGCGCCGGAATTTAACATAAGTGAAATCGATGCTGTCGTGGTAACGCATTCGCATCTGGACCATTCGGCCTTGGTGCCTTACCTGTTTAAGTATGGTTATAGCGGCCCGGTTTACTGCACCGCGCCCACTAGAGATGTAATGGCTTTGTTGCAGTTGGATATGATAAAAATACAACGCAGCGAGGGCAAGGAGCCGATCTACACCAGTGATGAAGTAAGACAAATGGTTCTGCATACTATTTGTTTGGATTATGAAGAAGTGGCTGACATCACGCCAGACGTAAGATTAACCTTTTACAATGCCGGACATATCCTGGGAAGTTCCATTGTGCATTTGAATATTGGCAACGGACTGCATAATTTTGCTTACACGGGAGATATGAAATATGCCCGCACCAACGTATTAGAGCCGGCTAATACTCAATTTCCGCGGATTGAAACACTAATGATGGAATCAACTTACGGCGGCAAGGATAATATCATGGCCGAAGAAGAGGCCGATGAATACCTTACGAAAGTAATTAAAGAAACATTTGCGCGCGGCGGGAAAGTTTTAATTCCCGTTCTTGGCTCGGGAAGAGCTCAAGAAGTCATGATCATGGCCGAACGGCTGTTCCGTGAACAGAAAGTGCCTCCAGCACCGATTTACATTGACGGAATGTTGTGGGATGTTACCGCTATCCATACAGCCTATCCAGAATACTTAAACCGCAATCTGCGGCAACAAATCTTTCAAAATGAGAACAATCCCTTTTTATCGCCAATCTTTAAGCAAATAGGCTCCAACAAAGAACGGCAACAAGTGCTACTAGAAGAAGGCAGCTGTTTAATTTTAGCTACCTCTGGAATGCTAACTGGCGGTCCCTCGGTAGAATATCTTAAAGGACTAGCTGAAGATAAACGCCATTCCTTGGTATTCAGCTGCTACCAACCTCCGGGAGCTCTAGGCTACAGAATCAGGGAAGGAGAACGAGAAATCAGGTTATCTGATGGCGGCAGGCAAACCGTCTTGCAGATAAAAATGGAAGTGCACAAAGTAGAAATAACCAACCATTCCGATCGTAGGCAGTTAATGAATTTCATCCGCCGCTGTAATCCACAACCTAAAAAGGTTATTATTGTTCACGGTGAAGCTTCTAGATGCATGGATTTAGCTTCTAGCATCCATAAACAAAATCGGATTGAAACCATTGCTCCCAAGAATTTGGAAGTGATCCGGTTAAAGTAAACACAATTTCCATAACCTAAATTTTTATTAATGGCAATTTTCTTTGGTTGAGGATGCCAGCAGCCAAGATTGAATTAACTAAGGCTAAACCGGAAAAACTGTTTTATTTAATAGCTAACGTAGTGGTTTATAGGCCTATCGACCACCGCTGTTTAATTCTCAAACGACATGAACGAGAGAAAGTTCATCCAAACAAATATGCTGTGCCTGGCGGAAAATTAGAATGGAAAGACTTGCCTTTAGAATCACCCACCAGAATCAACGATGATGTTTTGGACTATGAGAATGCTGTAGAAAAATTGTTAGCTAGAGAAACTCTCGAAGAAGCGGGAATAGAAATCGATTTAAGCAAAGGTTTAAAATATATCAATAGTGTAGCTTTTATTCGTCCAGATGGCATCCCTGCGATCTTAGTAAAGTTTGCAGCAAAATACAAGCGTGGCAGTGTAACCTTAGAACCGGGCAGTTTCACTGATTATGCTTGGGTAAGCCAACAAGAGGTTAAACAATTTGACTGTATCCAAGGTATACCTGAAGAAGTGGCTCAAACCATAAAAATGTTTAAAGAAAGTCATGGATAGGCGGGAAATCCTTTCACCTTGAACTAAGGCGATTTCTTATCCATACCTATTGTGACATAAATAACCAAATAACTAGGGTCATTTATCCATATGCTAAAACATATGGCTTTCAGGTTATTTAATGTAAAAATATAAAAATAACAAGGGAAGTTAATTACATTAAGCCACCGTCGCATAATCTGGAAACGGATAGAAATTATCTTTCGTTGGAGAATAGTGCGCAGGTCTTGAAACAATTTTAAGAAAGTTGCATCAAAGAAAGTTAAACAACATTGATGAAGCAAACCTGTCCCTTTGGGATTCCCGGTTCAAATCCGGGCGGTGGCGCTTTTCTTTTATTAAAATAACTAAGCCCAAATCTTTGAGTTAAACTTAGTTTTTATAATTATTAACAGGTTTCTCTAAATCTTTATCTAGAGCCCGTTCGTGCTTATTTATTTGATATACTCCTCGAGAATCAGTGTTTTTCTCGCTAGGATGACATTGCGAAACACCCAGAGCTAAAGTTACTATCGCTGCTAGCCCCACATAAATGGGCTTAGAGACATCCTTCCCATTGATACAAATTATTGGTAACATAACCCAGTTAAAAGAAAGGGGGTTTATATATTTTACTACCATATAATAATTAAAATTAGTTTATAACAAGTGCAGGCCAATTGATGATTTAAACCACACCCCGAATTTTGCAGAGCCTCCACGGAGTGTCACCACCAGCAACAACTATTTTAAAATATTTATAATCTGCGAATTTTTGAGCTTGAAGGCCTCATTCTCGCTTTTATTGGCATCTAGCAATGGCACTAAACGGGAGGTTCGTAAAATATGAAGTTTGTTCACAAAAAAGCAAAGTTTATATAGTTCATTAAGTGTACAAGATTGTACTTAAAATGAACAAGTCTGTTTTTAGTAAAGGAAAGGAAAAGATTTTAGGGTGCTTTTATAAAAATAAAACCAAGGAATTATACTTTAGTGAGATATTAAGGGAAACGAAACTAACTCAAAACACAACTTTAAGGCATTTAGAAGTTTTAAAGAAAGAAAATCTTATTCTATCTACAAAGAAGATAGGAAATACTTACTACAAAATAAACCCTAAGAATATTCAAATTTATTCTTTGTTTTCATATTTTGATTATAAGAAATTTAATGAGTTACCTAATGTAAGAAAAAGAGCGATTAGCGAATTTTTAGATAAAGTTGAGGAAAAACCTTTAATTTCTCTTATTTTTGGTTCTACTGCTAAAGGGACATTTAGTAAAGAAAGCGATATTGATTTATTACTCATTTATAATAAAAAAGGAGAACAGCAGGAAAAATTAAAAAGAGAGATAGAAGCAATTACAGGAAATAAAATTCAAACGTTTATAATTGATTATGGGTATTTCAAAGAACAATTGTTAAGAGAAGAAGATAAGGTTTTATTGAGTGCTATTAAAACTGGTTTTGTAATGACTGGACATTATTTTTTCTACAATGGGGTGCTGAGATGAAAGAGGTTTGGGATTTGTGGATTGAGGATGAAAAAAGAAGAGAGAATGATCTTCAAAAATACCTTACAACTAAAAAGATTAAGAGAGAAACTGAAATTAAAGAACTTGTTCAAGGACATCTTGATAAGGCAGACCATAACTTAAAATTTGTACAGTCAACTCTAGAATTGGAAGATTTTAATGATTGGGCGATTGTCAGCGCTTACTACGCAATTTATCATGCATCTCTTGCCTTATGTGCTTTTAAAAATTATTCAACAAAGGATCATCTTGCAACTCTACTCATTCTAATCAAAGAATATTATAATAAGGGTTTAGTAAAAGAAGAGATTGAAACTTTTGGCAAGACAACGATAGAAAAAGAAGAAGTGCTTTATTATGTTGAGGCTAAAAGCAAAAGAACCAAAGCCAGTTATTCAACACAGAAAATGTTTGACAAAAACGAAGCAGAAAAACTGAGACTTAAAGCAATACACTTTGTCAACAAAGCAAGAGAAATAATAGAAAAAATTTTTGACATAAACTAGATATGGGCATCATTAACAAAAACTACGGAAGAGATATGCAATAGTAGATTATACTTTCTAGAAAATGAGAGTCCATAGTATTCTTTGATTCGATCTTGGTCAAGCTCGTGGTTTTCAATTTCTTCTATTCTTTCATATCCAACTTGCGCCAACCATAGTTTGAATGGCTCTGCTTTTTTGGAAGGGATTGACTGAATTATTCGAAATAACGATTTTGTGCTTGCACAATCGGGTTTCTCTGAGCTTACCATTTGGAGCCTCTAATTTCAACTATACACAATTTGTGGATCATTCAATTCCTGTATCTGCTTCTCCTTTTTTGAGTATACTGCTACTGCCTAGTAACAAAATATTTATATACTTATTCTCATTGCTCAGCTTAAAATGGTAATCACGCCTAAAAAAAGACTATCCTACGATCCTCAAGAACTAAGTGCCAGAAGCAAACCCGTCGGACAAGGCGGTATTGCTATATGCACCAAATATGAAATAGGCGGCCAAACATGGGTTGAAAAAGAACTACTCCCTGCCAGAATGGGCGAAGAGTATCATGCAGACTGGTTTAAACAGGAAGCTAGGATATTAGCAAATTTGCGGGGTACAGAGGAAGTAGTGCGATTATACGGATGTTATCGGCCAAAGCATAGCTGGAATAGGCATTTGCTTACTTTAATGATGGAATATATTGAAGATGGTGCGTCGCTGGACATGTATAACGGGGTTAAAGACATCGTTATCTCGGCCGCAGTGGACATTTCCACGGCTTTAAAAGTTATGCGAGAAAAAGGTATAGTTCATCGGGCGTTATTGAAAAGTTAATAAGTGGGTATTACCCACCTTATTTTGTGACAAGCAAAATAGGGGGTGGGAGAGGTACCCACAATGGGAGTAGATTGGAAAAGAGGTATAAATTTGTTGCGGAAAGGATTCCGCAAATTGGGCTTGCCGCAATATTGGCATAAGCATAGCCCCCACACCTACGAAGTGTGGCAACATGGAGTTATGCTGGTCTTTTATCGTCGATATTGTGATTCTTATACTGAATTTGTGGAGTGGCTTCCACACTCTAGGCTTCCAGAATATATTAATCTAAAGGCTATTCCAGATGAAGGAACACTCTGCAAAGAGGAAAAGAGACTTAAGAAATATTTGGAAGCAGTAGCTATTATTCTAGTGCTTCCTTTGCTGCCAAAGTCGTTTGTGGCAGCAGCAGATATGACTGGTTTACAGACAAAAAGAGCTAGCCCATACTATGTTAAGCGGGTAATGGGATCATTTTCTCGTCGAGGATTTGCCAGATTAGAAATTCTGTGTTGGAAAAGATATATTCTTGGTTGGGAACTTCGTCTTTACAGGAAAGACGAACTGAAAATGCTTCAATCACTCTGGAAAAAAATCAAAAAGAAGCCAACCACTCTTGTCTATGACAAGAAAGGGGATTCTGAGCCATTCCATGAATGGCTCGAAGAGCAGGGAATACGAAGTATTGCTCCTGTTCGTAAGGGAGCAAAAAATGGAAGAATACGTCGGAAATTGATGAAAAAATTTCCAAAAAAGATATATGGCAAGAGAAACAGAGTAGAGAATGTAAATTATATGCTGAAGAACAAGTATGGGGATGCCTTGAAGGCCTATACTACAAAAGGAAGGAGAGCAGAGGTTACCACAAAAATACTAGCCCATAACCTTTGGGCTAGGTTAAAAGTTCTGCTCTATGAACTTTTCAATGAGACC
>CAZRCV010000030.1:0-10995 GCA_964598745.1 uncultured Methanosarcinales archaeon
CAATAAAGGCTTACTTAACTTTTTCTTTTTTTTTCTTTTTATCATCATTTTCTTTAGAGGATCTTTAGAAAAAGATTTATATTATGGTATCTCCTTATTTAAGTTGGTGATTGCTTATTCAACTTAAAACTGTAATTCCCCTGATTTTTTTTGTAATTTTCTTAGTCATTTCGTTTTTCATCATTAAACCTATCCTGCTATCTATTTTTTTAGGAGGATTGTTAGCTTACTTATTTTATCCTGTTACTGCTTTTATTCAAAGCAAAATGAATAACAAAGTAATCCCTCCCTTGTTAGTTTCAGTTACTGTACTGTTGCTGTTAGCAATTTTTGGGACAATTTTGTTGAAAGCTATGGTCGAACAATCTTATACTTTATTCATAACTGGCAAGCAGCGAATTACAGCAGGCCTGTTTGAAAATTGCACTAATCAGTTTTGTATGGCAATTAAAGGGGTTATTACAAATCTTGACCTTAAGTTTCAGCTGCAGGACACCTTACGTGCATTTACTAACTGGATTGTCCGAAGAGGTTCTGCTATAATCATTGGTTTGCCCAAATTTGTGCTTAGTGTCTTTATTGTTTTCTTTACCATGTTTTATTTCTTAAAGGATGGATCAGAGTTCTCTCAAAAAATGGGCAAATTCCTAAGTATAAAGGACAGCAAGTATTTATTTATCATGAAACGGCTAAAGGAGATAATTTATGGTTTAATTTTTGGTAATATTTTAGTAGCGATTATCCAAGGAACTCTGGGTGCAGTTGGCTTTTTGATTTTTGGCATACCCTCTCCTGTGTTTTGGGGATTTATGATGAGTTTGTTGGCTTTAGTACCTTCCTTGGGCACGGGAATTGTTTGGTTTCCTGCATCGTTAATCTTATTTTTAAATGGCCTGTTTCAGAATGATAATGGGTTAATGATCAAAGGTATCTTATTGTTTGTTTATTCCGCAATTCTAGTAAGTGGGATAGATAATATTTTGAAACCTAAGCTAGTTGGCGCTAAAGCTAAAATTCATCCTGCTATCATCTTCGTGGGCATTTTTGGCGGTTTTCTCTTTTTTGGCGCCTGGGGGATTATTCTTGGCCCGTTAATCCTTTCCTTAACTACAGTATTGATAGAATGTTTTATCGTTGAAAAAAATTAATTAGCTAGTTCAGGTTTTGATTTTAGTTTTAAAACATTTTAGCTTGATTATAATTTACTAACTGTTTAACATAATCAGCGATGTTGATAGCTAGGGGTATATTTCTCAGAGCAAAATTATTGTTCAATGATAAAGAATAAGTTGCAAATAATTTATCCCACGTGTTTTTTTTAGTCGTGTATTGGCTTATTTCGGTATAAAATATCTGTTTTGTTCCAATTATAATTCTATCTTTGTAGAAATAGTAGCTCTGTTTTGATTGTCTAATAGCTAAGGCTATTCCAACCAAAAGGCAACTAGCTATAATTATAATTCCTATTAAATGTATTATGTTTTCCGTGGGTTGGTTAATATTTATCAAAGCTAGGTTTAGAACAATTCCAATATAAAATAATCCTGATAATACTACTAAAGTTATTAACTTTGGAATGATGATTCTCTTTTTTATCGGTAGCAGCGCGTATAAACTTTGTTCTGGTAAGCTCATGTTAAACAGATGTTTGTTTGTTTTAAATAATTAACTCCAAAATTAATCTCTATTTAGGTTGCGCTACTCTAATTTCATTTCTTCTATTCCCGTTTGTACTATCTTGAAGCAAACTTCTTTGGTTTCTGGCAAGGCTCGGTGTTTTCTTAACAATAATATCCTGTTTGGCCCTGATCTTTGCAATTCTATAATACACTTGCTGCCGTATTTCAATAAATCACCGCCCACCATTTTTACCTGGGATTTATTTTCAAAATCGGCATAAACTTGGTTAGTGATGAGAACTGGCAGGTTATGCCGTCGGGAAATTTCTACCAATAACCCAATTTGTTTTCCAAGAGCAGAATTAACTTCGTAAACTTCTTCATTCTTGCCAAGTTCTAATCTATAAAGCATGGCAATGGAGTCAATAATGATCATACCAATCTGTTCATTGATTAATGGCCTGAGATTGGCAAAGATTTCTTTTTGTTCAGCAAAATTAAGGGGATTTAAAAATAGAATGTTATCTATTATTTTTTGATAATTCGGATGGATTTGCTTTATCCTTTCTATGGCAATACCACCTTCAGTATCCATAAAAATTATTTTTTTTCCACTAGCAGCCATGGTAGTTGCTGCCAATAGGCATAAATTTGTTTTTCCAGTTCCAGATGGGCCATAAATTGTAGTGATGATGTTAGTTTCATACCCTCCATCCAGTAAATGATCTAAGAAAGCTGCACCAGTGGAAACTTTATTCATTGGTTTGTAGGTAAACTAAGGAAATATAAAGTTTTCTAGGGTGTTAAATCTTTAGAGTGAAGTCTTCTTGGCTATGCAAATTCTACCTTAATACTATGGATTTAATAGCACCATAGCATTTATAAAATAAAACGGCTTATTTAAATTAAAGATGTTAGATCAAACCAAGAAAGGGTTGATTGCTATTTTTTTAGTCACTGCGGGCATAAGGTTGATTTGCGCGTTTCTGGTGCCTAATTTTTCTTATGAATCATATTTTCATCTTCGACAAGTGGAAAGCATAACCCAGACGGGACTGCCTATCTTTTCCGATGATTTGTCTTATGGTGGGCGATTGTTGCGGTTCCTGCCACTGTTTCATTATGTGATGGCTTTCTTTGCTTTGTTTCTGCCGCTAGAATTGGCAGCTAAGCTCATTCCTAACTTGTTTATTGCCTCTCTTACTATTTTAGCCTATTTAATTTCAATTAAAATCACTGACAACAGAGATGGCTCCCTCTTAGCAGCTTTGATTACGGGGATTTTACCCCTTCTTTATTTTACCAACAGTTTTTCGCCAGAAACATTGTTTTTGCCATTAGTGTTTTTGGTGATATATTCTTTTCTAAACTTGGAACATAAAAAATACCAGTATCTCTATCTTAGTTCGTTCCTGGCCTTATCGTTAACTAGCTCGGCTGCCTTGCTGTTAATTGTTGGTTTCTTAATTTATTTGCTGTTTTCCTTCCTTGAAAATAAAAAACCATCTAGTTCAGAATTGGAATTAATGTTTTTTTCAGCAGTTTTTTTTATTTGGCTGCAATTTCTATTTTTTAAAGAAGTTTTGGCTTTAGAGGGAATTAGATTTATCTGGCAAAACATACCTCCGTCTATCATTCAACAATACTTTCCCAAGTTTTCCTTGATTCAAACACTACTTTTGATAGGTATAGTTCCTTTCCTGGGGGGCATTATGGTTGTTTACCAATCAATATTTCAATCTAAGGATCCTAAGATGCTTCTTCTTATTAGCCTGGTTATTTCCGCCGGTTTTTTTTCTTGGCTTAGGCTAGTTAAATTCAGGTTCTCGCTGGCTTTATTTGGGGTTGTTTTAAGTATCTTATTTGCTTCATTTTATCAGAATCTGTATCGTTTTTTTTTACGCAGCAAACTTTCTGATTTTAAGAAGGGTTTGCCGCAATATGTAGGTATACTGTTGGTTATTACTATGATTTTTTCAGCAATTGGCGTGGCTCTGAACCAGGAAACCCCTAGTGATAGCGATGTTGCTGCTTTTAAATGGATAAAAGAAAATTTGCCGGAACAGGCCAAGGTTGCGGCGTTGATTGAAGAAGGCCACTTAATAACATACTATGGTAAAAAGAAGAATGTAATGGATGATAATTTTTATCTTATATCGGATTCAGAAGAACGGTTTACAGATTTAAACAGTATTTTTACTACTCCGTTGCAGATTTATGCTATAGATCTTTTTGATAAATACAAAATAAATTATATCATGTTTACTGAAAAAGCCAGAGCCAGGTTTTCTAGCGTTAACTTTAAGTTCATAACTGTGGGTTGTTACGAAAGGCTGTATAAAGACGAAGTAAAAATCTATGGAGTAAAATGCTCTTTATCAGAGCAGAGTGGATCATGAGAAAATACCTTAACCATTTTTTAGCATTTAAGAATGTTTATATTTTGAGTTTAGCGGTGGTTGTTTTACTGATTCCTGTAATTACAAACATCATTTTAGGCAAACCTTTGTTAATGGGTTCTGAAAGTTACTATCATCTTTTGCAGGCGCAACAATTAGCCGGGCCTAGTTTTCATTACTTTCCGTTATTTTTGGCTTCTTTGCTTTTTCCTGTGGATTTAATAGCGCTGTTGCCAATGTTGTTAGGGTTAAGTTCAATGTTATTAATCCTAAATCTAACTGTCGGGACTAAGTTAAAAGGGGAATTTGTTTTCTTCTTTCTCATTTTCGTTATACTTTCGCCGGCATTTATTTACAACTTTAGCACGCTTTCTGCCAACGCCTATTTTATCTTTCTGTTAATCCTTGGTTTTTACTTAATCACTAGAAAATATTTAATAGCCAAATATTTATCAACCCTGCCTTTTCTTGCAGCATCGTTTTTTAACACTATTTTTACAATTTTAACGCTCCTGTCTTTAGTAGTATACTTACTTATGATAAAACGGGAAAAATTAATAGTTTTATTTAACCTGTGCCTATTGTTAATTTCGGGATTGTTGAATGCGGTTGTTTTTGATAGAAGTTTTTTACCTAAAGTATTCGAACCTGAAAGCGCCATCACGGGATTGGTATCGGCGTTAGGGGCAATTAACGGAGTAAGTTTCTTCATGCTGTTGTTGGGAATCATAGGTTTAACCATAACTTGGAAAAAAAAATACTTTTCACTATCATATCTGTTTTTGTTAATTTTAATTCCGGCTTATGTTTACAATACTGAACTAATATTTTTAGTGTCATTGTTAATTATTTTTTTTGCTACAGTCTCTTTTATGCAAATTTTAACCAGCAGATGGGAATTAGCCACAGTTAAGAACATTACAGTAATACTGTTGCTATTGGGAATAATTTTTACTACTTGGACTTATTTAGGCCGAATTAGCCAAGGATACCCGCTGTCGGCTCATCAAGAAACGTTGCAGTGGATACGTGATAATACTCCAGAAGACACTATTATCTTTGCTTATCCGGGAGACACCTATTATGTTAAATATTTTTCCTGGCGCAAACCGTGGTATGAACTTTACAAAGATGAAAATTATGTTGCTAACCAATATAGGCGTATCGTTAGTGCTACTTATTTAAATGACCTCTATTACTTATTAGATGCGCATCAAATTTCTATTGTTTACATTACTCCGGATATGAAGAAGCAATTGGCGGCTGCTAACGGGCTGTTGTCATCATTATCCCAATTACCAGCCGAAAATTTTAAATTGGTTCATTCTTACCAAGGGATTGAAGTTTGGTATTATAAAAAAAGTGTGGTTTAATATTAATGATAGTAAAGTTTACTGATATTGTACTATTGGGCACATATTTTGTATTAGTTTTTTTAGCCATGTTCTGGTTATTAGTGTTTTTGTCAAGTAATAATTCTCCCAAGGTAAGAAAAATATCTAAATTTCCACTATTTACTGTGATAATTCCGGCCCATAATGAAGAAAAATCAATTTCTGGGACCCTTGATTCAATAGTTAAATTGGACTATCCACAGAAGCAGCTGGAAATAATAGTTTCTATTAATGGCACTACTGATAATACTGTGGAAATTGTTAAAAACTTTATTAATTCGCACCAAAATTTCAATATTTCTTTAGTTGAGAATCCTTTGCCGAACAAAGGAGTAGCGATGAATCTGGCGCTTAAGCAGTCTAAAGGTGAATTTTTTGCTTGTTTAGATGCTGATTCCTTCATCCATTCTAATGCCCTGCGAGAGATGCTTCCCTACTTTGAAGCTGATCAAGAAGTTGCAGCAGTATGTCCTCTGATGAAAGTAAAAAATCCTCAATCAATATTGCAAAAAGTGCAATGGTATGAATATATTGTTAATATGTTTTATAAGTTTCTTAATTCAAGATTGGATGCAGTACACGTTACCCCCGGCCCGTTTAGCATTTATAAAACTTCAGTTATCAAATCTCTAGGCGGTTTTGATGAGCATACCATCACCGAAGACTTAGAAATAGCTATTAGGCTGCAGAAATTCCATTATCGTATTGTTCAGATGTTTGATGCTATCGTGGAAACTAATGCCCCTAATACTTGGAGAGACCTGTTTAAGCAAAGAGTGCGTTGGTACAAAGGAAGCGTTGATAACTCTTTGCGTTACAAGAAGCTGATATTCAATAAGAACTATGGTGATTTTGGAATTGTCAGGATGCCCACAATCATTCTTTCTGGAATAATGGCTATAATTTTACTGTTTACATTTTTGCGGGAATTAATTTTAAACTTGTTCAATTTTCTTGCTTCATCCCAAGCTATTAATTTTGATTATGCCACGGTATTAAGAAACCTTTCTCCCCAGGTAAACTTGTTAAGCATTCCTATTTTTAAGATAACTGTGGCCATAACTTTGGTTGGCCTTAGCTTTTTGGTCATGATCAATTCTTACCAGTTGGTAAAAGAAGATATTAGAAATCATGGCCGAACTTGGTTATCTCTGATAACATATCTTTCCATTTATTCTTTCTTTATAACCTTGGTTTGGATTTATATTGCTATTTTGTTAGTCAGGCGAAAAAAGAATTCTTGGTCATAACTTTTAAATAAGCCCGCCGAGGAGGTTAATATATGGAGCGCAGGATTAGTTTAGGCAAGTATCTCCTCGCGTTTGTGCTGACACTATTGGTCTTCTCGGGGGGTATTGTAATAGGGATATTTTTTGAAAATGCTCGGCTGAATGATTCCCGCCAGATCAATTTAGATGAAAAGGTTAATTTGAAAAGCCTGCAGTTGCAGCAAGAGTATGTTAAGTCAGGAATTGCTGAATGCCGCAGCATGAATCAAATTTTAGAAAGAACTATCGCCGAGCTGGATCGTAAAGTTGATACTATCGTAGATTACGAGAAGCGGTCTGTTCTTAAGGACAAGGAGTTTAACCTGCAGTTGCGCGATTATTTTTTGACAGAAATTCAATTCTTGTTGTTGTCCCGTGAAATTGACCGTGATTGCCAGCGGGATCATGCTACAGTGTTATTTTTTTATAATGAAGACAAACAGGATGTCCAAGGGCGGATTTTGGATTACTTAAAAAGCCTGCTTGGTTCGAAGGTGTTAATTTTTTCGTTTGATTCTCAGTTTACTGACGAGCCGATGATTAAATTGCTGCTAACTTCCTACAAAATAAATGTCTATCCAGCAGTGGTAGTTGAAGATAAGGTCTTTCAGGGACTAACTTCAACCAAGGTTTTACTGAAAGAAATATGCGCAGCCATGCCTGCGGAAAAGCCTGCAGAATGCGCCAACTAAAAGATAATTTAGACAAAACTGCTCAAAATTTCTAATATTTACTGTGTTTGTTTATGTTGAGTTTTGTGTTTAAAAAATCCTCTACAGTTAATTCATTTTTACTAAATCTGGAAATTTTCGGCGCTTCTGTTTTGTCTATGATTTCATCATCCTGGATCAGTTGAATCTTTAGTTTTTTACCCAGGCATTTAGCTAATTCTAAATCTGGTTTAATAGCTCCGTTTTGCCATTTTGATACAATGCTCTCGCGTTGATTTATGAGCTTGGCGAATTCAGTTAGAGTTAAACCCATTTCCTTTCTTTTTTGGTTAATTACTTGGGAAAAATTGTCAATGATCTTTAAATGGGGAAGGCCAGTTAGATTAGTTCGGTGGCTAGTATTATTATAACTCTTACTTAAGCTAGAATTAACCTTAACCCTGCCATATTTGCAACAGTTAGTGCAAACCCGCAAGTTAATTCCTTCCACATCAGTATTAAATACGTTCTCTTTTTTTCCACATAGCTCACACGATTCCATTATAGTTTAAAGCAAGTTCTTATTATTAATAATTTTGGAAATGCAGATTAGAGATTACATAATCTTTATAAAGGATTAACCAAGACCAGAGCCTCTGGTGTTGGTCATGGAAAAAAGCGCGAAAGATGATGAGCTGATTGATTTTTTCGAGGTTAAAAAGGCCATTAAGTCGTTTTTAAAACTAAAATCAAAACCTAACAGCTCTTCTTTGCCATCTGGCGCTACGGCTGAAGCTACGAACACGGGCCATAAACCAGAGACTTATGGATTAAAGGCAGCTGCTTCCTCTTTAGATAGCGAAACCATTGACCTAAAAAAAATAACTTATTCTATTAAAAAGCACAGCAGATGGCTTATCCCGTTGTTATGCATAATTATTGCAATAAGTTTTTCCTTATACTTTAGAACTATGCCCTTGCGTTTACCGGCAGCTGACAGTTGGGCTGAGGATAGTGTTAAGAATTTTTATTCCCAACAACTAGAACAATCACTGGCTCAGCAATACCCTAATCTTCCTAAGATTAATTTAGATATCTTGGTAGATCAGGAATGGCAGAAAGCTAAGGCAGAAAATACTGAAATTATCCAAACTCAAGTTAACCAATTGGCAGAGCAGTATCGCAGTATTTTTAGGGATAGTGAAGGAACATTGTATTTGTTAGGTATAGATCCTTACTATTATTACCGGCAGACAGAATACATTCTGAGGAATGGATTTCCTGGAAATAGGATTAAAGAGGGAAAGTTGTGGGACGATTACCGGCTGGCCCCACTGGGCAGAGAGGCTGAATGGAGTTTCCATAATTGGTTTGGCGCATGGTGGCACCGTTTTCTTAATTGGTTTGGCACGTTTCCCTTGATGTATACATTTTTTTTCATTGGAACTATATTTTCTGCTCTTACTGTGATCCCTGGTTTTTTTATTGGCAAAAGAGTCACTAACAATAATGTTGGTGGTTTTTTTGTGGCTATGTTGCTGGCAGTTTCAGCTTTTTTTGTTTCACGGACTACTGGAGAAAGCTCTGATACTGATGTTTATTCAGTTTTCTTTCCTGTAATGATAACCTGGTTATTTCTGGAAGGTATGTATGCTAAAACTAGCAGAAATAGATTTATTTATACAGGATTAGCTGGCTTAACTACAGGTATCTTTGCTTTTGCTTGGACTGGTTGGTGGTATATTGCTACATTTATAGTTCTAACTTTCCTATTCGACTTGCTTTATCGGCTGCTGTTACAGTTTATTAAAACCAAACGGGTAGATTTTAGTTCAAGCGGAGTTAGGCCAATAATTTATCTTTCAGTAATGTATATAGTTTCAGCCAGTGTCTTTGTAAGCTTATTTACTTCTTTCCATCAATTTGTTCGCGTGATTCGCGGCCCGTTTCAATTTTTGGAATTAAAAGCCGTGGCTGTTGGCAGTTACTGGCCAAATATCAGGACTACTGTAGCCGAGCTAAATGTCACTTCTTTTGGCAATGTGTTACAACAGCTAGGTGGAAAATTATTCTTGGCTTTAGTATTTTTAGCTATAATAATATTAATAATTCGTAAAGAAAAAACGTCCGAAAATAGTCCTCATAGAAATTTGGCGCTTCCCTTTTTCTTGTCCCTGTGGTTGATAGCTTCTTTATTTGCCACAACTAAAGGAGTTAGGTTTATTCTGCAAGCTACGCCGATTTTTTCCATTGCTGTTGGTTCGGGGATAGGGCTGATTTGGAATTATGGGTCGCAATGGACCATCAAGGAGCTTAAGTTAAATTCAATGTTAGCTAAAACCATCTTTTTGTTGTTCTTGGCTTTATTATTAGTGCAGCCAGTTACTGAAGGTTACAAACAAGCTTTTAATTCAGTGCCTAGCATGAATGATGGATGGTATGATGCCCTTTCTAAAATTAAAACGGAAGCGCCACAGAATATAATAATTACTTCTTGGTGGGATTTTGGGCACTGGTTTAAGGCTATTGCTGACCGTCCTGTGACTTTTGATGGAGGTACGCAAACGCCTTGGGGAGCGTATTGGGTAGGCCACTCTTTACTTACTGCCGATGAAAAATCTGCAATAGGGATAATGCGTATGCTCAACTGCGGCCAGAATAACGCTTTTGAGGAACTAAATAAAGTGTTAAATGATACTCCGGAGAGCATTAGCTTACTAAACAGAATTTTACCTTTAGAAAGAAACACTGCTGCGCAAATTCTAGCGACTACTGGTTTAACAACATCACAGATTGAATCAGTGCTTTACTACACCCACTGTGATAATCCACCAGAAGATTATTTTATCACCTCTGATGATATGGTAAGTAAGGCAGGAGTATGGGGCCACTTTGGCAGCTGGGATTTCACCAAGGCGGTTATGCATAAAGAAACAAAGAATTTGCCTCACGATCAGGCTATCGCTTACTTGGGAAGCAACTTTAATAAGCCTTCTTCTGAGGCAGAAAAAATATATTCAGAAGTTTTGACTACCGAGGCCGATCGTTGGATTTCTCCTTGGCCATCTTACTTAACGGGAGTTAATTCTTGCGACAGGGTTGATGAGGAAACTATCCATTGTAGTACCTCTGTTCAAGGCAAGGAATTAACCATTGTAATCGGAATAAATTCGCTTACAGCTAAATTAGGAAATAGCAATGTTGTTCCCAATTCTTTAGTTTATGTAACTCCAGATGCAGTTAAAGTACAGAGTTTTGATGGCCCTAAGATCGGTTTTTCAATTATTTTAATTCCCACGAAAAATAATGGTTATAATTTTATTCTAGCTGATCAGCTGCAGGCTGATAGTATGTTTGCTAAGCTGTTCTTTTTAGAAGGCCATGGTTTAAGTTGTTTCAGCCAATTTGATGACCGCCGACAGCCTACGGGAGGACGAATCATTACCTGGAAAGTAGATTATGGCTGTAAGCAAGAAAATAAAGTTTATTTTAAGTGAGCTAGTGTTGTTTTCCTAAAACTAATTAATAAAAAAGCCAACAAATAGTTTAAAAATAGCTAGCTGATTATAACTTATATTTATTAAGTAGGTGAATTTACCATGCCATTACCATTAAGCGGAAAATTAGAAATAATTGAACCATACCAACATTTTGGTCTTGGCCGT
>CAZRCV010000031.1:0-5195 GCA_964598745.1 uncultured Methanosarcinales archaeon
AAACTAGCTAAATTTTAATTTTTGTTAATAAAAGTAACGATTTCATTGTAGGGATACACTTAAATAAAAGACAAATAAAGCTAGGCAAACGATTACTCCAATCATTCCACCACGCAGCCACAGTTTTTCTGGCTTAAACCAACTTTTTATATTCATAATTTGTTGTTTTAGGCTATTTTAGCAGTTCCGCAACTTGCGCCACACTTAATTTTCCAGGATTAGAAATAATCGAATGCTGGCTTCCGCCGCCATCTCCGTTCCAGCGGGGCATAACATGGATATGCGCATGTGGCACTACCTGTCCGGCAGCGCTGCCCTCATTCCAACCAACATTGAAACCATCCGGCTTAAGTTTAAGGTAGAGTTTGTTCATTACCTTTCTTAGCGATTTCATTAAAGTATTATAACTGCCTTCTGATAACTTAGCGGTTAAAACACTGTGTTCTTTAGGAATAACCACAGTGTGGCCTAAGGCATGTGGCTTAACATCTAAAAAGGCCAAAACTTTCTCATCTTGATAAACAGTATAATTAGGTATATCTCCAGAAACAATTTTGCAAAAGATACAGTCGTTCATAACAGGCTAAAATTAGCGCTGGCTTTTTATTCTTTTCCGTCAAGTCAAGTGTAATTTATCTTTTATCATAGCCAAATATTTCCCCAGGGAATCTTCCTGCCAGCCGAATTCTTCTATTTTTGGTTCAGGGCAAATATAACGTTGCGGAACTAGGCAGCGGCCGAGTTCTAAAGATTCTTGTAACTTTCTTTTGAGCGGCAACCCTTTGTCGCTTCGGTGAAAACTATCTCTCCAGTAAGGTTGCCTATCACCAGAAACCTCTAAGGCTAGAACGTCGCTCCAAAATTTCCACAATTCTCTTTCCGTCAAGGCTGTTCCTAGCCCTTCCGAAAAAGTTTGCTGGCTTTTAGCCTCATAGAATGGCACTCTAAGATGGTTTCGTGATAAGAATGAATTGCCGCTGGCGGCAATCAATGTTCCATACTGGGCTAGCCTTGCATTGCCATGGACTTGTAATGTTCTATCATTGTATGGATACAAAAAACCAATGCTAGTAAAATACCTTCTTACTAAATTAGGCAGTTCTCCGGCTTCGACCAGATCCACAAATCGGTAGTGGTTCACTACACTATCATTTCTAATGTATCCTAGCCCTAACTTAGGCAACACCTTAGCCAACCCGGCTGTTAGGATTGGTTCTTCCATGACTCCGTCGCTTCCGCAGTAAGGGTATTTCCAGGAAGGGCTGAGTTTTACAGTAGTAGTTTCCGGCTCAAAATAAATTGCAAACTCTTGTTCGAGGCATTCCACCATCGTTTCTGGAAAGATCTCTCCAGGTAAAATAGCTCTCAACTGTTGAATAGTAATGAATCGTTTTAACTCGCTATTTAAAAATTCTGCCGGCGCTAGTTTTGATCTTCGGCTTAACCTGGCAATTCTTCGTTCTAAAGTGTTTAATCCATATCCCATAAAGCTTAAATAGAATTAATTCCTTATATACTTTTATGTTAACAGTGCGAACTCAGGTTAAAGATATCTTAAAAGAATTAGGGTTGGGTGTCGAGAATCTTTCTGCTGATTTTATGGATAAGTTAGACTCAAAAGTTAGGCGGTTAATTACTGAGGCTGTTACCAGGGCTAAAGAAAATGGCCGGCGCACAGTGATGGGTAAGGATTTGTAAGTTTTATTCAGTCATTCGTGGCGGTGGCGGCAGTGGCAATTCTCGCTCTAACTCTGCTTCATCAATCTCAACCGGCTTTGGTTTTGGCCCATTAAAGATAAAAGTATGTTTGGGCGCCTGTTCTTTCGTTACTAAAGCTGATGAGGGCAACTTGGCAGTTAATCTCTCTTCAATGGAATTTAGTTTTTCTAATAATTTTTGAGCTAATATGGGATTAGTTTGTTCTTTGGAAATTACTTCTTTCTTCAGCGCCTGCAGGCGATCCAGTAATTCTTGAGATAACTCTGTTTTATGCTCTGCGGCTGGCTTGATTATAGGTGTTAGCTGTGTTTTAGCTGGCGCTTGATGTAAGGCCTGATGCGAGGCAATTTCTTCCATCACGGCTTTTTTGGCTAAGGTCTCACCTAGTAGGTGAGATAAATGGTCTACTTTTTTTTGCAGGTTAGCATCATCAGAAACGGCAATGCGTTTCTTTAGCTGTGTAATCTCTTGTTTTAACCAAGATACCTTGGCCGATTCTTTTTGTTCCTGGTCCAGTAGCCTTTTTTCCAACTCAAAAATATCTTTCAGCTGTCGTTCTAGGTGAATTATTTCTTTGCGCAAAGTTAACTTGGGAACTTTTTTTTGCGCGGATAGATATTTAATTTCATTAATTCTTTTGGCTATTTCTTCCTTGCAAAAAGATTTTCTTCCGCTAACATATTGATTGGCTGCTCGCATTAACAACAACCTGGCTGTTAAGGAAACCATACTTTTACTGAAATAATCCTTGCCTTTTTTTTCCAGTTACCGGCGGTGGCGGCGGCAGGTTAAGTTCATCCATTCCAGTGTGCGCCAGGGGCATTGGCGCAACCCGCCCGGGTGGTGAAGCAGTAGCAGGATTCATTACTGGCCTGGGAGTGATAGCTGCAGTTATCCTGCTGTCCACGAATTCATCTACTTTGTCTGAAATAGCTACCATCCCTCTAGCGATAGTTTCATTTTGTTTCAGCACAGCCTCTAGTTTTTCTTTAAGAGTTCGGCTTAAATCTTCTTCTTGAGTTAGTTCTACAGCTCTCTGGAAGATATTAGTCAACTCATGGATTGATTCTTTTAAACTTTCAATCTCTAGAATTAATTCTTCGGCTTTGGCATCCGGCTTGATTAACTTCTTTTTAAGAGTTTCCAGGTCATCACGCAAATCAGTCCAGACCTGGCTTTGGGACATATTATCAAAACTAGTCATAGCTTACCACCAACTTTTACTGATTATTTAAGCTAGTGCAACTTTGTTTATAAAGTTTGCTAAAACCAACAGCTTAATAAAAATAAGAAATTTACTATATAAATTATGGGTATAGACAGCTGGTTAACTGCAGTAGCTTTATTAGTATTATTGGCGGCAGCCTACATTGATGTCAAAACCAAGGAAATTCCAGATTGGTTAAATTTTTCTTTGCTAGCTACTGCCTTGGGTTGGCGAAGCATCGCCGCAACAACACAGGGATTTTCAATTTTATTATCTGGAATCATCGGTTTAGCTATTTGTTTATTGATAGCTTTATTTTTCTATTATACTAACCAGTGGGGTGGCGGGGACAGCAAACTGCTAATGGCTATGGGTGCTGTTATTGGCGTGTCTTGGCCGCCATCAAAAGACAGCTGGGCACTGTTGTGGTTCTTACTGTTATTATTATTTATTGGCACGATTTGGGGCATAATTTGGATGATTGGTGTGGCTGTTAAAAAGAAGCAGCTGTTTGAGCTTAGTTTTAAGCATTCTCTGCAAAATCATAAATACTTGCATTTAATTTTAGCACTATTCACCGGCTTAATGCTGATTTTAACAATAGTATTTAGGCCATCTGTATTTGTTTCTCTGGTCTGGCTGTTGGCTATCATTTCCCTGCCTTTGTTTTACTTATTCCTGTTTGTTGGCGCGGTGGAAAAAAGTTGTTTTTACACCAGAAAAAAGCCACCAGAGCTGATGGAAGGAGACTGGTTGGCGCAAGACGTAGTAGTTAAAGGAAGAAAAGTTATAACTAAACGGAGCCTGTCTAAGGATGATTTAACTTTTTTGCGAGAGCTTAAGAACAAAATAACCACTGTTTTAATAAAAGAAGGCATTCCTTTCGTTCCAAGTTTTTTGTTTTCTTTTATAATAGTGGCCTTTTTTGAAAAGTATATCTATGCATTGTTGAAAGCGTTATTTTAAGTTAAAGATGATTATTAATATTTTTTTGTTTGCTCTGTAAAAAATTTTTAATTCGCTATCTTTTATTAAAATGATTTATTAAAATTGTTGCTAGGATTAATACTATTACAAATATCACAACAATAGGTAAAGTTTGATTGTAAATTGTGGCTTCATTAATGTTTGGGTCTATGATATTTTTTCTTATAAACCAGAGATCATCTATTACTAATCCAAAGGAGATTGCTGACAATAACAAATATAAGTAGTATCTTTTTGTTCTGAATAGTAATAATAATGTTGATACCATTAAAAGCAATATCCCATAATCAAAGTGATGCAACTCGAAATTGAAAATAGTTGGATTTGGGTTATAGATGTTCACACTGAACCTTACAGCTAAAATAGTAAGTATTATAATTCCGGAAAATAACAATATCTTGTGATGCAACTGAAAATTCTCTAATTGATTAAAAATTTCATTGTTCTTATGTTTCATTTTATTAACTAATTTATCTGCTCTTGAATTTAATAATGATATCTTATTTTCATAACATTATTTCATATAACTAGCCAGATGTTTAGTATGTTCATTGGTCTTGATATACTTCTTTTTTAAATTTTGGTGGTGTGCATGGTAATGATTGAAAAAATGTTTTTGCTGTATTCTTTTCTTAAAATAATCCCATTCTAGTAACAGCCTACCTTTCCAAATCATCTCTACTTGCTTTTTTGGCGCCTTTTTTTCCTCTCTAAAAAACTTATGAAGAGCATTTACGGCGTCTTCTAATATGCGCTCTTGTTTTCCTATGACTAAAGAACGGTTTTTACGTATTTCTTCTAGAAATTCTTTACGAGTTTTAGCTTTGCAAATAGTTAAAGACGTACCATGTTCGGCTAGGCAATGCCCATCTGAACCACCAATAAATCCCTTTCTAATTATTTTAGCCCAGGCTATGGCTTTTAAATTCATGTTTTTTTCACAACAGCCATTAAGCACTTCTATGGCATCAACCTTAGAGATAATTTTGTTAGTATAGGCAAACTTTTGAATCCCACAAAGCCCGGGGCCATATGGATGTGGTAAAGTAATGAGGCAATTATATTTATTAGCAATATCAATAACCTGGTTATGGTCTATCTCTAAAAACCATGGATTTTTCTTTACTCGCCCTTTAATTTCATTGGAATAAAACTTTTTATACTCATTGATTTCTGAGAAATGAAGAAGCACATGTACACCATTATGGCAAGCAAGTTCAATTCCAGGAATAACCAAAACACTATTTTTAGCTAGCCTTACAGCTTGTAAGGCTCCTTTAAT
>CAZRCV010000031.1:5205-10504 GCA_964598745.1 uncultured Methanosarcinales archaeon
GATCTGTAAATACTGTCCCAACGTTATCCCGCCTGCATTTTTCAATAATCTGTTTAACTGTTGAAAGCCCATCAATACTGAACTGAGAATGAAAATGCATATCAACTGCTTCGTAACCTGCTTTTTTAAGAAGCGAGAAGACGGGGCCTTTTAAGGTATTACTGTCACGAAAATAAACTTCACTCATCCTTACCTCATTTGAGAGGGTATATCTTTTTAGTATATAAGATTTTTTATTCTTTTACATAAAATTTTAATTCTTGTTAGGATTATTTTTATTTTTTGCTGTTTTATTATTGCAACTAGATACTTTGCGATATCACCAGCAGAGACCATCTCTTTAATAGATGGCTTTTTTTCATAATTATTGAAAAATTCAGTATTGATTCTTGCAGGATAAATAGTAGAGATTTTAATGCCATTTTTTCTTAATTCTAACCAAAGGGAACGCATAAATCCTGCAACGGCATGTTTTGAGGCGCAATAAGCACTAAATTCTGGAGCTCCATAAAATCCGGCTATGGAACAGACTGTAATTATATGCCCATAACCATTTTTTAACATATGTTTAACAGCTTCACGAGATGATAAGAAAACACCATCTAAGTTTGTATGAATTACAGAGTCCCATTTTGCTTTTGAAGTTTCATACACTTTAGCTTTAAGTCCTTTTCCCGCATTATTTACTAAAATATCAACTTTGCCAAAGGCCTCAATTGCTTTTTCAAATAGATTTATAACGTCATTTTCTTCCGAAATATCTGTTTTTACAATTATAGATTTTGAATAGGGATTCATTTTCATTATCTCTGAATTTACTTCCTTTAATTTATCTACTCTTCTAGCTGCTAGAACAAGATTGCAATTCTCTTTAACTAATTCCATAGCTAAAGCTTTACCTAATCCACTACTTGCTCCAGTAATTATTATTGTCTTATTTTTTAACGATACCATATCTTAGCATCCAATTATATGTATCTTGAATTGTCTGTTTAAATTCTATTTTTGGTTTCCAATTAAATTCTTTTTTTGCCTTGAGATTGCTAAAATATCTATACTTGAAAGCTGAATCAATATTATCTGCTGTTAATTTAATATCTGGCATTATTCTCTCCAGGTTTAATAAAACAAAATAGAATAATGTACTTAACCATTTAGGCACAGTTTTACTCGGTGCTTTTTCTCCAACAACGTTAGCAATTTTTTGATTTAGCTCCGCGAAAGGCATGTTGTATCCACTTAGTAAAAAATTACCTGTAGTTTTCTTTTTAATAGCTAGAATAATCCCTCTAGCTACATCTCTTACATCAATTACGTTTGTACCTCCAGGCATATTAAAGGGAATTTTTCTTTCTTTTATTGATTGGATTAATTTAACAGAATTTTTAAAATCTCCAGGGCCAAACATTAACCCGGGATATAAGATAAGAGTATTCATCTTATCTTTATACTTATTAACTTCAATATCAGCAAGATATTTTGTAAACATATAAAATTTATTTTTTGTTTTGGCAACTCCCCAATTAAATGTAAAATTTTCATCTACTAAATCGCATTCGAAATTTTTATACCCCAAAGCTGCAACTGAACTTATATGTACGAAGTACTTAACTTTATTTTGCAATGCGGCTTTTAATACATTTTTTGTTCCTTTGACATTAACCATAAACAAATTCTTCTTATCTTTCAACGAGAATGAAACTAAGCCAGCGCAATGGATTACTATATCAAATCCATTAAACTCATTCTGGATGGAATCAAAGTTGGTGATATCTTTTCCCAAAGACAGCTCTATGTTTTTATCTTTTACTTTATAATCATCAAACGGACTTTCTTTTAAATCAACAATTTTTATTTTTAAGTATTGTAAATTCTTTTTAATCTCATTTATAAGGTAATGTCCTAAAAAACCGCAACCACCAGTTATTAAAATTCTGCCCATATAAGCTTAATTTAAATTCTCTTTTTAAATAGGTTTGTTAGTTTTTATTTTAAAGTTATTGTTATTGACACAGTCAACTTACCCTTAAATTCTATTTTGGCATTAGCCAAATTCTCACTTTAAATGAAACTCCCCCCCGCAGCAGAGCTGCGGTGTATTAAACCAACTCCGAAAAATATATTAACTAGTAATAATAAACTAGTGATTATTATTATTATTATTATTATTATTATTATTATTTTAATATAAAAAAAAGTAATCTTGTTGAGTAATTTTGTTAGAAGTGGTAGATGGTCATGTTGAGTAAATTTGCAAGAATCATGTGGTTATTTTCTGTAATTTTATTAGTTATCTATTTTACCTTAGCCGCCTCTCCTGGACATGAAGATGTCATAACTTGGAATTTTACTTATGGTGGTACTACTGGTATTTCCACTCCTTATGCTTTAATTAATGACTCAAGTGGTGCTATATTTGTGGTTGGTACAGCCAACGTTTCTAATGATGTTAGCTGGATTATTAAGCGGTATTATCGCAATGGTTCCGAGGATACCTCTCAGTGGAATAAGACATTTGCTGGTGGTTCTGGAACGGACATAGCTTATGATATAGATATTGATTCCCTCTCAAATATTTATGTAGTTGGCGAGTATAACAGTTCTGGTGGATCGCAAGATTGGTGGATTAAGCGGTTTAATTCTAACGGTACAGAAAATATAACTCGCAGCTGGAACCAAACTTTTAATGCTGCTGGCAATGGTTATGATGTAGCTTTCGCTGTAGCAGTGGATTCGCAAAATTCAGTTTATGTAGCCGGAGTAGCTAATAATATTACTAATTCCTCTAGTTTTTCTGATTGGTGGATTAAGAAATTTTACCTCAATGGTTCGGAGGATACTTCTCAGTGGAATAAGACATTTTCAGGCAACATGACTGGGAGTAATGTAATAATTGAGGGTGATTCGGGCAATGACCAGGCTAGAGATATAGTTATTGATTCCAATGATAATGTTTACGTTGTAGGCTATTTTGATACCTTAGTTACCGGTGATTCATCTATGGATGCACATATTAAACGCTTTAATCGTTCTGGAACAGAAAATCTTACTAACTGGAATAAATCAATAGATGTAGATAATAGTATTGCCGATAAAATTCTGGCTGCTGCTTTAGATTCACAAAATAGTTTATATGTTACTGGTACACTTATGCCCGGCAATGTAATCTCATTATTTGTTAAAAAATATTATAATAATGGTTCTGAAGATACCTCTCAATGGAACAAGACCTTTAGTGTGGCCATAGGTAGCGATGGCAGAGCTATTGCTCTAGATAATCAGGACAATGTTTATGTTGGGGGAGATTATCTTAGTGAAACAGATCCTAAAACATTTAGCTGGATCAAACGGTTTAACAGATCTGGTACAGAAAATCTTACTCACTGGAATAAAACTTTTGGAGGTCATGCAGATATATCAACTCTTGATACCGTTTATGGATTGGTGGTTGATTCTAATAACAACTTAAGTGTAGTGGCAGTATTAGACAACGGCGATTTAGCAACTAGTCAATGGTGGATCAAGAAATTTACTGAAGATACAGTTATTCCTCTTGTTTCTCTAATTCAGCCCAGCACTACAATCTATAATGTTTGTAGTATTAATCAATCTTTTAATGCTAGTGTAAAGGATCAAATTGCAGGTGTACAAAAGGTGCTCTTTCAATTTGAAAATGGGACCAAACCATTTAACTTAACAGCTACTAACCGTAGCGGAATATGGGGTGTTAATCTTAATTTTAGCCGGGTGGCTGAGAGCAACAGTTTAAGAATAACTGTTTTTGCTAACGACTCCGCAAATAATGTTAATGCCAGTGAAATTGTTGCCATTGACAATGACTGCACTGCCCCTTCTGTCACTTTATCTAAAGATACCTCGATAGATACTAGCTTAACTATTAGTATAGCCACTTCCAATGATGCACAAACTTGTACTAGCAGCCAGGGCACTGTAAGTGGTATTGGTGCCAGTCAAAGCATTTTAGCCACTGGATTAACCGCAGCTACAAGCTATACCTTTAATGTTGACTGTACCGATGAAGCGGGAAATCGGGGATCAGCCAGTATTACGGCTTCGACTGATGAAGCCTCCAGCAGCGGTGATGGTGGGGGCAGTAGTGGATCTAGTGGAAGCAGTTCTTCTGCAGCGGCGGCAAGTTCCACTGGTGAAAGTTCAACAACTAGTGGAACTAGCTCTGTTGCTGAAAGTGCTGATGAGGATAGTTCGACTGAAAGTGAGTCGGCTGGTTTAGCGGGGCAAGCTGGATCTACAGGAGAAGTAAGTGAACATTATTTAATTGAAGTAGTACTCAAGAATGTTATCAATTTTTTTAAAACTATTTTGTCCAAGATTTTTAGTTGGTTTTAGTTGCTGATCTGTTTTTAATAACTTCTTCGCTAGTTAAGAATCTCTAGCCAGAAATCCTGTTCACTCAACTTGTTTTGTTGTTGAGTGGACGTACGCACTTTAGTGCGAGGATGAATGGCGTTATCTTTTTCTAGAGAAGTAGATGTACTACCTTCGGTAAAGTGATATGTCTCGGTGGGTAGTAAAATGAACCTCTACAAGCAAAACATTCATGCACACTCGATAGGTTGGAACACCTGACTTTTAGAAAATTATATAAAGTCATAAAGTTTACTTAGCTCTGAAAAAGAGGTGCAAGGATTATGAAAAAGGGATCTCTGGATATCTCTATTCAGGCTATCATTATTGTCGTTTTAGGCATGACTTTGTTAGGCCTAGGCTTGGGTTTTGTAAGAAGCCAGTTTGAAAAAATTACTTCTATAGGCACGGAAGTGCAAGATCAAGTAAGGGAGCAGATAATTGGCCAGTTAAGAACTACTGGTGAACAAATTTCTTTTCCGCGGGAAGTTAATCTAAATCGAGGCAAAACCAAAGTGTTAACCTTGGGAGTGCAAAACGTTGGTTCACGGGAGTTGTTCTTTAAGTTAGACCTTAGTTTTGATGAGGTCAACAGTGATCAAGGATTTGATGCATTTGACTTGCGTTATCCGCGCCAGTGTTTATCTCTATTGCCGGCTGATGCCGTTGTTTATGGTATTGACGTGCAAGCTCCGCGAACTCCAGGAACTTTTGCCTTGAAGGCGGATGTACAAAGGTTTACTGACGAGCAGTGTGCTACTCCTGATCCAACTCAGCCAAGATATGCTACTAAATTATCATTTGTTAGGGTTGGATGATGATTATGGCTAATAAAAAACATTTATCGGTCCAGCAGGAATTTGAGATTATGAAGTTAGTGTTAGACAAATTTATCTGGCTGGGTTTTATAGTG
>CAZRCV010000032.1:0-9825 GCA_964598745.1 uncultured Methanosarcinales archaeon
TCAATGAGATAAAACTCTGACAGCAACGCCTCACGTACGGTAACTTGAAAACTCTTCGTCGCTACGCTTCATTCTGGTCACTCAACAAGGGTTAACACCAATCATTTCTAACCCTGGATGTTAAATTGCTATTATCATCTATTACAAATACATTCTCATCAATAAAATAACTGTCCCCGCCACCAGCGGAACAACCAGATTATCATCGAGAGTATTTCCATTAAAATCGATCTGAATAACTTCAGCGGCCATGGCAGCAAAACTAGCTACTAATGCTTCTACTGGTGACACGTAAAACATCGCTCCGGTAAAACCAGCGATGGTTCCGGCGATTGTGCCTTCAAACAACTTACGGCCTTTGCCATTAAAAATGTTTTTAAGCTGGCCGATACTTCCGCCAACGATATGGCTGACTGAATCGCCGAAAGTTAAAATCAAGATTGCGGCTGCGGCAATATCAGCCTCAAACAGTTTTATAGATAAAAGAACACCGATGAAAAAGAATACTAATCCTTTGCCAGGAAAGGTTTGTTTAGTTTTTTCTCGTTCTAAATGCTTTAAGAAAAAACTGAACCCAGGCAGCCAAATTCGTTTGCTAAGAATGCTGGACAAGATGCCGATTAAGATCAATAAAAAAATGCTGAATGCTGAAAGAAGATCCAGCTTAACTAGAATTAAGGTAATAACGCCTATAGCAACATGAAGCAGTTGGCGGCAGGCTTCATTCTTGGTAAGCATAAATGCTTAGCTATGACTTAATTTTAAAAGGTTATGAAAAATTAAACTGCACCATACCCATTGGACAAGCAGACATAGAGTTTATAAAGTGGAGCTTAGATAAGGTAATTTTCACTAACTGCCATTAACGCAGAGAGTATTAGTTAGCAGCTTTTATATTTATTTAAGTCAACAAATGATCTCTTACTTACAAGAGCCGTACAGTGAACTGCAGATTAGATCGATACTGCACCCGATAATTAATAATTGGTTCTTTAAAAAATTTAAAAGCTTTACTTTGGCTCAACAGTATGCAGTTTACCCCATTCATTGCAGAAAAAATATCTTAATTTCTTCGCCTACTGGTTCTGGTAAAACCTTAACGGGGTTTCTTTCTATTTTAAATGAACTGATTGATTCTGCTGAAAAGGGCATCTTAGAAGACCAAGTTTACTGTGTCTATGTATCACCATTAAAAGCCTTGGGTGCGGACATTTATGTAAATTTACAAAAACCATTGCAGGAGATGGAAGGCCTAGCCGGTAAAAAGTTTGGCATCAGAATCGCCACCAGAACCGGTGATACTACCGCTTATGAAAAAAGCAAGATGCTTAAACAAACACCGCACCTCTTGATTACTACTCCTGAATCATTAGCCATTATGATTAATTCACCCAAGTTTAAAGAAAAATTATCTAAAATACAGTGGCTGCTAGTAGATGAGATACATTCTTTGGCTGAAAACAAACGCGGAGTTCATCTTTCACTAACCATAGGGCGGTTGCAACAGTTGTCTCCAGGATTAACTAGAGTTGGCTTGTCTGCTACCATTGCTCCATTAGAAGAAATTGCTAAATATCTGGTTGGCTACCGGGCTGACCAAGAGAGAGATTGCTGTATCGCTGACGTGCAATTTGCCAAAATGATGGATCTTAAAGTTATCTGTCCGGTAGATTCACTGTTAGAGAGCGATTATCTGCTAAAGCACCAGCAAATGTACCAAGCTATTCATGATTTGATCCAACAGCACCAGACTACAGTTATTTTTACCAACACCAGAAGCGCTACGGAACGGGTAGTGCATAACCTAAAAGAATCTTATCCTCAGGTTTACAATGAGAATATTGCCGCCCACCACAGCAGCTTGGGAAAAGAAGCTCGCTTTAAGACAGAACAAGAATTGCGGGAGGGAAAACTAAAGGTAGTAGTTTCCTCTACCAGCTTGGAGTTAGGTATTGATATTGGATATATTGATTTGGTAATTTGTTTAGGTTCACCTAAATCAGTAGCTAGGTTTTTGCAACGAGCTGGTAGAGCTGGGCATCAATTACATGCTACGGTTAAAGCTAGAATTATTGTGATGGATCGTGATGATTTAGTAGAATGTTCATTATTACTAAAATCAGCTGTAGAAAAAAAAATTGACAGAGTGCATATTCCTAGAAATGCTTTAGATGTGCTGGCTCAGCACATTTACGGTATTGCTATCAATGAAGTAACTAATATTTACCAGTTGTTTCAGTTAATAACTGCCAGTTATTGTTATCACACTCTAGAATGGGATCAATTCTATGGATTGATCAAATACCTTTCTGGGGAATATGTTAGTTTAGAAGAGCGTCATGTTTATGCGCGAATTTGGTATGATAAAGAAACCGGCAGCATTGGCAAAAAAGGAAAAATGGCCAGGATTATTTACATGACTAATATTGGCACCATCCCTGAAGAAACTTACATTACAGTCAAAATCGGCGAACAAATTGTGGGCATGATTGATGAAGGATTTTTGGAGAAGCTTAAGCCGGGAGATATTTTCGTGCTGGGGGGCAATGTTTATTTGTTTAAATTTTCTCGTGGAATGACGGCTCAAGTCAGCGCTTCCGTCAGCAGGCCGCCAACGGTGCCTTCCTGGTTCTCAGAAATGCTGCCCTTATCATTTGATTTAGCTATGGAAATTGGCAGGTTTAGAAGATTGATGGAAGAAAAATTTCTTCAGAAACAAAGCCATGAACAAATCATTCAGTTTATAGACCGTTTTTTATATCTTGACCAAAAAGCTGCTGAAAGTTTATACCAATATTTTTATGAACAGTTTCATTTCAGCCATATCCCTTCCGATAAAACACTGCTGATTGAGTCTTATACGGATAAAGGAAGAACCTATACTATTTTCCAGGCTTTATTTGGGAGAAGAGTTAATGACTGCTTATCTAGAGCTTTAGCCTATGTTATTGGCAAATCACAGCATCGTGACGTTGAAATTGGAATTACCGATAATGGATTTTATCTTGCCGCGGATAAACCGTTCCAGGGAGCCAAGGCCTTGGAACAATTAAAATCGGAGGATTTTCGTTTATTGTTAGAAAATGCTATCGAGCGCAGTGAAGTTCTGCAAAGAAGGTTTAGGCATTGCGCTACCAGATCGCTGATGATTCTACGATCTTACCTAGGACAAAAAAAGAATGTTGGCCGAATGCATATCGGCAGCAAAATACTCTACAATGCTGTTAAAAGAATCAGCAACCAATTTCCGATTTTACAAGAAGCCCGGCGCGAAGTGTTAGAAGATGTTATGGACTGTCTAAATGCTAAAAATATTGTCGATAACTTGGCTAATGGTAAACTATCTATACTAGATATTCAAACTGATTTACCCAGTCCTTTTGCCTTTGGTTTAATTGCTTCAGGCTACAGTGATGTGATTAAGGTAGAAGACAAACATGAATTTCTGCGGCGCATGCATCAGCAAGTTTTGGTTAAAATTAGCCTTAAGCAAGGCAAAAAGGCACTAAAAGAAAATCTAGCTTTTTCTTATCCCGAATTTTGGGAAAAGGCCCGGGAGAAACAGGAGTCAGAACAAGATTTGGCTTTAGAGAGCCTAAAACAACAAGTTTGGAATTTAAAACGTACTCCCGTTTATGTAAAAGAGGAACTAATCAAGTTGATAAATGATGAAAAAATTAGAAGTGATGTAAAGAAAGAGTTATTAGAGCATAAAGATAACATTAAAACTGAATGGCCGGAGGAATTACAACAATTTATTTTAGAAAAAATTCAAGCACAGGATTAAAAATAATTTAACCATTCCAGGGTATAACTATTTATTTGGTGATCTCATAGAAAAAATCTTGCCACTATGACGAAATTGAACCAACAATGTAGGATTATCAAATTCATCATCATATAAGTAAACCTCAAAATGTAAATGTGAAAAGCTAGTATAACCACTTAATCCCGCATGGCCAATTAATTGGTTTTGTCTAACTACTTGTCCAACGGCAACAGTGATACTATTTTGCCTTAAATGAACGTAAGCTGAATGTTCATTATTTTTATGCCCAATAATTACCATATTGGCTTTAGGCAAAAATCTACGTTCTGGTTTTCCATTATCTTCAAACCTATCCATTACCTTTTCCACAATCCCATCCAAAGCAGAAAAGACGGGTGTACCCTGTGTTAAAACTAAATCTATTGCATTTCTTATTCGGCCATAATGAGAATAAGCTGTTTCTGGAACAAGACTTAAACCTAAATGGTGGGGAAGTCGATAGATATTAGAAGTTGTGGCAGTATAATCCCACTTTTTCATAAAGTCGAAAACGAGGTGAACTATAAAAACCTTTATCAAAAAAGATTTAAATAATCCCGATTACTAGTTGTGTTATGAATTTAGTTGACGTACATTGCCATTTGAATCATCAGCAATTTAACATTGATCTAAATCAAGTCCTAGAACGAGCTAAGAAGGCTGGCTTAAAGGCCATTTTAGTTTCTGGTGTTAACCCAGTAGCTAATCAGGAAGTGCTAGCTTTGGCAAACCAGTATCCGGTAATTAAGGCTTCACTTGGCATTTATCCTATTGACGCTCTGGGACTAGCTGAAGCAGAAATAGGCTTACCTAGGCAGATCGTGCCCATAGATCTGAAACAAGAGTTTAAGTTTATTGAGAAAAATAAGGATAAAGTTATAGCTATTGGTGAAGTGGGAATGGATTTTCATTGGGTTAAAAAAGAAGATACTTATACCCAGCAAGCTGAAAATTTTAGAAAGATCATTCAGTTTGCTATTAAAATCAACAAACCGTTAATAATCCATTCACGTAACGCTGAACAGGAATGTTTAGATATTTTGCGACAAGAAATAAAACACCAACTAGTACCAGTTGTTAACCATTGTTTCTCTGGTAGAAAGAGTTTAATTCGTCAAGCAGCTGAATTGGGACATTATTTTTCTATTCCACCTAATATTTTGCGATCCCATGGTTTTCAAACTTTAGTTAAAATGGTAGATTTAAAACAATTACTCACTGAAACGGATGCACCATACTTAAGTTCAGCCCAAGGCCAAAGAAACGAACCAGCTAACGTAGTAGAATCAATCCAAAAAATTGCAGAAATTAAAGGATTGGCCGTTAAACAGGTAGCGGATCAAATCTGGAAGAATTACCAGGGAGTTTTTGAGAGATAAAAATGGGATTATTAACTAAAATTCAGCAAATGATAACTAAGCAAGAAACACATATTATTGATGGTAGGCGCGTTATTATAATAGTTAATAGCAACAGTAAAGATTTGAAGAGAATAAATCTCATCAAAGCAGAAATAATGATTATTTCTCAAACTGAAGATATGCCTAAACGTTTTCCTAGGCTTACTTATTATCTTCAAGACGAACTGCCTGCCACCAGATTGTTAGCTAATCATCGGCCAGCAGGATTAGTAAACGCTGATGCTGAAAAAGGCCTCTTTGAAATTTTTTTGAGTATTAATAACCTAACTAAATCCGATGAAATAAGAAAAGTGCTTCATCACGAATTAATGCATATTTACCAAGAAGCCAAAAATCAGCTAATAAGTACAAATCGTAAACAATCTATGAAGTTAACTGCTGCCATTAAAAAAAAATTAATATCTAGTGATCTCTCAGAAGTTAGACAGCATCATGCTTGGATTAGAACATACCTACTCGAGTTCTTTAGAGCATTGTTAATAGAAGGCCAAGCTAGGTTCTCAGAATATTACTTTACAGATGGTACTCCATTTACACCAGAATATTTACAATGGACTTATAACGTGGCCAAAAAACAAGCCGAGAATCTAAGGCTAGAATGGAGTGCATATTCTAAAGAGGCATATCAAGATCAATGGAAACGAGCCAAAATCTTACAACCACGGATTGCAGCCGTTTATGAAAATAGTTATGTGATTGGTTTTCATGTGATTTATAGCTTGTTTTATTTTGATGATAACATCGGCCTTACTAGTACTGGCAAAATGGGGATTTTTAAGTTAATCAAAAAATATGAAGATTTAATTATTAAAGCAGGATATACCCCGGTAATTTCGGCTACTAGCGGATTAGGAATAATTGACTACAAACGTTTAATTGCTGAATGGTGGTCAACAGCAGAAGGAAAAGTTATAAAAAATAAATTTTAATTAAATAAAAAAATCAAGTAACTTACAATTGTTTCTTAACCAAATCCATGCACATTCCAGCTCCTACTGTAGCGCCGGAGTCACGAATGGCAAAACGAGACATTTGCGGAATTACTGAGTTTTTCTCAATAACCACTGGTTGTACTGGTCTTAATCTTACAATAGCCGCATCACCATTCTTGAGGATGTCTTTATTTTCAGTTATTTCCTGGCCGGTAGCTGGATTCATTTTTTTGACTATTTCTACAAATTGACAAGCCACTTGTGCTGTATGGATGTGAAATACTGGAGTGTAGCCAACAGTTATTACGCTAGGGTGATTCATTACTACAATCTGCGCGGTAAATTCAGTAGCTACCGTTGGAACATTGCTTTCATGTCCCAACACATCACCACGAGCTATGTCTTTTTTACCTAAACCCTTAATACTAAAACCAACATTATCACCGGGTTCAGCTTGGCTGACACTTTCATGATGCATTTCAATGGACTTAACTTCTCCTGGAACTCCTTTTCCTTCACGTCCTGGAACAATCACTATCTTGTCTCCTACTTTCATAATTCCAGTTTCAACTCTTCCCACTGGAACTACTCCTATCCCAGTAATGTTATAGACATCTTGGATTGGCAATCGCAAGGGCAAATTTACTGGTTTTTGCGGAACTTCAAATTTATTGATAGCTTCTAACAGAGTGTCGCCAGTCCACCAGGATATTTTCTCTGATTTCTTGATAATATTTTGTCCTGGGAAAGAAGCAATTGGCAGGAACCGTACTTTATCTACATTCCAACCTGCTTGCTTAGCATGCTTCTTGACATCCTCTACGACTTCCTTGTAGCGTTTCTCAGAATAATCCACACCAGAAATATCCATCTTGTTAACAGCCACTACTAACTGGCCTACGCCAAAAATTTTGGATAATCTCAAGTGTTCAATGGTTTGAGCATTCACACCATCATTAGCAGCTACAATTAATACTGCACAGTCAGCTTGGCTGGCGCCAGTAATCATATTTTTAATGAAGTCTTTGTGTCCTGGCGCATCAATGATGGTAAAGTAATATTTATCAGTATCAAATCTTTTGTGAGCTAAGTCAATAGTAACCCCACGTTCCTGTTCTTCTTTTAGTTGGTCCATTACAAAGGCAAACTCAAACCCTTTTTTACCTAGCTGTTCAGCCTTTTCTTTCAGCTTACGCATCGCTTGTTCATCCACATTGCCGGTATCATACAATAACCTTCCTACAGTAGTGGATTTACCATGATCTACATGACCAATGAATACTAAGTTAATGTGTTCTTTTGCTCGTGCCATTATTGCTTATTCCTCCTGTTTTTATGAAATTATAAGTATTTGTTCTCTGGTGTTGTCTTATTTATAAAGATTTCGTAATTTTAGTTGAGGAAATAGTTTTGGCTATGAATTTTCCTTCGTTAAAATATTCCATTATTTCTTAACTATTTTCTAATTAATACAATTACCTGCGTTTAATTTTCCTAAGAACCAATTGATCATACATTATAGCAGTAGTTATCAAATCTAACTGATTATGGTATAATATCCTCGGAATGTCGTTTTCATCCTTGCCTAGAATAAATCTCCAGTAACTTTCAGGAATGCGGCTGGCGGGAATTTCTGGAACTGGCAACTCTGACCTCCTGAAGCCAAATTCCATTCTTTCATAAGTTTGCAAGCGATGTTGCGGATAACCTTGGCGTTTAGCATGCCTTCGATAAATCTCCATCATGTCTATGTGATCCAGAGGTAATTTTTCCCTAATTAAATGAGTTAAGCCTCGTTCTCTAAGATAGCCGCAATCAAAAGTTTTTCCATTAAAAGTGATTAATCGTTTTTCCGACATATGGCCCATGCATTTCTCCAGTGCTGATTTTTCTTCGAAAGGGGTACGCACTAAAGTAAGGTCTGTAACCATTTCACTGCCATCGCAATAAGCCATGCCTAGAACAACAATGGGTTGGCCAGAATTTCTGAATCCGGCGGTTTCTAAATCAACCACTAAGCAATCTTCCATCGCCAGATGCCTGATTCTATCTCCGTACAGCGAAGCAAACTGAGAAAAAGGCGTGATAGTAGTAGAGGAGTATTTAGTTCTGTTATAAACTCTTTTTCCGCTGTGCAAGGCTTTGGTATTTTCATGAAGCATTTGTGAAATCCACAACCGGGATGCTTTGTATCCCTGCCTTAGCAAGAGATGCGATTTTTGATAAGTTAATTCGTGAACTGTCCGTAGCAGATTGGCATCAATTGGAACCGCGGCAGTGCTAAAAAAATCAGCTTCTTTTTCTGATAACAGCCCTAAAGCCAGGTGATAAGCCCGTGAAAATTGTTCTCCGGTAACCACCTGCCAGCCAGCTTCTTCCAATCGTTTTTTATGATCTGGCAGTCCATTATAATTAGAATTTAGAACAATTATTTTGCTATCAACTGGAGCGCCATCATTCCACTGCTGCGCTTTCCTATATTTTCCAATTATTTCTGTAATCAGGCGGCCTGTAATCACTTTGTGGGTTTTGATCTCTAACAAAATTTCTAATCCGCCGCTAATAACTCTTCCATCAGCAATTTTAGCTAAACTGCCTTTAGCTAAATGTCGATCTCTTTCATCTAAGAGAACTTGATCGATTCCTTGAGGGAATAATTTGCGGAAATCATCTTCCTGTGTTCGTAAATCATGATCATAGGCTTGCAGTATGGACAGCATAAACAATAATTCCCGTTCTGCAATTAAAGAAACATTTTTTATTGGTTCTTGTCCCTGGTTGACAATATGTCCCGGCTTTAACTCTGGGCCCAAGCCTAAATAAGCGCAAACTTTCTCAGCATAAGGCCTTTTCTTGCTGCCGGTTTCTCCTGGAAGTGGATGAACTCGCAGCTGGTGTCTGACTCTGTATCCATCATTTCCTAACCGGCACAATCCATCTCGTGACAAATCTTCACCAGCATAAAACCAGGCTCTTAACAATTGCTGGATATCTGAAGAAGAAGGCAGCGGCTTGCGAATAGCCTCAGTTAAAGAAATTCCATACTCTTCTCGCAAGTCGGGATATAAAGAATCAATTTCAGCTTTAAGCCTACCTGCTTGGTAATCTGGCCTAGCGCGGTTATAACAAGCCCAGTAAGCGCGTTCTGCTAGTTGGCTATGGTCTGTAAAAAATGTTTTCAAGTTGGTAAAAGGTTTACTGCCACTATAAATTTGTTCAGCCACTTCTCTGGTAATTACTGCTGCGATAGTTTTCAAAATCTGAGAAGTTGAGATCAACTCTTTTTGTGGCATAATTTTTCCTCAAGCTCTTGAACTAAGGTTTTGGCCTGCAAATGATCTTTGGCAGCTACAGCTCGATGTAATTTGGCCATTAATTGATCTTTTTCTTCTTGGGCTACATAGGCTTTCAAGATATCTGCTGATCTTATTAGGCCTAATCGTAAAGGCGCTCTTAATAAGCGAATTAACGATGCAGGATAATGATCTAATCTTTTAGCATCATATTCTCGTTGAAAGAACTCGCTAGCGGCAGTTACTGAAGCTTCATCGATGAAATCTCTAGTTACATTCAATGGCCTAACTTTAAATGGCAGACTTGGCTGCTGTAACTGACTCTCTTCTATTATTAATTGATATACTTGTTGCAGCGAAGGTGAAAAAGC
>CAZRCV010000033.1:0-6942 GCA_964598745.1 uncultured Methanosarcinales archaeon
TTAAACGCGAAAAGCGAACCGAGGAATTAGTTAGCGAAACCGGCCGCAAAATTTACTTAGAGCTGCGGCCATACAAGGATCTTACTGATGAAGTTCGGTTGTTAATTAAGATTAAGATTAATTTGCAGGGTGTTACTGAAACAACAGTTAATGGCCAGAAATTCCAACAAGGTTTGGTAAAAATTGGTTTTGACGCTTGGTACATGACTGATTTTGTTAAGCTCTGGATTCTAAAACCATGGATTTATTTTATGAAAGGAGTGATTAACAAGTATCTATACCAGTGGCCCATGGATAAGAACGCTCGCCAGGAACTAACAGCAGATACCGCCGCGATTTATGCCGCAGTTAAGCGCTTATTTAAAACTTACCAGCCTGCGCCAGAAAAGTATCCTAGCGAACAAAAAGTAATGGCTGAAGTAGAAAAGGAAATAAAGAAAGGTTAATCTTTCTGTCTTTTGTGTTTAGGAACATAATAGTGCTTTTTTTGGTGTGCTCTTTCAGGCACCAATCCTAGCTGGTCGTATTCCTCCAACATTTTCAACGCATCTTCCAGCCTCAACGCATTTCTATTGATGAAATCTAGCGGCTTTCCTTGCTTTTTTTCAATGTACCCCACAATTGTCCCAATGTCTTCCTGTCCAAAATGTTCCACTGGCACTGTTCCTAGGTTTTCATTCAAATTTCGCATCAGGGCTGGCCTAATAGTATCATAAAAATAATCAAAAGTAAAATCCTTGCCCCTCTCGGCAATAGCTCGATAAAGAGTATCGTAAGTAGTGCCGCCAATCAGCCTAGCAATCATTTTGTTTTCAGCTTCGTCAAACGGCCTAATTTTGCCTTCTTTATCTACTGGCTCATTGATATTATAATCTTGTTTAGATAGACTAACATAATAATCAGACATATGCCTGGCTACAGCTTTCTGCTTATCCGACCTTTCCAGCAAATCCAAGTTCACCTTGCCTTTTTCGGTTAGATGTTTTCCTACAGCATCATCAAAAATCGTTCTATGATACCGTTCATAGGTAGTCAGCATCTGATGAACTTTCTTTTTTAGCCTTAACGATTTATCTACAATATGTTCAGCCATATGATTTCTAAGAACAAAATCCAAGTATAAATAGTTATCTCTAAAGCTTTACTTTAGTAATTAAAAAAGAAAAATTAAGAAAAACCCTACATGTAAGGTTTGTCTTTTAGTACTTTTGCAGGGACTATACCAAATTTGTCATAAAGTTGAATTAATTCAGCTTTATCTCTCACGCCTAATTTATCTGGATTTTTAATGGATACCCCTACATAGCTACCAACATCAGCAGCTGATACTCTATCGAGGACAGCTCCCGGCATGGCCAATCTTCGTTGCACAGCTTCTTGCCATTTAGTATTTTCACCTAAAGCTTGAATGAAAGCATCTAAACTAAGGCCACTTTTCATAGCATCTACTATTCCGGATGCTTCTCTAGGGCCAAAACCTAGAGCGCCATTTAGCACTAATTCTGATCCTATTTCTGGAACATCAGGCATTGCAGCTATTGCAGCTTGGTATGGTGAAGTTAAGCCATCGGTTAATCGTGCTTTAAATGCATTACGATCGGCTTCATTATCTAATAAATCTAACCGATCATATTTATCTCCTGGTTGCCTGGTAGCAGCTTGAGCTGCATCATAAGCTCTTCTGACAGTACGTTGTACGGTTTGAGCAGAATTATTCGCTACTTTTTGAGCATTTAAAAAATCATCTACTGTTGGTGTAGTAGGTTTTGTGGTTGGTTTTTTCTTTGCCATATTTTTATTACCTCACTTTTTATTGTATTTTTCGAATTTAACTCTTAAAGAGAGTACTGATATATAAACTTTTCGAAATGAGTATCACTGGAAAGTAATAACCCCCGAATTGCATTTTTAATTAGTAGTAAATAGTATGCCAGTTGTTTAGTTTTAAGCTCCATCTTACCGCAAGATTTATTAACTACTTGAAAGATGTAACAATAAGATGGCTGAAAAAATCAAGTGTAAAGGAAGATTTAGTGATTTAACTACGTTGCTAAATGACGCACTAACTATTGTTAAATCAGAAAATAACAGAACCATAGCTGTAAATGAACCGGATCTGTCCAGCGCCTGTGCTTTGATTAGAGACGATATCCCTAACACTGATCCTAAAGACCCTTATTTTGATTCCAATGTAGATATATTAAGAGATAATATTCCTAGTTCAGGAGATAATGCAGTTATACATACCGTTCCTTTAGTCTCCAGGGTTTTTAGCTTAAATGATGAACTAGCATCAAAATATGCTCGGGTAATTAGATCAGATAATGGCAATTCTGAGCCTGACGCTCCTTTTGTTTATCTAGCAGATTGGCATAAAAGATTAAATCTAACTAGGATATTACAAGAGAGCAGAGGAATAAGCATAAAAAAATCCCATTCCTGCAAGGGAAGGATAACACTAGATGATGCTACAGTAGACTTAAAAGATTATAAATTATTTACTAAATTCGGGATTGGAAGAACAGAAACCGACCTGGTTGTTCCCGATGCTCCTTATTCACTGGAATTATATGATCCTAAGGGCAATATGTGTTTATTGGTAGGATTCTGGTATCAAACTAGAAGTGATGGCCAAAGGTCGATGGTTGTTGCGCATATACAATCACCCAAAGGAGCCGAATTGCCTGGAAGTGATCAAGGATCACAAATGGGAATTGTTGGTTTAGCACTAGCCAAAATCGTTGCTCCTAAATTAGGGTTCGATCTAGTAGAGACCTATTCAGCGGAAAGACATCCCATGTTCAAACAATTTCCTGATAGAAAGGACAGAATGAAAAGCCAATTTGTATGTATTTATGACAGCAGTTCCAAAGCTCATAGTGGTGAAGGTTCCAGAACAACGTCTTATAAAATAATTTTATAAGCAATTGGCGCATATTTTATAGTAAGAAGAAGCCATTTTTAGCGCAAAAGAGATTTTTGAGGGAAATACTTATAAAATAATAAAAGAATACTTCCTAAAATTAATTTGGTTGTTTAATGGTAAAAAAACAAGCCCACACTGCAGAAAAGAAGCCAGAAGAACAGAAAGCCAAGCTGCCGCCAGAGTTAGAGAAAAAGTTGCAGGCCCTGAAGGAAAAGCTAGATTTATTCAAAAAACAAGTTCTAGATAAATTTGGTGATTATATTATAGGCATTACCTTGCTGCCGCCAGAAAAATTGCCGGGAGTTTTACCAGAGGCAACTGAAACAGAAGCTAAGCCTAAAGAAGAAAAACCTAACCCTGACCGCATAGACTTACTTTTGCTGGTTGATGACAGTGACAGCAAAAAGATGACCAAAGATGAGCTGCATCAGAAGATTTCTGACATTGTAAAAAAGTTTGCTGAGGAGATTGACAAAAATATATCTCCCCAAGTAGTGCTATTAACCGATTTATGGCAGAACTGCTATGATGCTAAGTATGACTTAAATAAATTAATTTCCTTAGGCGCTGCGATTCATGACGGAGGAATGTTAGCGGCCATTAAAATCGCGGAAATACACAAATCAATGGTGCTTAAGAAATTTGAAAAGTACATCTTAAGCTACGTTCTAGCCGGTTCTTTAACCCAGGGAAAAGCCACACCTACTTCAGATATTGATGTATGGGTGGTTATCGATGATACCGATGTCAAAAAAATGACTAGGGCTGAATTAAAAGACAAATTGAGAGCCATCATTATCGGCATGGGCGCAGAAGCTGGAGAATTGACCGGCATCAAAAACAAGCTCAATATCCAAGTTTATATTCTAACCGATTTCTGGGATTCGCTAAAAGAAGCTAACCCTATAATTTTTACTTTATTAAGAGATGGTGTACCTTTCTATGACCGCGGCATTTTCATGCCTTGGAAACAATTGCTGCGCATGGGCCGAATTAAGCCTAGCCGGGAAGCTATCGACTTATTTATGAGTACTGGTGAGCAGAGCATGAACCGAGTTAAGGCCCGGTTAAATGAAATGGGTATGGAAGACACTTATTATGCTATCTTAACGCCTAGCCAGGCTGCCATTATGCTGTACGGCCTGCCTCCGCCCACACCGCGTGAAACACCGGAAGTAATGGAAGAAATTTTTGTTAAGAAAGAAAAAATCTTGGAAAAAGAGTACGTAGAAATCCTGCGCAAGAACGTACAGATCCGCAAGGAAATCGAACACGGAGACAAGAAACAACTGTCCGGCACAGAACTAGACAAGCTGGTTAAGGATGGCGAAAAATTCCTGAAAAGAATTCGTGAATTGTTCCAAGAGATTGAATCAAAACACAATGAAAACAGTATTTTAATGCTTTATGATGAAATTGTCACAATTATCAGAGATGTGCTAAAAGTGGAGGGCGTAGAGCGGGCTCATGATACAGAAATCATCAAGTTATTTGAATCGGAGTTAATCTCTACCGGGAAAATACCTGCCCGCTACCTGCGCGATCTTAATGAGATTTTACAAGCCAAAAAAAAATATGATGAAGGCAAATTAACTAAGAATGATATCGAGAAAGCGCGAAAGGGCAGCGGTGGCTTGATTAAGTTTCTGGTGGAATACTTGCAGCGCAAGCGCGGCCAGGAGTTAGAGCGCACCAGAATTCGGGTTAAGCATGGTGAAACCTACGGAGAAGTAATTTTATTAGACAACGAAGCTTTTGTTATTTATGACATTGACGCTAAAAATCAGCGCATTGAAAAAGCTCCAGTCCATGCCGACGGCAGCCTAGGCGTTTTGTCGGAAAGCAGTTTGGAAGAATTTGAAAAAAAATTATCTTCTGTAGCCCTGCCTAAAAGAGTTTTCTTAAAAGAACCTATCTTTGAAGATTTGAAAAGAATTTTCGGAAAGGACGTAGAAGTATTGGTACATTATTGATACGAATCTTTGTTAGTTTTAACTAATTTCCTTCCTCAGCAAATCGGCTTTATCAGTTTTTTCCCAAGAAAATTCTTGCCTGCCAAAATGGCCATAAGCCGCAGTTTTTAGGTAAATAGGTTTCCTTAAATCTAACTGCTCAATGATGGATTTAGGCCTAAAATCGAAATGTTTCTGGATAAGTTGCCTTATTCTTTCGTTAGAAATTACTCCTGTGCTGAAAGTGTTAACTAATATACTCACTGGTTCAGCCACACCGATAGCGTAAGCCACCTGAATTTCACATTTTTGCGCTAATCCTGCCGCTACGATATTTTTAGCTGCATACCTAGCATAATAACTGGCAGACCTATCAACCTTGCTCGGATCTTTGCCGCTAAAAGCCCCGCCACCATGCCGTCCCTGCCCTCCATAAGTGTCTACTATAATCTTTCTGCCAGTTACACCAGCATCAGCTACCGGCCCGCCTTCCACGAATCTTCCGGTTGGATTTACCAAATATTTTGTTTGGGCATCTACATACTTTCCACAGATGGGCTGAATGATTTTGCTAATCATATCTTGCCTAATTCTTTCTTGATCCACTTCAGGCGAATGTTGAGTGGAAATAACTACGGTATCCACTCGCTTAGGCTGGCCTTTTTCATACTCTACCGTCACTTGAGATTTTCCATCCGGCCGCAGATAAGTTAATTTTTTGGCTTCGCGAACCTCAGCTAGTCTTTTAGTGAGTTTATGAGCTAAAGAAATTGGTAAAGGCATTAATTCAGGAGTTTCATTAACAGCATATCCAAACATCAGCCCTTGATCGCCAGCACCTTGTTCTTTGGATAATCTTTCATTTTCATTTACACCTTGAGCAATATCGGCAGATTGCTTGGATACCGCAATAAGAATCCCGCAAGTTTTACCATCAAAACCTAGTTCTGCGTTGTCATAACCAATTTTAGTAATCGTTTCTCTGGCAATCTGCTGAAAGTCAATTTGCGCGGAAGTGGAAAGTTCTCCCGCTATTACCACAAACCCAGTTTTAGTTAGGCATTCTATAGCTACACGCCCGAAAGGATCTTGTGTTAACACCGCATCCAAAATAGCATCACTAATCTGATCACAAATTTTATCTGGATGTCCAGCAGTAACACTTTCACTGGTAAAAAGATAATTTTCTGTATCCTTAGTCATGGTCTCACCTTCTTTTTTCTACATTTCAAAGCCAAATAAATCTTAGGCGACAAATTTTTCATAGCCGAATATAGCTCCATCACTGAACTAGATATTATGCCCTCTATCATTGCATGAACGAGAATAAGATATTCTTTTAATTCATCATCCAAGCCTTGCCAACAGTGCCTCGCAACGTGCGAAAGCCGTGTTAAGTAGTATAGCATTGCCGTTAATTTTTCTCAGTTTTAGTGGCTCCACTCATATAGTGCTAGGTAAGAATTTGGTTTATTTAGATCACCTAGTTTTAGAACACCATCTATTTTATTTTCAGTAGAAAAATGGAGAGGATATTCTTCTCGAAGAGCAGCATAAGCCGCTGTTAACAAAAGATCTTCCGGCTGCTCTTGCATGGATCTTTCCAAAGCGGCAATGGCATTGTCAATCGCTGCTGCTCCGGTAGGTGTATTTAGCCGTTTAGCTAGAACTACCGGTTGTTGTAAGCCTATCCTAATCAAGGCTCTGCGGTCATCACTACTTAAAGTTGTTATTGGTTGGTTCATATTTTTAAAATTCAAGAAGTAGTAAATAAATCATCCTGATAAAAATATTCAAATATGAATATTCTTACAAAACATTTATTAATAACTTTAGAAATAACTTTTCATGAGGTTATTATCTGAAATTAAATACTTGCGCAAAAAGTATGATCTTAGCCAAAAAGAACTTTCTTTCTGTTCCGGAGTTTCTCAAAGTTTGATTGCTAAAATAGAAACTGGAAGGGTAGAGCCAACTTATTCTAAAGCTGTAAAGTTGTTTAAGGCGTTAGAAGAATTGCGGGAAAAAGAACAAATCAAAGCCAAAGACGTCATGGTCAAAAAA
>CAZRCV010000033.1:6952-9015 GCA_964598745.1 uncultured Methanosarcinales archaeon
CGTAGATGCAGATAATAAGATTAATGACGTTATTAAAACTATGAAGTTATGCGGCTTTTCCCAGCTTCCAGTTCTACTGAATGAACATATCTGCGGGTTAATTACTGAGAGCATAATCTTGGAGAAAGTGCTGCCTGGCAGTAAGGATATTTCTATCTTAAAGGCTAAAGACGTAATGGAAGACGCCCCGCCCATTATTTCTCCCAAAACCAGTTTTCCAACTTTAGTAGAATTGCTGCGAACCTTTCCTGCGATAATTGTTTCAGAGAAAGGCCAGCTAAAAGGGATTATTTGCAAAAGCGATTTATTGGGAAGAGCAGAATAAAAGTACTGGAAATCGCCTTACCTAAAAGCATCTTTATAAAGTAGTTTCTCTTTCTTAGAAATATAAACTTAAGAGAAAAAATTCATGACCAAAAAGATAAGCTTACTAAGAGCCAACCGAAGTATTATTTTATTATTAATATTAGTGGTGATGTTATCAAGCACTATTAGTATTGCTGCGGCTAAAGAAGACAATGCCGCTGAAAATGATAAACTTAAGGCTGCTGCTAATTCTGAGAGCGACAGCAGTTATGAAATTAAAACCTCGGAATTAAAACAAAAATTACAAGAAGCCAAGTCCATAATAGAGGATAAAAAACAGTTGCAACAAGAGCGTTTACTAACCGCCAGAGAAAAAGCATCTAAGATAACAGTTAAGTGGACTACTTCACGAATCGCAGATGAAGATACTCAAAAAAAGTTAGCCTTAGCTAAAGCAGCTTATCAAGCAGACAAGCAGCGGCTGCTGAAACTAAAAGAAAATGTAGGCCACTGCCGTAATGATTGCTCTGAGCCTAATGAACAGCTTAAAAAAGGAATTGTATTGCATTTAGCAAAAACAAACGAGCTCATAAAAAGGTCATTAGATAATCTTCTTAACCAACTGAACCAAGCACCAATTAGCGAAGAACAGAAAGCTCAAGCTTCAGAACAGATATTAATTCTAGAAGAGAAAATAATAACTTTAAACAGCAAATTAAGTTCACTATATGAAACTAGGGGAAGTGAAGAATTGCGAGAAGCGGTGGCAGATTTAAAAACTGCTTGGAAAGAAGTTCGCCAAGTTCAACGTCGCATCATTGCTTCATTAATACAGTCTAAGTTAAGCCAAATGCTCATTAAAAACCAGGAATTTCTTAACGGCGTAGATTTGCGGATTAATGCCCTTAAAAATGAAGGAATAGATGTCTCGCAGCTAGAAACCCTACGAAGCCAATTTGAAAAACATATCCAGCAGTTTAAATTAGATTATGACGAAACTAATTTAATTTTGGAAGAAACTAAAAGCGGACATGATGTTTTGGATGAGCTCCATGCTAATCAAATTAATCTGGAAAATCAGATGCAACAGACTAAACAGTTGTTACGGGAGTTTTTAGTAAAATATAACTACCTTAAAAATTCCGCTAAAGATAAGGTTAGTGCATGAAAAGATGGGTTATAAAATAACATTAACTATTTTAATGATAGTACTGCTGCTTCTTACTAGCTGTAACCAGCAACCACAAGAAGAGTTATCTAAGATTAGTTCTGAGGAGAAACAAATCTTCAACTTAATTAATGAAATTAATACTATTGGTGCCCTTGAAGATGAACTGGCCAAAAGTTTAGCCTTAGATGAATTAGAAAATTTAAGTTTCAGCTAAATTGATCAAAACTAATTCTAAGTATATACCTTTATTATCAGTGGTTACAGCTTGTTTAGGGGCACACCCGCAGTCGAACCACTACAGCCTCAGTAGTTTTACCCTTACAGCTTCTCGGGTTTGCTACCCCTTGAACATGGAGATTGAAAGTTAAGGCTGCTCCCGTCAAGGCCTGACCTGATTCCTAACAAGTCCATCCCATGGGACAAACCGTCGGCAAAGACCATAAGGACCACTAAAACCACAGTAACCCTTCCTTGGGCTTCGGCTCCGTGTAAAGTCCATTCACAGTTACAGCGCAGGACTAGCGCGCCAGCCTAGCTATCCCTCAATAAATTAATTGCCCTAAGATTTTTAAATGTATCGCAGTTA
>CAZRCV010000034.1:0-8870 GCA_964598745.1 uncultured Methanosarcinales archaeon
CTATTTCAAGCTATCGCAGCAGAGCTGCGGGGTATTAAACCCACGCGGGAATAAACACTAAAAAAAGAAAGCTCCACCCCCTTAATTCTTGTCTGCATATGCAGTAAATAATATGTATTGTTTGCGGAAACTACGGTGCCAAATGAGATGTGCGGTGACAAAAAACTTGCTCTGCATCATACCCCTTCACCCCTCAACGGATAGACAAAAAGTTTATATTTGTAAAGTTGTTAATAAAAATCATGAAGGTATACCTAAAAAAGTGGTGGAAACGGCTGTTTAAGCCATCACCAGCTGTAAGGATAGACTCAGAAAGAAATATTTTTGCAGTAATTGAATTTCTAGAAAATGTTGCTTCAGATACACAATATCTACTTCCAGATCTTAAGCAGCTTCTGGAACTGGAAAGAGAACGAAAAATTGCAGCTTCTGGAATTATTCATATCAATATCGATGCCCAAGCTAAGTTATTAGATAAAATTTTAGAACGGTTCAGTTTTTTCCAAAGCGACACTGCTATTAATGAAATAAGAATAAGGCATATTGCTGAACAGTTGATGCAAGAAGCAAAGAATAAAGGAATGACTGATTTAGTTAGGTCTAAACAAAAGGCGTGGAGCTTAGATTAGCGGTTTAATTGTTACCCTACAAATACCTTATACTTTTCATTGCCTTCTAATTCAGAAATGATTCTCTTTACTACTGATTGTCGCGGATCTGGCAGCAATTTAACTCGCGATTTTAAATCTTCAAAGTTTTCAAATAGCTTTACTTTCCTTGCTTCTACTATTTCCATCATATGTTTCTTGCCTAATCCAGGCAATAACTCCAACTGATGCATGCGCATACTTAATGGTTGCGCTTTGTTAAAAAATTCAATAAATTTGCTTTCTTGTTTATCTAGGATGTATTCCACGGCATGCTGCAACTCATTGCGAGCAGTTGAAGTCAATTTATCAGCTGGAATTCTGCCTTTAATGTGGTGAATCTGCTCACGCCGGCCTTCACCGATGTAAACTTCTTGATGCGGTTGAAGGTGTATCTCCTTCTTTGGTATAAGTTCCAACAAGGTTAAATGAGCCTCACCTAAGGCTTGTGCAATTGGGTTTTTGATAGAACTCTGCTCATAAGCATAACCATAGGGCAGAAAATCTAATACAATAGCTAATTCTTCCTTAGTAACTCTTATTGGTGGTCTTTCTGTTTCCATATTTCTGCCGTTTAAATTAAATGTTAAAGAACTTAATAAAAATTGCGTTTTTAACAGATACTATCAAGAAAACGCCTTGACGGAAGACACAATTTCTTCTTGGTCTTTTTTAGGCAAGCTCAAAGGATAACCCTGCAACACTATATGCAATTCTTCAATAGTTTGAGGCAAGAAATCCATAATCTTCACTATATGTTCTGGTTTAAGCCTGATCAATCCTAAATCCAGCAATTTCTTTTTTAATTGTTCTCTTTTAACACTAAGCAAAATTCTGCAAGTAGCTAAAAAATCTTTAGTTTTATTAGACAGGTAGTTTGCCGGTTCCGAATCACTAATTACTATTTTATCTAATATCTCTTTAGTTTCAGACAACGTTACTGCCTGTTCAGAAATAAATTCGGGATTTACCATTTTAAAGATCAAATCTTATGCTGTAAATGAATAGGATGAACATACAATAACTTTTCTTTATGGCCATCCTTAATGGATACAGCATAACAGTTGCCTTTTTTACCTTTTACTGTACCACTCATTCCATGAAAACGGGGAAAGAACCGTCCTTTTTGCACATTTGGATAAGTAACTAGATTAACTAAATCTCCCTCCTTTAACTGTTGATAGTACTTACTAAGAGGGATTTTACCTTGCTGCCTAGTGCTAGCTGAATACTTATGCCTGGTTTTTCTTTGCTTAGTACCTAGTCTCTTTACCATAAGCGAGTTTAGCCAGCGCCTATTTATAAAACTATCGGCTGAGCCAAGTGAAATGTCTGGTTAACTAAATATATAAGCTAAAATAGTTTAAATAAGTTTATGGATATAAAGTTATATTTTTTTGTAATTTTCTTCGCTAGCATTATACTAACAAGGTTTTTTCTTTATTTCCATCCCACTCCAGCGCCAACTATCAACGGATTTAGGATACATCATTACATGTATGGTTTAGTTCTAGCGCCAGTCGGCGCATTACTCGAAAACGTTACCACTTATGCTGTTGGCATCGCTCTATTTGTAGATGAACTGGGCTATTTATTGATCGCTGGAAAAACTCATGAAGAAAATTACTCCAAGGCTTCACTGTTTCTTTTAGCCTTATCAATAGTTTTAGTTTACGCCTTCAGAAAACAATTACTTTTTTGGTGGAAAAGTTAAGCTTGCCTGTTAGTTTAAAGGCGTATATCCCGCTATCACCATTTATTAGTAATTAATTTAGAAATAATTAAAAATAATCTAGGTATTTTACCTATTATTAATTAAATCAAGTATCACCTAAAATCAAATTAAGCTATGACTATCTTCACAGAACTAATCACAGAACTTAAACACAATACTTTCACAGAACAGCAATGGTCTAGAAAAAAACGTGGCTTAGCCTTAAAGTATCACCTTAAAACTATTCCTACCAACATTCAACTCTTATTGAATGCAGAAGAATCAGATATTCCTTTCCTAAAAGCAAAACTGTTGACTAAACCTGTCCGCACTATCTCTGGAGTTTCACCGATAGCCGTGATGACTAAGCCAGAATCCTGCCCGCATGGCAAATGCACGTTTTGTCCTGGAGGCTTAAATTCACCTTGGGGAGACGTCCCCCAGTCTTATACCGGCCATGAACCAGCTACTATGCGAGGCATTAGGAATAATTATGATTCTTATCTGCAAGTAATGAATAGATTGGAACAGTATGTTATTTTAGGCCATTCCTTTGATAAAATTGAAATTATTGTAATGGGTGGAACTTTTCCAGCTGCTGCTAAAGAGTATCAAGAAGAATTTATATCAAGTATTTTTCAAGCGCTTAACGATTTTTCTAATTTATTCTTTAAACAGAACTTATTTAATTTTACTAAGTTTAAAACTTTTTTTGAACTGCCTGGCGATATTAACAATAAAGAAAGAACTGCCAATATCCAAAACAAACTGCTAGCTCTGAAAAACAGCCGAAAGGCTTCTTTGCTGGAAGAACAATTTCTTAATGAGCATTCAGCCATACGTTGTGTGGCTTTATGTATTGAAACTAAGCCCGACTGGGGCTGGTTAGAACAAGGAAATGAAATGCTGCGCCAAGGCTGCACTCGAGTAGAATTAGGCGTGCAATCGGTGTACGATGATGTTTTAAAAGCCGTGCACCGTGGCCATGATAGTAATGATTCTAAAACTTCTATTCAAATACTGCGAGATTTAGGCTTTAAAATAAACTTTCATTATATGCCTGGATTGCCCTTAACTGACCGCCAGCGCGATTTGAATGGAATGAAACAGCTGTTTAGTGATGATGGATATAAGCCAGACATGATCAAAATTTATCCTTGTATGGTGGCTCCTGGAACGGCATTGTACTACCAATGGAAAAAAGGGGAGTTTACACCTATTACAACTGAAGAAGCTGCAGTTAGGATTATCGAATGGAAAAAAACCGTGCCGGAATATTGCCGTATTCAACGAGTGCAGCGCGACGTGCCCACTAAGTATTGGGAAGCAGGTGTACAACTGACTAACTTAAGGCAGTATTTATTTAACAACTACCACGTAACCTGCCGCTGCATCCGTTGCCGTGAGCCAAAAGGAAGAAAACCTTATTGGGATCAGGTAAAAATAAGAGTGCAAGAATACCCCGCCTCTAGAGGAAAAGAATTTTTTATTTCTGTAGAAGACAATGTCAATGATATAATTATTGGTTTCTGCCGGTTGCGCTTTCCTTATCAATGCCTGCGGCCAGAGATAACTAAAAATAGCGCTTTGATTAGAGAGCTTCATGTTTATGGAACTGCCACAGCTATCGGCGAGGAAGGCCTAGTACAGCACCAAGGATGGGGCAAGAAATTAATGGAAACTGCGGAACAAATAGCTAGAGGCAATGGCAAAACTAAAATGGTAGTCATCTCGGGAATTGGAGTTAAAGAATATTATGTCAAGTTAGGCTATCTTAAGGAAGGGCCATATATGGTTAAGGAATGGTGAAGTCATGGCTCTTTACTTAATTGGTTTAGGCTTAGCTGATCAGAAAGATATCTCGGTCAAAGGTTTAGAAGCAGTAAGATCTTGTGATATGATTTACTTAGAGAATTATACCTCTATATTACAGTGTTCAATTAAGGATTTAGAACAATTTTATGGAAAACAAATAATTTTAGCTGAAAGAGAAATTATTGAAGCTAATGGGCATAAGATTTTAGAATTAGCTAAAATTAAAAAAGTAGCTTTGTTAGTAATCGGTGATCCATTCTCTGCCACTACCCACGCTGGATTGTTTAAAGAAGCCTGGCAGCAAAAGATAGAAATTAAAATAATTCACAATGCTTCAATCATTACTGCGGTGGGAGTTACTGGATTGCAATTATACAAGTTTGGAAGGATAACTTCTATTCCATTCGATACTCCACAATTAGAAACACCTTATTTAGTACTTAAAGAAAACTTATCTCTGGGAATGCATAGCTTATTTCTATTGGACCTGCAGCCTCCGAAAAATAGATTTATGACTATTAACCAAGCTTTGGATATTTTAGAAAAGATTGAACATAAAAGACAGGAAAAGTTGGTAACTTCAGAAACACTAGCAGTAGGCTGCGCCAGGTTGGGCGCAGAAAATCAGCTAATTAAGGTAGGGACTGTAAACCAACTTAAAATGTTCGATTTTGGCCCAGCTCCCCATTGTTTAATCATACCTGGAAAGTTGCATTTTATGGAACAAGAAGTGCTAGAACTATATTATTAAAACCTAATTTCATCGATAGTTAACATCCTTAGTTAAGGAATTCCGCTCAAATAACAGGAAATAAGCAGGATTTTGCATGATCCATAAATTCATTTTTCTTAAATCATCGTTGTTAATGGAAGTATTAGCTGCCAGCAGAAAAGCATACTGCATCTTTCGCATTAGTTCTTCGGCCTCTGTAACTTGCAAAATTTCAGTTTTAGCCTCAACTGGAGCAGTCACGGCCATGTAATGCTCCTCTATTAATTCTGAACGGTTAGTCGTATTATTCTCTTCTATTTCATTTTTTGCAGATGCTGGCCTAGAACCATAAACTAATAATTCTGAACCAAGCAAAGGGAGAGAATAACTATTAGCAGATATTTCTTTAGCCCTATTAGGTTTAGTTTTTTCAGTGTTAACAGATAAAGAGTCCGCTGCTACCTCTGTTATAGCAGTTTCCAGCTCAGGTAAAGCTTTATTTTCAGAACAGTCTTCCTTGGCTTTTTCCTCAGCTACACTTAAAGCTATGGGAAAAAATGGGCACTTATTACCACCTTGATTAACCGCTTCCTCTAACTCCATTATTTCCATAAGAAGTAGGATAAATAAAAAGTTTACTGATTTTATCTTTAACGAAGCATAAATTTATACGCTTCAGCTTTAGCCGCTTTTTGCAGAACTGTCAACTCATCAGCTATTACTTCACTAAACAAGTAAGATTTTTGTTTGATAGGCCATTCTACCATCTCCCAGTTATGCACCAAGTTGTCTTGAACTTGTAGGTGTATGTAATGTTTAGCTTTGGGAACTATCTTTTTAGTATGATTATCTAAAATATACTCGTCTCTCCAAGTATCTGGGTGCAGCAAGACCCAATCAAATTTGCTTTCTTCGATATAATGCTGATGCACGTGTCCTAAAATATGAACCCGGTGTTCTGACAGCATTCTTTTGCGTTGGCGCTTAAACACATCCACAATACTGTCCACATCCCAATGAAACTTTTTAACTCGACGGTACAATTCCCGCAGTAAAGTTCGCGGCAAAAAATAAGTTGGATCCTGAATATAACGCAACGGATAATAAAACAGGCTTTTAAATAAATACTCAATAGAACGCCAGCTTAATTTTTTAACTACAGTTTTATGGTGAGAAAACAATAGTGGCCTGGGAAAAATCCGCTCTAACATGGGATGCTCCTCTTTTAAAGTAAGAAATCTACTGATTATTCCCAAGGCGACCCAAGGTATATTTAATATATTATGGCCTTTATACTTAATAAATGGGCGGTTTCGGTTAATCTTATTCAATAAGTCATACTGTTGGCCATGTTCGGCATTGATGCCATACTTTTGGTAGGATAAAGCAAAAGAAATATTCTTTTTGTTGCCTAGCAACAGCCTGATTTCCTTTTGTATCTCTTTAAAAAAAAGATCGTGGTCATGGTTGCCGATAGTAAAGGTCACTTGATTATCTGGTTTAGCTATAAAATATTTTAAAGCTAAAAAAACAGCTCGGTGAGCAGTATAAATATCTTGCAATTTTTTTAAGGATATACTAGGCGTAATATGCCTAGGATAACTGCGGCGCCCATCAACAATATATGGGCACTTCAAGAAATCAAAAGTATCTCCATTAAGCACTAATTCTATAGGATGGTTCTTTCTAGAGTAAGATTTAATTAGTTTAGACAGAGAAACATCCGCAATAAAATCATCGGTGAGCGTGCCGCCACCCATTTCAATATCGCCCAAGACTATTACTTCACACTTCATACTGGCATAAATGATTACAATATATTTAAATTTTTATTTTAGGTTTTATATTAGTAAATAGTAATCTAATGGGCTTAATTCGAAGAGACCGCATCATAAGAATAGCTGCGCCATAAAAGAAGCCAATGATGTTGGATACCACAAGGAATTTTTAAAATGGATGGATTAAAAGCAACTGCAAAACTAAATATAAAACAGCCAGAAAAAGAAGTACGGGTGGTTATGATTCTAAGAAAAATGGGCTTACCTTTGCGAAACCTTTATATAGAACTACCCAATAGTAATGATTAATATTAAGTTGGCCCGAAGCAGAGAGTATGAAAATGCTTATTCTGTTTCAATAATTGATCTAATTTAGTATCGGAGAAAAGATTAAAATGTCATTTGCAAGCTTAAATGTAAGTAGTGCTATCGTTTCAGCCTTAAAAGAGCAAGGTATTGAAACACCAACCAGTATTCAGGAACAAACTATTCCTTTAATTTATCAAGATCGAGATGTGATTGGCATCTCTCGCACTGGCTCTGGTAAAACCGCTTCTTTTGGTATCCCTATTTTAGACAAAACGGTTAAGGGAGCAGGAGTGCAAGCCTTGATACTAGCTCCAACTCGAGAATTAGCTTACCAAATATCTAATGAAATCCAAAAATGGGGCAAGAATTTGAAACTTAATATTGCTACTGTTTTTGGCGGAGTGGGTTTTGAACCTCAAGTAGAAGCCATCCATCGATCAGAAATTGTAGTTGGCACTCCAGGAAGGATACTAGATCATATCCAGCGAAATAGCCTAAAGTTATCACTCCTTAAAACCGTAGTGCTGGATGAAGCCGACAAGATGGTGGAAATGGGATTTATTGAAGATGTAGAAAAAATTCTAAAATCGAGCCGAGCTGAAAAACAAATCATTCTGTTTGGGGCTACCATTTCTAATGAGATCGATTATTTAAAAGATACTTACATGGATAACGTAGCGGTGGCTGAAACTGAGCTGCAAGTGGAGAAAGACCTGCTAAAACAATTTTATTACAACTGCCAGTTACATGAAAAGTTTTCTCTATTAGTTCACCTATTAAAAAAAGAACCAATTGATCGGGCTATTATCTTCTGTTCAAAAATCTCAACCGTAGAACTACTGCAAAAAAACTTAAGGCTGCAAGGCATAAAATGCGAAATGATTCATGGCAAAATGAGCCAGAATCGCCGCTTGCAAACGATAGATAAGTTTAACTCGGGTGACAATAAAATTTTAGTTGCTTCAGCTGTAGCTGCCCGAGGGTTGGATATTCAGGACATAACTCATGTTTTCAACTATGATTTAGCTCAAGATCCTCAGGAATATATCCATCGGATTGGCCGTACGGCTCGAGCCGGCGAGTCGGGAAAAGCTATCACTTTATTAGCTAGGCCTGACTTTGATGCTTTTCAATCAGTATTGAATAAATATCGTTTAGAAGTTACAGAAATACCACAGGAACCATTTGAACATCTTAGGTTTGAAGTTATTAAAAAACCTTCCTTTAGAAGCAATTTTGTTAACAGAAGATTTCAACATCAGCCAAGATTTGCTCACAGGTCGTTCAGAAGAAACTAAACTACAGTGAAATCTATAACTCAAGAAGAGCCAATGGGATGCGCGATTGCCTGCGCAGCTTTTTTATTGAAAATTTCTTATAAGAAAGCTAAATCTAAGTTTAAACATTCAGAACATTCTTGTACTAAAGGGTTTTATTGCCAAGAAATCACTGATGTTTTAAATAAAGAAGGATTAAATTATTCTTTCTGCAAAATTAATCATAAAAATAAGAAAATTACTGATAAAATAGGATCAATAGTGTTTGTAGAACGGAACAAAAACTATCCCTGCGGACATTTTCTGGTTAAGAGCAAAAATGGCTGGATGAACTCTTGGATTAATTTTCCTTCCATTACTCCAGCCAAATCCGGTTTTCAAAGCTACATTCCAGGCAAAGTTAAATGGATTATTCATCCAAAAGAAGATTAAAGATAATTTCCCGTATTAACATTATACATATCATTCAAATTTAGAACTATCAAAAGGAAAAGTAATGTTGAAACTTCTTGTTTAAAAATATGCCCTAGAAAAAACATTTATGATAGAAAGCAAAACTGCAACTGTTCAATTTCGAAATCATGTTACACTTTCTTTATTAATATCCATAATTTCTCA
>CAZRCV010000035.1:0-997 GCA_964598745.1 uncultured Methanosarcinales archaeon
AATTGCTTAAAATAAGCCCCCGAACAGCACAGCTAATTCTTGAAGATTTAGAAAATAAGGGAATCGTAAGCTCAAAAACAAGAGGCAGAATTAAGTCTTATAAGCTAAACATAAGCGAAGTAAGCAAGAAGTATCTTGTATTTGTCGAGCAATACAAGTCAATTGCATTTATGGGAAAAGATTTTCTAGTGAAAGAGGTTATGGAAAAAATAAGCCCCTTTATTAATGGAATCGGAATTATTTTTGGAAGTTATGCCAAAGGAACGAATAACAAAGAATCAGATTTGGACATTTTTGTGGTTGGAGGCTATGAAAGAGAAGAAATCAAAAAGGTTTCAAGAAATTTTGGGATTGAAATAAGCATAAAATGTTATCCATTAAAAACATTTGAGAAGAATATAAATCAAGATATACTCCTAAAAGAAGTAGTAAATAATCACATTGTTTTTAAAAATATGGAGCTGTTCATTGATAAGGTGCTGAAAAATGGATAAAATAATATGGTGTGCAAAAAAGAGAGAAGGTCTGAATTTAATTGAACCAAATTCAAATCTCGCAGAAGCTTATATTAAGAAAGCTGAAGAAGCCTTAGAATCAATGAGAGTGAATGTCATAAAAGATTGGAAAATCTCAACCGCATATTACACCCTCTATTTTTCGCTTTACTCAGTTTTGACAAAAATTGGAATGAAATGTGAAATTCATTCCTGTACAATAGCATTCGCAAAGAGGTTTCTTAGAGAATTTTTTAGCAAAGAAGACCTTGATTTCACAGAAGATTCTTTAAAGGCAAGAATAGATTCTCAATATTACATTGACAGAACAGTTCCAGATGAGCAATATAATAAAATGGTAAAGAATGCTCCCAAATTTTTAGTAAAATGCAAGTCAATCTTAATTAAGCTCAATGAGAAAAAAATAAATGAAATCAGAAAGGAATTTCAGAAGGTTGTTAAATGAGGTATCAACATGACAGCAAATATTCCAAATAAAACTA
>CAZRCV010000035.1:1007-8047 GCA_964598745.1 uncultured Methanosarcinales archaeon
TTGGCGGGGCAAATGAAGTAGCCAACCAAATTGGCAGTGACCAAAAAATGTTTGATGAAATTTTCCAAGGAATCTTTGATAATGCCCCAATCATAAGAATGAGGAGCGCTGATGTTGCCGAAAAAGTCACTCAAAATATCCTCTTTTACTAAAGAAACATAAAACTAAAATTTTGAGTCATTTAGAGAACTAATAAACAGCAAGAGGCAAGATGGCATATTGCCTTAATGCTCTCTCGCTTGGAATTTACCAAAACTGAATCTGAACAAATTTTTACCGAATTATCAAAGTGGATAATCGGCGATAAAAGCAAAATTGTTAGAGTTAATGCTATGCGGGCACTGGCAAATATTTCAATTAAGAATAGTAATATAAAAACGAAAACAATCGCTTTAATTAAAAAACAAATTGAAACCGGAATTCCATCATTAATGAGTAGAGGCAAAAGATTATTAAATCAGCTAACTTAGAGGCAATACTATGAACATGTTTAAACCATCAAAAACAAAGAACGTTAAGGAATATCTTGACTCGGCACCGGAAGAGAGGAAAAAGGAGATATTTTATTTACACAATTTTATCCAAAAATCAGTACCAACATTGAAGCCGTATTTTGCAAGTAATATGATTGGCTATGGAAAGTTTAAATACATCAATTATAAGAAAGAAACCATTGATTGGCCTATTATCGCACTTGCTAACCAGAAGCAATACATTAGTATTTATGTTTGCTCCGTGATTGATGGAGAATACGTTGCAGAAATACACAAAAAGGAATTAGGCAAAGTTAAAGTCGGCAGAAGCTGTGTCAGTTTTAGGAAGTTAGAGGATTTGAATTTGAATGCGCTTAAAAAAGTGCTAAAACTGGCAGCTAAGACCCCGGGATTTACCAATTAGTATTGCCCGGCGAGGAAGTAATAAACCCTGAACCTTTGAAAAATAAAATTCACCCCTAACCCCTATTTTGCTCGCCAAAAAGAAAATTTTGCTTTACCGCCTACAAAGACTCAGCTAAAAGGAACGGTGTCGGAATATTTAAATAGCTGGCGTATTTTAAAGAATACATATGTATAATAAAATAAACATAACGGAAAATGGCCCGCAGATCATTTCTTTATTCCCGCGTGGGCTTAATACCCCGCAGCTCTGCTGCGATGGGGAGTTTCATTTCTTAATAACATAAAACAATTCATTGGGAATTTCTATTTTTGTAAAAGGATAGCCTAAGCGATGGCACAGCCATTCCATCCAGCGCCTATGCGGAGCTTTCATCCGTTGGCCGCTCATGGTTAATGTAGCAAAACTGATTACTACAAATTTAGCTGGAATTAGTTTCAACAATTGCTCTGTTTTTTTATGCCCCTGGCCTCGATCTAATATATCCGTTATCTTGAATAAAAAGGCTGCATCTGAAACCGGCATTTTAGACAAGGTGTTTATTTCTTGTACTTTAGCTTGGCAATAAATGCCAGAGGCAGCTAAAAATAAATTCACTAGTTCAACTTCTAGCTTATTAATATCATAAGCATAATACTTTTTGGGAGGTTGAGGCATAAAGGGGATAGAGAAAGGGTTAAGGCCGCAGCCTAAATCAAGAATAATTTGAGGGTTGTTGGCTGCAGCAAATAGTTGCTGATATAATAAGCGATAATGAGGCAGCCTTTCTTTAGTTGAAGCATGACTGAAAAGTATTTCTTCTAGCAGTTTATGGTTAGTTAAATCCAGGCAATAACGAGCTACTAAGGCCGGTAAATTATTTTTTGTCTTTACTTGAAATAATCCATACTGCTTTCTTAACTCCGCGCGAACTAATTTAATCAGCTGTTTATAGTTAGAAGATCTCTCGCTTAGGTTTTGTTTAACTAGCATGGCTAATTTAGGATGGGTTTGCAAGACCCGATGTAGCTGTAGTTTTATAACGTCCTCACTGATTTCGGCTAACTCTTTTTTATGTTTGATTTTGCTAAGAAGCGATGGAAGTATAGCCACATGGTTCATATTCGGCTTATAGAGCTAAAGATATAAAAACCTAACTTTTTTAAACTACAAAAAAAGAACTCCTACTCATGAAATCATTTAGCCGAATTTGGAATTTTTTTTGGAATGATAATTCTCTGTGGAGTTGGCTGGCTAATATTATTGTAGCTTTCGTGGTTATTCGCTACATTATTTATCCCGTTTTAGGCATTGTTCTTGGCACCAGTTTTCCTATAGTAGCCGTAGTTAGCGAAAGCATGGAACATGGACTGCATAATCAGGAACTCTGTGGCCAAACTATGTCTGAATTCCAAGAATCATTCTCTAATTATTGGAAGTATTGTGGAAATTGGTACGAACAGCGAGATATAACTAAAGAGCAATTTCAGAACTTTCCTTTGGCTAATGGATTCAATAAAGGCGACGTGATCATTTTATGGAAAGCTAAAACTATTAAAATTGGCGATGTGCTGGTATTTGAAGGAAATCGGCCGCAACCAATCATTCATCGAGTTGTTGCAGTTAATAAGCTCAACCAGCAAATGTTCTACCAGACTAAAGGTGACCATAACTCTGGCACGATTAGCCGAGGCTTAGCTGAGGATAGTATTGGCACAGAACGGATTTATGGCAAAGCTTTGTTAAGAGTTCCTTACCTGGGTTGGATTAAAATTTTGTTTGTGGATGCAGTTAAGCCATTAGGAATTAATATCAACCGCTAATTAAATTTGTTAAAAAATAAAAAATAATTCTTATTTATTAGATGGCAGAAGGATTCCACCGTCAGTATTATTAGATGGCAGAAGGATTCTACCATCAGCATAAACTTCAATTGGTGCGTAAATGTTACCGTTTGGACCTCTTACAGTAGTTTCTTTAATTAAACTATTGTACTTTAATGGGCCTAGTATATCTGGTGAAAGAGCTGAGGGAAGATTTCTAGCAACAGCGGCAAAATGATCGATAGAGTCATAGTGAACTGCAACAACATCTCTCCCACTTAGGGCAGCTTCTCTGTTTACATTTAAGGTAAGAACTGGTGTTCTTTGTTTATCATACTGTATAACAGCAACGGCGGCAAGTAATCTTTCTAAGCCTAAATCCTTTTTAATTATGTCTTCAGTTATCATACATGCTTGGATTAGACACTAATATATAAACATTTCTCTTTTGTTTGTCACTAATTGGTTAGAATTTATCTTTTTTAGGCAATTTAAACCTTCCATCAGCGTAAACTTCAATTGGCGGTCTAGCTCTAAAATCACTTATTCCATCTAATAGGTCATTATAATTTACAGTTCCAGTTAACTTAGCTTTTCTCTTTAATAAATCATCAATAGACTCATAAAAAGCCATAGTTATAGGTACTTCTTCGCGAGCTGCCGTAGCCACTGCTTCTAGTGTAGCTGGTATTGCTGCAGTTGGGCAAACAGTCCCAAAGTATATCACCGGTGTAGTTTTTGGATCGTAACCTCTAGCTGCAGCAAGCAAAGATAGCCTTAAAGGAGTCATAGCGTTATTCATTTATTAATGGGGTATAGCACTGCTTTATAATCATTTTGGCAATAATAACTATATTTAGAAAATACTTTTTAACTTTTTTCAAAAACTTTATATTCTCAGCGGTTAGCCAATAATTTATGGATTTAGAAGAAAGAACTGATAACGCTGCTGATTATGAATCTGTTCAATATGAATTTCATCCTGATGACTTAGAAAGAATTAACTGCCTCCGATATTTAAATTATGATAGCACTAGGCTTCATTTGAAGATTATTCAGCCAATTTCTGATTATGAATCATTACCATGAACATTCAAGAGTTGTCTTCTATCTTTGGCTCCAAGGCCAAGGCGCAGGAAATATTGTACTTGCTGTACGATGCTAAAAAAGTTGTTCGGCAAGGATTCTACTCTTCAGAATTGCCAGCAGTAGAAACTTTTTGCCAACAGTATAACCTAACCTTAGTTAAATCTAAATTCAAAGTATTATTGGCTGATGAAACTGCTTTTTCTAACAAAGGCATAAAAATTACCGGCGATGATCCACGGCATGGAATGTACTTTATTTACTTCTCTAAAAATGAGCATGATGCCTGGTTGGCCAGCTATCATGAGTTAACCGATAATGTAATGGATTTAGGCCTTATTTTGGGTTATCCTTTATGCTGCATTGAATTTTTTATTAAGCGTTTTAGCGAAGATAACCCTAATTTGCAGCTTAAACCAACTGATCCTTATACCAACATTACTCAACGCTATCAAGATAAAGTATTAATTTCCCATTTTCCTTGCTCTTCCGATTGTGCTGAAAGCAGCAGGCTGGGAAAGATTTTTTATAACGTTATTTTTGAATATGATCCAGAGTATTCTAAACAGCTATGGCTTTCTTTGAGCAGTTTCTCTAAAAAGCCGAGGGTTGTACTCAATGAAGCGATGGATCATCCGGTCAAATAACAACATCTTTCCTTTTTTCAAATAAAAATATCCTAGGATGGCAATAATCATCCCACCAATAGTATCAACGATTAAATCCCACATGGTGTCAACTAATCCACTCCGTTGCATTTCTAGGTTAAATAATTGATCCAGAGAAAATTCAAAAATTTCCCAAACAGTTCCCAAAGATATAGCAAAAGCCAGGCCAAACAAGGAAATAAAGCCAGGTTTTAAGGAAAGGTGTATCTTTTTTTGTTCATTTAAGATATAGACCAGTAACAAACCGGCAATCCCTAACAGGAATCCAGAGGAGAGGTGTAAAATTATATCCCACCACCAAAATCTGCGATAGTAAGAATGCCACTCTCCCAGAAATACCGCAGCAAAAACAAAAACAATAGTGATTAAATCAAACTCTACCGGCAGGAATATTTTATAATTTCTGCGTACCAAAGCAGGAATTGTGGTAAGAATCAGGATTCCCAGCACCAGAACGGCATTCAGCCACTCTTTTTTAATTATAAGGAAAACCGAAGTGGATAATATTATTAACTGCAGGAAATAAGATAAGATTAACTGAATTTTATCACCTAGGCCTAATCTTAGTTCTTTAATCAACCAACTCATTATATTTACTGAAAGACTTTTTTAGTTAATAAAAGTTTAGTCTATTAATTTAGCTTTATCGAAACAATTCAAAGTTAAAGTTTTGCCTTTCTTATTAATTTCTAAAATAGCGCAATCTTCCAACTTTACAGACTTGCCTTTAGAAAGAACTTCTCTAACATAAGTGCTGATAACTCCCCCGTGGGTTATTATGGCAATAGTTTGGTAATTTTTAGATAATATTTTTTCAAAAACTTTAGTCGATCTAGATTTAATTTCAGCATAACTTTCCGAACCTGTAACATTATGGTAAGTTTTATCCTTGGCTATCTTTTCAAAATCAGCAGGGCATTTCCGTTTGGCTTCAGCCTTAGTTAGCCCAGTTAAAACACCATAATTGTTTCTTTCTCTTAGTTCCTCCACGATTTCTAGCGGCGCTTTTAGCTGTCTTTGCACAATCTCAGCTGTTTCTTTAGCTCTTATTCTGGGGCTGGTAAATATGATTTCAATGTGTTTACCAGTTAGTTTTTGAGCTAATTCCTTAGCTTGTTTCTTTCCAGTTTCAGTAAGGTGATCATCATAATCGCCACCGAACCTATCTTCAATGTCTCCCGTGGTTTCCCCGTGCCGGATTAAGTATATTTTCATAAATTTAGCCTAGTTCAATGCCCACCGGACAATGGTCCGAGCCAATTGCTTCCGACAAAATGAAAGCTTTCTTTAACCTTGGTTTTAATTTTTTGGATAACAATACATAATCAATCCGCCAGCCGATATTTCGTTTTCTTAAATTGTTCCAGTAGCCCCAGTAAGTATAATGCCCTGGCTCTTGATTGTATTCACGAAAACTGTCTATAAATCCATGATCGATATACCTTTGAAAGCCATCGATTTCTACTTGTGTGTAACCAGCTGTTTTATTGTAATTCTCTTTAGGGTTAGCTAAATCTATGGAGGTGTGAGCTACATTTAAATCACCGCAAACAATCAATGGTTTGTGTTTTTCCAGCTGCAGCAGGTAAGCCAGAAATTTTCTGTCCCACTCTTTTCTAAAAGCTAGCCTGGGCAGGCCTCTTCCGGAATTGGGTGTATAAACGTTAACTAAATAGAACTCATTGAATTCTAAAGTAATAATCCTGCCTTCACCCTTATGGCTTTCTTGGTCTACGCCATACATTACTGATACTGGTTTTATTTTACTGAATACGGCAGTTCCAGAGTAGCCCTTTTTTTCAGCAGCATTCCAGAAATGGTGTTCATACTCTTTAAAGATTTGATCCACCTGTTCCGGGTGGGCTTTAGTTTCCTGCAAGCATAACAAGTCTGGATTTTGTTTCTTGACAAATTCAGCTAACCCCTTAGGTATAATAGCTCTGATTCCGTTGACATTCCAGGAAATTAGTTTTATCACCATTCTTCCTCATCCGGGTCTTTAGGCTTGTTTTCTGGACAAGTGTAACAGCGTCCTTTAGTGGTTTTATAAGATTCACAACAAGTTTCCTTGTATTTTATTATTTTTACAATATCTACATCTGGTTTTTCTTCCATCTTATTCTCCAGAGGACATCAAGTTATCTTTATCACAGCCTTCACTATATTTTTCCAGGTCATCCAGCACCTCCTCTAGCGGATTAGTTTTCTTTTTCTTGTTGTGGTTAGGCATGTTGTTAATAAGGCTTAGTTTTTATTTAAAGATTGCTACAGTTTGGCAAAACTATCAGTTCATGATTGATCCACCTTTAACAACCAAGCTTCATCTTTTGGTGATTGATATCTATTTTTTGCCACTGCAACCATTTTGCCCAGTTCTTAAGCTGTTTAGGGATATTAGTAAACATAAAAATTCCAGCTAAGCCTGAAGGGATGAGAGCAAGGGAAATTCCGATATACAGTGGAAATGGAGTTTTAAAGAGCAAAGCTATCGCTAACGGTGAGAAGATTATCGCATACAAGAGCTGTTCAAAAGTCAGCCCGAAGATAATCTTCTCTTTGTATTCCAGTTCCTGCGGGATTTCGTATG
>CAZRCV010000036.1:0-7339 GCA_964598745.1 uncultured Methanosarcinales archaeon
TATATGATTGATCTATTATAACAAATATTAGCAACGAAGACATACCAACAATGATGTCACAAACCTTTTTAAATTAACTATATTTATCAACATCATGCCAGCAGATAGTTTAGGTTTAAAATGCGGGTTAGAAATTCACCAGCAACTAGAAGGCAAAAAACTATTTTGTGGTTGCCTCACGACTTTACGCGATACTGCACCTGAGTTTATAATTCACAGAAAGCTGCGAGCCAGCGCGGGAGAAACAGGAGAAATTGACACAGCTGCCCAACAGGAACAGTTCCGCCAGAGGACTTTCATTTATGAAGGTTATAATAACACTACCTGCCTTGTGGAATGTGATGAAGAACCGCCCCGCCCTGTTAATCAAGAGGCATTATATACTGTTTTGCAGTTAGCCAAGATTGTAGGAGCTAAAATTTCTCCCGTGATTCAGTTTATGAGAAAAATTGTGGTGGATGGGTCTAATACCTCTGGATTCCAACGAACCGGGTTAATTGCCAGGTTTGGAGCTATTGATACCTCAGAAGGAAAAGTTGGCATAACTAATATCTCTTTAGAAGAAGATTCTTGTAAAATTATTTCTGAAGAGGCTGAACAAAAAACTTATCGCCTAGATAGGTTAGGAATTCCTTTAATAGAAATTGGCACCGCCCCAGATATTAAAACACCGCAGCAATGCCAAGAGACAGCCCAAAAATTAGGGTTAATCTTGCGGTCATTAGCAGGAATAAAACGCGGGTTAGGCAGTATTAGGCAGGATATTAATGTTTCCATCCGCGGCGGCGCTAGAATAGAAATCAAAGGAGCCCAGGACCTTAAGTTAATCCCCACCATAGTGCAACTGGAAATGAAGCGCCAAGAGGAACTGCTTAAAATTAGAAATGAGCTGGAACACTTAAGATTGATTAAATTTAAATTATTTGATGTAACTGCATTTTTAGCTAAACTAGATGCAAAAATAATCCAAAAAACTATAAAAAACCAAGGAAAAATTCTGGCGATAAAACTTAACGGGTTTGCTGGTTATTTAGGCCGAAAACTGCAACCTAACTACCGGCTAGGTTCAGAATTTTCCGGCAGAGCCAAGATTAAAGCAGGAGTAGGAGGTATCTTTCATTCTGATGAATTACCTAATTATGGAATAACAATAGAAGCAGTTAACAAAATCAAGACAGAGTTAGCATGCCAAGATAAAGATGCTTTTGTGCTAGTAGCCGACAATCAAGAAAAAGCTGCACGAGCTTTAGAAGCAGTGTATGAACGTGCTGTAGAAACTATTTGTGGTGTACCAGCAGAAGTAAGAAAATCTAACCCAGATGGCAGCAGCTCTTACTTGCGACCTATGCCGGGAGCAGCCAGAATGTACCCTGAAACTGATGTCACTTTAATTCAGGCTAGTTATGGACATATTTCCTTACCAGAACTATTAGAAGAAAAAATCAAGCGATTTAAAACGGAACTAGGTTTAAGCGCCGATTTGGCTACGGCTATAACTAGATCTGAATGGCTGCCTTTGTTTGAAGAATTGGTAGTTAAATATCCCTTGCAAAAACCAGCTTTCATAGCAGAAGTCCTAGTATCAATTCCCTTGGAAATCAAAAGAAACTATGGGTTAAATCCAGATAGTTTAACAGAAGAACATTTCCAGCAAGTGTTCTTATACCTAGACAAAAACAAAATTCACAAGGATATTGTATTAAATGTCTTGATAGATATGGCCAAGGGCGAATTTAACATCGAACATTACTTTACTTTAAGCACTGAAGCCATTCACCAAAAATTGCAAGATATTATCACCCTCAACCCTGATGCGCCATTTGCTGCCTTGATGGGGCTAGCTATGAAAGAGCTAGCTGGCAAAGCCTCCGGAAAATTTATCTCAGATGAACTTAAAAAATTGTTGCAGCAAAAAGATTAAACCCGGTGACTATTTTAATTAGAAGTTTCAAAGAAACTTAGTGAAACATTGATTTTAATTCTCCTGGCAAATCAGCTATCTTAGTAATAATTTTACCCCCACGTAACCTTACAAAATATTCCACTTGCAAATTAACAGTAGAGCCTTCATTGTCAGCGGATAATCTAAAATCTCCCCGATAACCTAAGATGGGCTTGCTTAAAGCTGCTGCAAAACCTATCTCACAAGCTGTTCCACTATCCACATCCGTACCGTCCAAAACTGCTACCAATCCAGAAGATTCCCTAATAGCTCTTTCATTATTTTGTCCGATAATTAAATTAAGTTCTCTCCACTTATCCCTCTTCTCTGCGCTGTAAGGCAAGCTCAAAACCGGTTGAATTAGCTCAACTGAAGTTAATTTCCATGGGTCAAGGATCGTATATCCCAAGGCTTCAATCGTGGGAATAATTTTAGCATACATAAATTCCCTGCCAACTTCTGAGAAGCCTAAAGGCGAAGCAACATAAATTTTAACTTGTGAGTCCATATCAAAAACGATAATCGATTAGGTAATAAAAAGATTTCGGTGATCACTTTTATCCAAAAAAAGGAAAAACTAACTAGTACCCTTCTCTAAAACTTTTCCAAGGGCAGCTTTCAGGCCTAAATTTTCCATGACAACTCCATGCAGTGTTAGGTGAGCCGTACCTCGTTCGAATATAACGAAGCATGCCTACAGCTTCTTCCCGACAATCACCGATACCCTCTCTACCCGAAGGATAATACCTATCAACATTGGCTGCCACTAACTGACCCAGGCCAGTAGCTGTAGATCTAGCCAGAAAGCCACCGGTCTCACCTTTCCTGATTTTTTGGTGAACAGCATCCCATAATTCAGGAGTTTTAGCTACAGGTTTTTTATCCTGATTTTTAATACTATAATTGGGGATTCCCACCCACCCTTCAGATTCTTTCTTCAAAAGATGATGTAAAGCCGAAGAATAAGCCCAGCTTTTTGGAACACCAGCATCATAAGCTACAGTTTCAAATAATAATTTAGCTTCTGCTGAAAATGGCTGGTACTGAGCTTGGCATATTTCCAATTGCCTGGGAGCGATTGATGGAGAAGTTAAAGTATAAGTACTAAGCATCAACAACGAAATTGCGCTAAGTTCCACCATCTTACCCTCTCTTTAATAAATACAAGAACAGCTCATCCTTTCAACTGCTACATAAAGATTGCTGAGGTTAAATCTGTTTTTTATGCAAAAATCTACCAAAAATTACCAAAAGTTAAAAAATAAAGTAATTAAACTTATTGATAAAAATAACCATGACTAAAATAGAATTGCTTTCACCAGTGGGATCTTTACCAACTCTGGCTGCAGCCATTTACAATGGCGCTGATGCCGTTTATTTAGGTTCTAAATTATTTAACGCCCGCCGATTGGCAGGCAATTTTACTACTGAGGAACTAAAGAAAGCCATCCAATTTGCCCACCTTCATGAAGTCAAAGTTTATGTAACACTAAATACCTTGATCAAAAACCATGAATTAATTCCTTTTCTTAACCAAATTAGCCAAGTAGCCCAGTTTAAGGCGGATGCCGTAATTCTGCAAGATTTATGTTTTGCGCCATTAATTAAAAAAAATTTTCCTATGTTGCAAATTCATGCTTCCACTCAGGCTACGATTATGAACTCACCTTCCATAAAGTTTTGGCAGAAATATGTAGACTTATTTGTACTAGCGCGAGAATTAACCAAACCTCAAGTTCAACAAATTTTCCAGAAAACCCATGCCCGCCTGGAAATATTCGCGCATGGACATTTATGTATCTCTTATTCCGGCCAATGCTTAATTTCTTCCCTAATCGGCAAGCGATCTGGCAACCGGGGATTATGCGCCAGCTCCTGCCGCAAGCAGTACAATGGTAATTCTTATTTGCTCTCAGCCAAAGATTTATGCTTGATTGAAAACATACCCGATCTAGTAGAAAGTGGAGTTAAAACTATCAAAATTGAAGGACGAATGAAATCACCAGAGTATGTAGCTACTACCACAAAACTATACCGCCAACAGTTAGATTCTTACTATAACCATAAAAAAGCGCATTTTTCTAAACTAGATTTTAACGATTTAAAATTAACCTTTAACCGAGAATTTACCAGCGGCTACTTCAACCAACAAGCGTCAATTGTTGATCCAGTTATTCCTTCCAAGCGAGGAATTTACCTGGGCACAGTACGCAATGGTTGGCTGCAGCTTAATGAAGAAATAAGTTTATTTGATGGAGTTTCTACAGTTAATAAAGGAAAAAGAGAAGGTGATTTCATTAAGAAAATAATCACTGCTTCTGGAAATCAAGTAACTAAAGCAAGCAAAGGCCAAGTGATAAAATTGTTAGTGCCTGGATTTGTTAATGGAGCTAAAGTTTACCTTCTTTCACAACACCAAGGAAGTAATTTGCTAGGGGAATTTAAGCCACTCTCGCTGTCATTATATATTGAAATTAAGCAAGAAAGCAAGGCCAAGGCAATTATTACTGTTAATTCCAAAAATCATCCTTTAGAATTAATATATTACTTAAAGTCAACAGCTGCTCCAGCTATAAATCAACCCTTGCGGCCAGAAGCTATCCAAAGACAGTTAAACAAATTTCATAGTTTAATTTTCAACATAGAAAAACTTGATATAAAAACTGACTGTTCTTTCATCCCTAACAGTGATTTTACTGCATTTAGAGCAGAATTAGAAACTTTAATCATGGATCAACTAGCGCCAATAGCCAGAGATAAAAAGAACATCGAATTGCCCATTTTTTCTAAAACTAGCGGCACGGAGAAAAAACTTTACGTGAGAGTGTATTCAAAATATGACGCAGTCCAAGCCGTAGCTGCTGGAGCAGATGTTATTTGCTATGATGCTTTCGAACCAGATTTGCTGGAGGTAGCTAATTTAGTGAAAGGAAAAGCTTTGTTTTACTTGCATACGCCGATGGCGCTTAATGATACAGACTTAGGCCAACTTTCGCAGATTATTGCTTTAGTTAATCCTAGCGGTTTGCTGGCCAATAATGTCGGTGTTCTTTCTTTAGGTTTTCCTGGCCAGATCCTGCTAGGGTACCAAATGAATATTTTTAATGATCTTCAATTGGATTATTATAGATATCCGGCGATTGCTTCGATCGAACTTAACTTATCAGAACTTTCAGCTTTCGCTGATAAAGAAAAATTAGTATATTATGCTCACGGCCGGCCAGTGGTTATGACTTTTAAAGAAAAATTTAATGCCGTACAGCTTACCGATAAAAAATGTTACACTTTCAGGTTAAGAAAAACCAAACTGGGTTATACTGAAATGCTCTACTCTAAAACCATTGCCCTGCTGCAGAACACTAAAAAAATTCTGTCAGCCGGCATAACTCAACTTTATTTGGATCTAGAGCAAGATGTTTATGCCACAGTTGACACTTACAAAAAATTATTATCTGGAAAATCTGTTTCTCTACAAAAACTGCGTAAAAATGCTACCAAAGGCAATCTAGAAAAAGGAGTGATGTAAGCCCTGAATTTGACAACAGTAAAAAAGCCAGTTCTAGAAACTTATTTAAATTAATTTTAACTTAGTTAGAATATGGAACTTAAAACGCTGACTAAAAAATTAGACCAAGAATTTAAAGTTTCACAAGTCCAAGAGGAATGGCAATGGCTTTTTGACGATTTATTTATTAAAAAATCACTTAAGTCGTTTAGAAAACCACTGCACCATACCGGCTTGGTTATAAAGAATTCCCTTGAAGTTAACGTAATCTACACTGCCTTTGCACCAAGCACCTATGTTCTTAAAGAAATAAAACGGCGGAGAGTAAAAAATAGCCTGCTGGTGGTAAAACACCCCTTTGATTGGGATGGGCGAAAAGTAGGACAAGGATTTATCCCTCTCTCATTAAAAGATTATCTCTTAATGGAAGAAATGGGTGTTTCTTTATATTCATTACATACTCCCTTGGATAAAAATAGGAATGATAAAATTGTTTCTACTGCTTATGGTTTTGCTAAAGCAATCGGATTAAAAGTGAAGGAAGAGTTTGCATTGGAAGGCGAGAAAAACCCAGACTTATTGATAGGCGTGATTGGAAGTTTGAAAGACAAGCATTTCGATAATTTGGTAAAGAGATTAAATTCAATACTTAATTACAAGGTAAAGATTATGAAAGTAAGTGATGAACTGGGCAAAGTAGCTGTTGTAACCGGAGGCGGTTTTACTGCTGAGTTAATACTAGAAGCAAAGAACAGAGGTTGTAAAACTTACCTTACCGGGATCATTACTCCCAATGCTTCCAAGTATAGTAAACAAAATTATCCTAAAACCGTAGAACAAGTTAGCCTAATAAAAGGGATAAACATTATTGGTTGTTCACATTATTTAACTGAAAAATGGGCTATGCTTTTTTCATTGCCATACTTTAGGCAATTTGCACCCACGGAATTTATCGAAGATCAATCAGCATTAAAAAGGTTAGAGTAAGTTTGGTAGCTTAATAAAGTTAAACAACAAGAAAATTCATAACCATAATCCGAAAGAATCACATTTAACAGAAGAAGATTAAGTTTAGCATGGCCATAGCTACAGAAAAACAAAGCCGAGCAGAGTTAGTAACCAAGCACTTAGACAGCCTTTTAGAATCTGATGGCAAGGGGGGATTTTTACCAACCAGATGGGCTTACCTTAATTTATATGAGCTGTTATTGCGAATGGTGGCAAGTTTAGATCATTTAAATACATCCAACTCAACTTATCTAAGAATTTTAAACCGCGGTAAGTTTAGTGATATCCAAAGACATAGTCATTTAAGTTTTGACGGAGGCCACATTAGCATAGAACAACTAGATGTAATAAGAACTGAATTGATTGATTCAGACCTTCCTTTACATTCCAGAACTTTCTATGAACGATTGGATGAATATAATAAGCTTATTTAATCAAAGATTTTCCTAAAAATATCTTAATAACACTTTCTAGAAAAATTAATACTGCCACTTATCGAAGGTTAAGTTTTAATATATAAGCACTAGTAACTCTAAAAATATCATTATATCATTTAACAATGAAGATTTACCAATTACCCCCAGTGGGACTACATCTTGCTGATGACATAGCCTCAAAGAAATCAGATTTAGAAAAGATAAAATAAAGAAGAAGTTTATAACAGCATTATGAACGAACATACCTGTATAAATTGCAACAAAAAAGTAAAATCAGGCAAAGCAGGTTCAATTGTATCCAGTAATGGAACCACAGAAGTTATTTGTAAAGCTTGTTCTAAGTTTACAAGATCGGCATTAAATCTGCCAGAAGTAGCGATAATACCAATAACTAAACAAAGATTTGCATCGGAGCATAAAATGGAATAACTGGATAAATTTTTGTGT
>CAZRCV010000037.1:0-6948 GCA_964598745.1 uncultured Methanosarcinales archaeon
AGAGTAAATTTTAAAAGCAGAACTAACTTCTAGCTAGCAAATGACTAAAGAAGCTGTAGCCAAAAAATTGGTAGATTATCCAACTATGCTGGATGCGGATCAAGAACCTGAAACTAAGCAATTATTGGCTGCCGTGGAACGCTTAGAGCAGGAAAACAAGATTATTTCCAGCACTTTAACGCGGCTGGAGGAAGAAAGTTCCATGCTGCGAGATTTGTTTAATAACGCTAATTCTGAATTAAACAACTTGCGCCGGCCAGCTTTATTGGTAGCAGAAGTTGTTAGTATTCATGGCGATAAAGCCACCATCAAGCTGCCTAATGGCAATAAATTTTATTGCTACGTTTCTAAAGAACTAAAAGATTTGCAAGGCGGGGATTCTGTTCTAGTTGATCAAAAATCATTGAATGTGGTAGACAAGATTTCAGTCAATAACTATTTTGATGTGGAAAAATTTGTAATTATAGAAAAACCACAAGAACACTGGAAAGAAATTGGCGGGTTAAAACAAGAAATCGTGGAAATAAAAGAAGTAATCGAATTGCCTCTTAAAAAGCCGAAGTTATTTAAGGAGGTAGGCATCCAGCCGCCAAAAGGCGTGCTTCTGTATGGTCCACCAGGAACAGGCAAAACTTTGCTGGCCAAAGCTGTGGCTCACAGCACTAATGCTACTTTTATCGAAGTAGTTGGATCTGAATTGGTACAAAAGTTTATTGGCGAAGGCGCCAAGCTAGTCAAAGATATTTTTACTTTGGCCAAACAAAAAGCTCCATCTATTGTCTTCATAGATGAGATTGATGCACTGGCTGCCACGCGGATGGACACTGGCACTTCCGGAGAACGCGAAGTTAGCCGCACTTTCATGCAGCTGCTAGCAGAAGTGGATGGATTCAAACCGTTGGATGGCGTTAAAATTATTGGAGCAACTAACCGTATTGATATCTTGGATCCAGCTATTGTTCGCCCTGGAAGATTGGATCGACTGATTGAAATTGGCCTGCCTGATACTGAAGGTAGATTGGAGGTGCTTAAAGTCCATACTAAAAATATGAACTTGAGGTCAGTAAACTTAAATCAAGTAGCAGAGGAAACGGAAAACTTTAGCGGCGCGGAATTAAGAGCAGTCTGCACGGAAGCAGGGTTTTGCGCTATCAGAGAAAACAGAAATTATGTTACTAGCGATGATTTCTCCTACGCTGTGGAAAAAATAAGATTAGATGATGCCGATGAAGAAGACAAGCGGCTGTTTGGTTAAATGATTTTCTTGATCTGTTCTAACAACAACCTAAATTTACCATAACCGGCAGAAGAATTTAGATGACCACCATTAGGTATAATTAACAGTTCCGAGTTTAGATTTTCTGCCAGTTCCTTAGCTTGCTTCAAAGGAATGTAAGGATCATTATCAGAGTGAAAAATATAACAGATGTTAGAATTACTTTTTATCTTCTCCCAATCAAAAATCTTATGAGTAAAAGTGCTTATTTCCGAATCTACAGGGTGTCCTATCTGTCCAGAAACGCTAGCCACAAAATAAGCTGCTCGTGCCTTATTCTGTTCTAACCACGATAATAAAAACGCTCCACCTAAACTGTGGCCAACCAGGATGTTATCTTCATTAATAAGTGATTTATACTGCTGAAATGAGTTTATCCAGCGGCTTAGTTCAGGGTAGCCTGGATCGGGAAAATCAGGAACGGTTACAATATGCCCTAACTGTTCTAATTCTTGCTTTAACCACGGAAACCAGTTCTCTTGAGAATGTCCTTTATATCCATGTATTATAAAAACATTAGCCATAGCAGATCTATGAACGCTCAGCAGTTACTACCGTAAGGTATAAAGAACCTAGGGTGTTCACTTAATCATCGCGTTTGTCACTCTGCTAATAGTTTAAAAGAATTCTACTTAAAAAGATTACGGAAATTTAGTTAATGACAATAGTTTTGCAGTCCAGCAAAAGTTAAAATTAGAGCCCTGAGAATCTCCGGCAAAAGGCTAAAAATCCGGTATGCCCCAGCATCTCGAACTCTGGACGCATAATTTTGCCGCTGACTTTCCATTTTCGTTCCAACAATTCAATGATATCGCCAACTATGATAGCTGTTCCAGAGGTTGAATTTACGAATTCCTGCACTTGAAGTAAATTAGGTAAATAAACTACCAAATGGCCCCCCAATTTCAAGGCTGATTCCGCCAATCTGGTAACTCTCCATGGTTCAGGCAAATCCAAGGTTATCAAGTCTAACTGCAATTCTTTTATGCCCTCATAGATATTTTGCGGTTTGATAATTACATTAGGAAAACCACATTTGTCAACATTATGCTTTAAAATTTCTAAATGATGAGGATTATTTTCATAAACTGTTACTTTGCGGCAGATGTTGGCTAAAAATAAACAGAGCGAGCCGCTGCCACCACCGGCATCTACTACCTCACTATGGCTATTAAGGCCCGTACGCGCTAAAATCTGGCCGATGTCCTTGTGAATCATTACCTGCGGCCCACGACGCAGCAATGGCCATAAATCGGCTAATTTTGGCTCTAAAACTAAGAACAGTTTGCCTTTTTTAGATACAACCACAATATTATTGTTAATTAACTGGCCTTTCATCACGCAATCAGAACCTGTGTAAAAATCTTCTTCAGGATTGTTAACTAAATAAGTCTTGCCTGTTTCCTTTTCCATCAATACTTTTGAAGCCACCATTAATTATAGCAAAAGTCCTAAGTATTTTAAAAAACTATGCACTAAGATTTAATAGGACAAAATAAAAATTTAATAAAAAAAGAAAGTTTATTTTTTCTTTCTGGTTAACAAAACAGCTAAAGCCAAAACTACAGCTACAAAAGCTAATATGGCTAATATTCCTAGCAATACTAAGTAAGAGCCGGTGTTTCTGATTGAAGCCTGAGGATCAGTAACCCTTCGCGTTTCCAGGCCACGCTGCAACTCATTAACCAAGTCATTGTTATCATTACCAGAGGCGGCAGCCACAGAATTGCTAGCGGAACTGCAAACAACAGCCAAAGGTACATTCTCACTGTCATCCAAATTTCCATCGCGATAAACTTCTACTTGCAAATCATATTCTCCCGATTTAGCATCCGTTAAATCTATAGGGAAAGTTGTTTGGTAATCATTGTCGCTGCCTTTGAAGTCATCTAAGTCTATGTTTTCTTTTTGGATATCCAAATCCAGTTCGCTGTTAACAACTTTAATTTCTACGTCATCTTCATCGCTCTTGCCAACATTTTCAATGCGAACTAGCAAATTAACATTTTTAGCTGCACAAGAAACCGAAGTTCGGTCTAAGGAAGCTTTCTTGATTAGGATTTTGTGGTTATCCCGGTCTACATCTACAGTATAAGTTTTAATTACTGTATGAGTTGCACCATTATCATCTGTGCCATCAACTGTAACCTTAATGTCATAGTTATCTTCATCTAGGATTTCTCCAGCAAGATCAAAAGTTAAAGTTACTTCTTCACGGTCACCATTGTTAATATCCACCGATTCATCTTCTTGCAAGTCATCACCATCAACATCTAGAATTTCTACAGTGATATCTACATCTTCAATGTCCTCGGTGAAAAGATTACGAACTTTTACTTCGATTTCATTATCTTCTTCAATGGACAAATCGCCGCTGCTTTTACCATTAACTTTGAAGTCAGAAATTTCCAAGTAACTTTTAGGATTAATACGCAGTTCAATGGTTTTATCCAAACTGGTTGAACCATCAGACCCTGCAACTAATAAATTACCGATAGCTTTGTTTCCGGAATCTTCATTTACAGGAATTGTTAACTGCACATTAAAAGTAGCGCTAGTACCAGGAGCTAAACTACTGGGAACAGTTCCAGCGATAGTAGCTTGATAATTGCTATTAACATTAGCTAAGGTTGCTGTTACACCATTAATAGTGTTAGTATTTCCAGTATTTCTTATTGTTACTGGTAAAGTTAGTTGAGAACCACGATTGGCATTGTCAAAAAGTACTGGTATCGGTGTTACCGACAAAGCAGCTGATTGAGCTGCAACTACAGTCACAGTTACAGTACTAGTAGCCGTTTCGTTATTACTGTCAGTAATAGTATAAGTAAAGGTATCAGTTCCAGTAAAACCAGCAGCACTGCGATAAATTACATTATTATTGCTAATGGTTACTGAACCGCTTCTGTCGGATGGATTTTGAACTCCAGTAACAGTAATACCAACGTTAGAAACGGGATTGTTGTCAGGATCAGAATCGTTAGCTAAGACATCAATTACTATATTCTGCCCTGAAACAGCATTCGCGCTATCACTTTGGGCTACTGGTGGTACAGCAAGAACTGTCGGCAGGAGGCTGACAATCATTACCAGGCCTAACACCAGAGCCAAGACTTGTTTTAGTTTCATATTTTATACTTACCTCGCTTTATTATTTTTAATTAAAATGACTGTAAATAAGGCTACTACTGCCAGCAGCAGAACTATGGAAATAATTATCAGTGATACCAAGATATCTTCGCTAGTGTAAGGATCCTCTACTGTAGTTACAATTTGGCCGCGGGAAACTAACTTATTTACATTTTCTTTGTTGTTATCATTATTAACAGCAGTAGAACTTGCTGTCTGTTCTTGATTTGAATTTAAAGAGTTTGAGGTTTGATTGGTGGTATTTGCAGTATTACAAGGACTAAGAGAAATAACCTGCTTTTGGCTGTTAATTTTATGATTATCATTGATAAAAGCTGTTAACTCCAAGCTGTATTTTCCAGGCAGTATCTTTTGGGAAGATAAGTCTAAATCAAAGCTTCCGGAGTATGTATCGTCTTTCTTAGAAAAGCTGCCTAACTTTAGGTTATTTTGGTTGCTTAGTATTCCTAAAGCAGAGCTGGATAACTGCACTGCGCCCTTGGTTTGAGATCTAGAACCATAATTTTTAATTTGATAATTAACTTCCAAGTTTTTTTCACAAGCCGATGGATTTTCCGGATCGACAGAGAAGTTAACAATCCTAAGTTCGTCTCTATTACGTTTAACAGTAATTGTTAAATCGCGCTTAATGCTGTGAGTTGCTCCTTTACCATCTTCACCCTGAATTTCTAAGGATAAGACATAATCGCCTTCCTCTACTTCCTGACCAATATTAAAGGTTATATCAAAATTTCTGTCATTACCAGCATCAATTCTGCTGATATCCTGTTCGGTTTCAAAATCACTGTTGATAAGATCGCTGTCATCAGGATCAACAGTAAGGGTAACACTATCAATTTCACTAAAATCACTGTCATAGCTGCTGTCAAACTCGTTTTTGATATTCTTAAAAGAAATGGTTACTTCACTGCCTGGCTGCACTTCTTCATCCAAAGAAATATCTTTGGTGTCGCCAGTGAAAGTATCCTTCTCTGAATTGCCATCTTGATTGTAATATTCTACCGTTATTTCGTCTAGTTCTAGCATGGAATTAGTTTTTTGAATTAGTGGAATCGAATCATATTGTTGACTACTGGTTGAATCTTTAATTTCAAGGGTGGCAATCTGCCGTTCGCCTGCATCTTGTTTGTGTGGAACGTCAATTGCAGCACTGATAGTTGCCGACTGGCCGGCAGCAATAGTTACCGGATTAATTACAGGAACAGCGTAACCTGATGGCAGATTTATAACAACAATATTAATTGTAACGGAGCTAGGATTACTGTTAGCAACCGAAAATTGGAAATTTTCCTGAATTATGTTTTGGTTTTCTGTAACAAAATCTCCATAATCAACATCAAAACTAACTTTGGTATCAGTAATATCGATTGTTGCCAGAGTCAAAGGAGCAGTTATTAGCAATAAAACCAACGGCAATAGCCCGATTAACATAACTTTACCTATTTTATAGTAGTTACTCATATCCTAGATTTTGGGAGCCTACTATTTATATTTTATGGTATAAAATTACTCAGAGAAGAATAACGAACAACAAGGAAGTTTCTTTTAATGAAGTAAAACTATTTATGCCCCATATAAAAGAACTTTTCTATAGAAACATCGCTTTCTTCATACTTTCCTACTCTGGGATGGCTAGCCACTTGCGGCTTGCTAATTTTGGCTGGTCCTTCTTCAGCTGATATTTCTTCAGAGTGCTTTTCAGTTTTTTTAGAACTGACAATGTCATTTACTGTAGGCAGTTTGCTATAAGCTACCTTGTTACGCAAGTCTGCTAATTCTTTTTCTAAAGAAGACATTTTATCCTTAAACTCTTTAATGGTTTTAACTAAGAATTTGGTATTTTCTTCCAGGATAGCCTTAACTTTATCAGGAGATAAATCAACTTGGCTGGATGATTCTTCCGTTCCATGGAGTTGTTTAGCGGACTCAACAACGGCAATCTTTTCTCTTAACTCACTGTAACCATCACCGTTTTTCCTTTTAAGAAGCCGTTCAGCTTGCACTATGGCATCTTCCCTATCCTGAGCTAAACCCTGCTTCATCAAGTCTAAGGCCAGATTGTTTATCTTTTGAATCAGTTCGACATCCATTGGCTTTACCTCATTTATTAAAAATTTAGAATTAAGTAAAACCAGCTGGTTATAACCTTTTCTATTATCTAAACTAGTGATTATATAGGGCTTAATCTAAGACTGTATCTATATCAAATCATTATGCCGCACTTCCCGCTAAACTACAAACATTAATAGGAATTACACCAGAAGAACCTAAAAACACTAGCACTAGGGCTACAATTATGCCTATAGCCAAGCCAATCAAAAAGTAGCGGAACTCAATTAAACCTAACTGACCTCTTTTTTCCATAGCCAAAGGAAGTAATTTTAAGTATATAAAGATTGCCTTTTTACTGGCTTAGTAGAAAGTCTCTTTAATTTTAGCTCCGATGTTATAAGCTACCATTCTCATGTAGATTTCTGCTCGCTGTGTGCGAGCAGTTAAACCACGAATGTGGTTTCCAAATA
>CAZRCV010000038.1:0-5795 GCA_964598745.1 uncultured Methanosarcinales archaeon
TGAGAAATTATGGATATTAATAAAGAAAGTGTAACATGATTTCGAAATTGAACAGCCAATCATGGTTCGTTATGCGGATGAAAAACTAAACTGTCTTGCAGCAGAATGATTTTTATGGCAAAAAACTTGGGAAACCGAAGTGCAATGAGGTTTCCTCTAAATCGCTGTTTCTCGACTCGAACGAAATTTTTAGTCCAGTAGGGCATAAAGGACATAAGAATGGAGTGAGAACGCAGCGGGGCAAGCGACCGAAGAAGTTAGTAGAATTTTCCGAAACAGCGATTTAACGAAGTTGAATTGCCTATGTCAAGTATTATAGCCGCAGAAGATTTAATGCGCACTGAAGTATATTGGTTCTGAAACAACATTCTTTTTAAGTTTTAGAACAACTCTATTAAGCTATGTTAAATACTGAACCGCATTTGGAAGTCATTGGTGGCACGATGTTTAGTGGCAAAACCAAGGAGCTGCTTAGGCGATTAAGCGTTTATCGTGCGGCTAAGTTAAAAACTCAGCTGATAAAGCCGGCTATAGATACTCGTTATTCCCAAGACAAAGCTGTCACGCACGATGGCATCAGCGAGCAGGCTGAGTTTGTTAATGATTTAGAAGAGTTTGTCGCGGCTATAAAACCAGAAACTGATGTTGTGGGCGTGGAAGAAGCCCAGTTTTTTGCAGAAGGCGTAGTTGATATTTCTAATAGATTAATAGATACTAATGGTAAAATAATAGTTGCTTCTGGATTGCTGAATGATTATCAGCAGAAGCCATTTAAGACAATGCAGGAATTAGTGCGCTACGCCGATGATTTTACGCAGCTGAAAGCTTTGTGCCAATATCAAGAACATCAGCGGGCTAGAATTTGCGGAGCGGCAGCCACGCGGGTGATTTATTTTGGAGAGAAACCTAACTCGCCTCTGTCTTCTCCATTGTTGGAAAATGGGCCTGTTATAAAGGTAGGCGGCGCGGAATCTTATTCACCAAGATGCAGATTGCATTATAAGCAATTTCATTCATAATAATTATTATAGCAGCAATCTTTTTTTGTAATTATGTTTTTAAAGAGAATCTCGCTTAGCAATATCCGTTCTTATATTCAGCAAACTATAGAATTTTCTTCCGGGTCAACTTTGTTAGGGGGTGATATTGGCTGTGGCAAGTCTTCTTTATTGTTAGCTATCGAATTTGCTTTGTTTGGAACTTCGCGCCCCGATTTGCCAGCAGAAGCCCTGCTCAGAAAGGGTGAAACCAAAGGGTCGGTGGAATTAACTTTTCATTTAGTCGAAAAAGATATCACCATCCTGAGAAATCTCAAAAAGGATAAGGATTCCATCAAGCAAACTGCTGGGCATTTAATAATAGATGGAATTAAAAAAGAACTAACCGCGCTGGAATTGAAATCTGAAATTATTAACTTGCTAGGTTATCCCGAAGAATTTTTAGAGAAGAATAAGAATTATATTTTCAGATTCACAGTTTATACTCCACAGGAAGAAATGAAACAGATTCTCTATGACCCCCCGGAGATACGGTTGGTAGTTATTCGCAAGATATTTAATACTGAAAAATACCAACTAATTCGGCAAAATTTGCAGCTAGCCTTAAGGCAAATCCGGGTTTCCCTGGAGATTTTACAGGCTAAGAGCGAACCAATAGATGAGAAAAAGCGCAAACAGCGGGAATTGATGCTAGATTTGAGTAATTTAGAACAAGAATTGGAGAAAATTAACTCGCCGCTGCAGAATTTATTGCAACAAATTGCAGCAAAAACTAAACTAATTGATAATTTAGAGCAAATGCAAAAGCAAAGGCAGCAACTGTCGCTGGAGCAAAGCAAGATCGCGGCCTTGCTAGAAGAAAAGGAGATAACTTTATCCAAACTTAGTCAAACCAACCTGTTGCTTTCCAGCCAGATGCAAGCTTTGGTTATTCCAGAACAGTTGACAGAGCCAATGGTGGCTGTTCAAATCGTGGCGTTGGAACGGCAGGAACAAAATCGCATCTCTGCATTATCAGCATTGCAGGAACGAATGATTCAGCTGCAATCGAGAATTACTTCTAAGCAATTGGAATTAAGGGAGTTAAATAAAAAAATTTCAGCTAAGGTAAGCCTTGAAAAACAGATTCTTGAACTTAAACAAACCATTGCCGGAAAACAGCAGCTCGAGCAGGAACTGCAGGCATGGCCATCTTCCTTAGAAGAAATAAACGCTAAAGTTATCCGTAGCCAGGTTGTCCTCTTTAACTCCAAGGAATTACAAGCCAAGATTAACAACTTGCAGCACTGTCCTACTTGTTTACAGCAGGTATCTATAGGCCATAGACAAATGATTATTCAGGCTGAACAGCAAACGATTGACGAAATAACCAAGCAACTTCAATTATGGCAGCCGCAAAGAGATAATCTGCAGCAACAGATCATACATCACCGATCGCAGTTAGCGTTGATTAATACTGCTGAACAAAATCTTATTTTTAGCCAGAGTGAACTGAAGTTAATTCAACAAGCCGAATTGACGATTTTTGGATTTAGTTCAGAAATTGATTCATTAATACAACAAAAAAATCAAGCTGAAACGGAAATTCTTACTTCTGGCCGACAACTGTCATTAAAGCCGCAGATAACCCAGTTGCAGCAAATGCGTGTTTCACTCTCTCAAAAACGCTATCTTTTCGAAACCAAGCAAGAAACTGAAAAACAAATAACTGAAACTAAGAACATTATTAGCTTGGCTAAAGAGAAGTTATCCCAATTAGTTTTGAGCTTGCAAGGCAACCCCCATTCAGAGCAGGAAATTTCCGCGCAGCGCCAAGAGTACCACCAATTAAAAGAGCAAGAAAAAGTTTATTCTCTAAAACTGGTGGAATTGCAGACCAATAAATCTAATTTAATTAAGATTAAAGAAGAATTGGAGCGGGATCTGCGCCAGCTTCAAGAACTGGAACTGCAGCGGTTACAGCTTCAAGAGAAATATTTTTGGCTGCAAAATTATTTCCTGCCGTTAACTATTACCATTGAGCGCCAGGTGATGGCAACAATTTATCATTTGTTCAATGAAATTTTTAAAGAATGGTTTGCCATATTAGTGGATGATGAATTAATTAACGCTCGCTTGGACGATTCATTTACCCCGATAATTGAGCAGAATGGCTATGAAATTTCTTTTTTCAATCTTAGCGGCGGCGAAAAGACAGCTGTTTCCTTAGCCTATCGTCTAGCCTTGAATAAAGTTATTAACCAAGTAATGAGCCAGATTAAAACCAAAGGGCTGTTAATCTTAGACGAGCCGACCGATGGATTTAGCAATGAGCAACTGGATCAAGTTAGAACTGTGCTGGACAGGCTGCAGCTGGAACAAACGATTCTGGTGTCGCATGAATCAAAAATTGAAAGTTTTGTAGAAAATGTCATTAAAATTAAAAAAGAAGGATATGAAAGCAAAATTGTAACTTAAGCTATGGTTTCAGATGATGTTACCAAGGTAATAGCCGAATATTTGGATTTAATCAGCAGAGAAAATTCTGTTGATGCTAGAGCTAGGTTGTATCCTAGTCTTTCAGATTTAACTGCAGATTCTCGGTTTAAGGCATTAGTAAGAGCTGATTTAGAAGGATTGGTCAGCAGCTTGGATTTGGATTTAACGGAACCATTATGGCGGGTTTTGTTGATTCAGTCGGTGTTAGGCCATGCGCAAAATGGCCATGGTATGTTTGCTAACCATAATTCTGTTGAAAAAATTCGTTATCCTCAAGCTACTATTCCTGATATTATTAAGGCTGCCGGGATGGATGTAGGTAAAACCAAACAGCAACGCCAGCGGCCAATTCGCCAATTTGAAGCTTGGATTGGCCAGGCATTAGAAGGTAAAGTTAGCCATTTTACCCTGGAAGGTGAGCCGCTGATGGGTGTTAGATTCCTCCAACCTAAAAAAATTGAAAGTATTGAAGCTGTTTTGCAAGGCGCGGCTATAATGGGGTTTGTTGATTCTTATACTGTTCGTCAAGCTGCTTTGCGGCATTATGGATTTAAAGACAGCGAAGGTGGCCTTCTAACGCTAGGTGGCGGGGAAACTTATCTTGTTAATCATCAAAGATTGGTAGGTTTAGGTTTGCACTATGATTTCTTGGCATCCCTGGCACATTCTGATGTGGCGATTGATTTATTGAAACAAGCTGCAGTGATTATGGATAATCCTCAGAAAGCTGAAAGCGCTTACATTCGCCGGAAGAGTGGAGCTGGAACTTCAGACGACCTAGCTTTTATCATGATTGGCTCGGGCTATGGCCAAGATGCCATGATTGGCGCATTTTTAGTTGATGCTATTGATACTTATGATAAATGCATTGCTTTTCCTGCAGAAAAAGGGAAAGACGAACAGATAGCTGATTATATCTTAAAATCTTGGAAACATAAAACTGGTTGCGATTTAGTTGTTCCTAAAGACATTTATAAAATAATTTATTATTCAGCTAAAAAAAATGTGCCCGTGGTTAATGTAAGTTCATCTCATCGCTGGCTGGTGCAATTCTTTGGCGAAGGCCGATTATATCGCCCTATGATAAGTTCTCATCTTGCTTTTCTTCAAGGTGAAGCTACCGGCGAGTTTAAGGTTGGGTTTGCTGGCGGATTGGGCAGTAAAACTTTTTATGCCAGGGCTAAAAGCAGAATGGAACGGCTGTTAAATTCAGCCTGATGTTTACTTAATCTATTACTCCTTTTAAAGCGGCAATTCCCACTTCAATTTGTTGATTAGTTGGCTCTTTGGTAGTTATCCTTTGCAGCCATAATCCCGGGGCAATGACGGTTCTTACCAATAGATTTTCACTAAATCTGCTGCTTAGTTTAATTAGTTCATAACCAATACTGGCAATTATCGGCAACAAGGCTAACCTGGCTAATAATTTACTAATTAAGGATCCTTCGATTAAGCTGAACACTAAAATTGAAAGTATTAATACTATAAAAATAAAAGAAGTGCCACAGCGCGGATGAAACCGGGGATATATTTTAACATTTTCTACAGTTAGTTCTTGTTGATGTTCGTAGCAATAAATAGTTTTGTGTTCAGCTCCATGGTAGTGAAATAAGGTTTTAACATCTTTAATGAAGGAAATAATACCGAGATAACCCAGAAATAAAATAATCCGAAATAACCCGTCTAAAATATTGAATAGAACTCCTTCGGAGCTGATGATTCTAGCTGAGAAAAAGGGGATAGCTACAAAAAAACTTATAGCCAACAGCAAGGAAATGGTAATAGTGCTAACCATCTCTCTTTTGGTTAAATGTTCTTCTTCTCCTAGTTGTTGGTTGGAACTCCACAGCAAAGCTGTAATGCCATCATATAAAGCATAAGCCAAGCCGATGATTCCGCGAATAAATGGCAGCGTAAAGAATTTCGGGTATCTGGGATTTTTTTGTTTCCAGACTTTAATGCTGCCATCTTTTAGCCTAACAGCTACAGCAAATCTTTCTTTATTTCGCATCATTACCCCTTCGATAACCGCTTGTCCGCCTACTTCCATAATAATTTAAAGATGTTTAATCCCGTGTTTATATAAAATTAACTTAAAGCTAATACATTAGAGGTTGGATTAACACATCCCCGTTGAGATTTGGTTGCCCGCAAATTTTGAAGTTAGGGTCTATATCTTATTTAATCACTACTAAGTTACTAAAAGTTTATATACTTTAAACTCAACATTGCTAAAAACTAGAATTAAGGTAAATAAACCGTGTTAAATATAGATAAACGATATAGAAGAACTTTACTTAATGAAGGAGGTATGGCTCT
>CAZRCV010000039.1:0-5207 GCA_964598745.1 uncultured Methanosarcinales archaeon
GTGAGCTGGGTTCAGAACGCTGTGAGGCAGTTTGTTTGATATCTACTGGAAATGTAAGGTGTCTGAAAGGAAGGATTTCTTAGTACGAGAGGAACAGAAGTTCGTTGCCTCTGGTCTACCGGTTATCTGACAAGGTAAGCCGGGCAGCTACGCAATAAGTGATAAGTGCTGAACGCATCTAAGCACGAAGCATACCTTGAAAAGAGACACCACAGGACATGGCAAAAACAGCCGTTTGATAGAAGTGATGTGTAAGTACCAAGGTAACGAGGTATTCAGCATGCACTTACTAACGTCCAAACTGTTAATCTTTCATATGGTTTTTCATAAACTCTTGTGGGAAGTTATCTCACTATTTTTTTTCTTTTTTTAAAGCAAATAGCTTTAGCTTTTTAACAATTAATAATCACATAATAGAGTACAGAAATCTTTATATCCTATTGTTTTTCTAAAGTGGATCATGGTTATTAATACTAAATTAACTTTTGAACAGTTATCTCACAAGGATTATACTACTTTAGTAAGTTACATAACAAAAAATGGTTCTACTGATAGCAGTGGTCGTAAGTTAATAGAGATTACTTCCGGAACAATCGCTCCAGGGCAAGAACCGTACTATAATAATGTTTCTGTAGCTCTAACTTTTCCAGGTACTTCTGAAAACAAAGAAGAGCTTAGCACGCGATTGGCAGGGTTAGTGGAGTTAATCTTAACATTTAGATAAAAGTTTGTTTATTCTTAGCTGGTTACAATAATATTACATTAATTTCTGGTATTATAGTCATAATTACCAATAAAAATGATCCTAGAAACAAGTGATGAACGTTATAATGTCCTAAATTAAAATTAGAATAAGGAAAGAACAATAAATAAGTTCTAATTCCAATTAATGTTATCAAATAAGAAGTTAAATAAATTAATTATTTCTGCTTATCGTTCATTTTTTTAACTAATTGCCGTTAGGTAATCTATCAAATCAGTTCTTATTCATAAATGCTCCTGCTATCAGCAAGGGAAACGCAATCGCAGCATCACAGTGAATCTTAACAGCTGGCGCTTTGGCTTTAACTTTTCCCCAAGTAATGGCCTCATCAATTCTAGCCCCAGAATCAGATCCATCAAACTCTTCAGCGGTGTTAATGTAAACAGCATAATCAACTCCTTCTTTGAATATATTAGCATTCAAGGTAAAATGTTTACTGATGCCACTACCAACACAAATCGCTGCAGTTCTATCTGAGTTCAACACTAAATCGACAATAACTTTCATTTCTTTAGTTATATCTATGATAAATTCTGGATGAGACTGCTTAAAGAAATAAATTAAATCACCGATGGACCCATCGATTAACCCCGGACAAAATACAGGAATATTATTTTTTGCCGCCCAGTATAGTATTGAATCTTGATTATTTATTTTTTCTCCTAGTTTTTGTATCAATTCGTGTGGGGAAAAGATTCTATCTTTATTTTTTTGTTGAGAATAAATTTCCCTAAAAAATTGTTGCATGAATTGATCAAAGTAAGCGTAACGATCATTAGGAACGAAAATATTGCCAATTCGATTCACTCCTTGTTCAAATAAAAAACTTCCTGAAACATTGAATTGCCCTAAAGCAAACGGTTTAAGGCATTTAATAATATCTTCCTCAATTCCTCCGGCGGAAGTTACTAGCACTTGAACTTTTTTATGTTTTACTAAATATTTGATAACTTCGCGTATTCCGGAACTAACCATATTAGAAGTGTAAGACAAGAAAATCTTGGCTTGCTCTCTCTGCATAATTTTACAAATTTCAATCCCTTCTACTAAATTAGTAGCTTGAAAACCAGTAGTGGCATAGGCTTGCAAAAACTCATTAATTTTGAATCCTTCCTTCTCCGCTTTTTCAAAATCAAAGCCTTGTATTTTAGGTGAGCCTTCTAAAGTCATTAGCTGTTTAGGTTGATTCTTGTACTGTTGATGTTTTTCCTTGATTGATTCCTTAAGTGGTATTTGTTTCATAATGATTTCTCCCTGTTTAATTTAAATAGATTATAATCTGCTTTAAGAAAAAGTACTAGCTTCCAGATTTACGGACAGAATCCATTAACCTACTAAAATCAAAGCTTATTTTAAAATCTTTGCTGTAATTTTGACAACCAAATAATTAATAAAGTAAGCCTTAAACTAAAACTATAATGGGCCTATGGTGTAATGGATACCTTCAAGCCAGAAAGCACAAACGGCTTCGGACCGTTTAATCAGGGTTCGAATCCCTGTAGGCCCGCTTATTTTTCTGGTATGTATAGATGTTTAAATTATTGTTAAAGAAATCGATAAAATCTGGCCTTTTTATTTTCAAACCTAGATTACGAAATTGAAAAAGACAAAGTTTAGCGTTTATACAGCTGAGATACTGCTTTTATCATACGATTTTTGTCCAGATCTGGATTATTGATAACAGCCAATGTCTGTTCTAGAGTTGGCTGCACAACGTTGGGAGAGACAGATTTTTCGCGCGCGACGTGCGCCTCCGGCGCTACCCCTGCCAGACCGGCATCACTGTTGTTAAGGTAGTAGTCGCCATCAACATCGGAATTGCCACCGGGCCTAAGAACGACCAGCGACCGCAAACTTGGAGTTTCTGGTTTAGACCTGTCAAAATATAATCTCAAGATATCATTACTTCTGGAAGCATCACTAACCAGCTGAGCATAGAATTGAATGTTTCTTCCTCGCATCAGATGATCCCAAGCCTTAGCAACGGCCTTATTGGCGGGAACAAATTCGCCATTTTGCAAAGTATAACCCTTCTCGTGAGCATCTTCGACTTCTTGAGGTGATAAATAAAGAGAATGATCCTTATCTGCTTTAAGTTCCCGTTCTTGTTTTCTAGTTAATTTTAAAGCACTATCAACTAACTGACTTTTAGGGGTAAGTTGTCTCAACAGAGGAGAATCTAAGGTAAGCAAAGCTCCACCACGGTTATTAGTAACTGCGCTATCACCCGTCCAGAAATAATTATCCCAATTACCTTTTACATCTTCTGGAGCATGTTCGCGCCGTTCAGCTATAATAGCTATACCTGCTGGTTGGTAACCAGCCTTGATAAGTTCTGGCATTAAATCGATAACACGGCCAAGACCAAAATGTTGGTATGGTTCAATTCTTTCTGATTTTCCGCTTAATGGTATATTTGTCATGATTAGTTCACCTTCATTTTAAGGTCTGCCTCCGAATAGCATCTTCTAAACCTTTTCTAGTAAGACCTTCTCTAACATTACCCAAGTAGCTCAAAATTCTTGTGGCAAGTTCTGGAGTTGTTGGAACTTTACCACCTACATTATCGAACGCGTCTAGCGCCTCCGGCGCTACCCCGGCCAAGCGGGCATAATTGCCGAGAAGGAGGCCGTTGCCAAAAACATCGGAACCGTCATCGGTCCCATTAACGACCAGTGACCGCGCAACAGCATATCCATAATTTTCTTGATCAAAGTAGAGAGTTATTACTTGATTTGTTTTTCCATATTTACGGCTGGTTTCTTCAGCCACAGTTCCAGCATATTCAGCCAAGTTAATTCTCCCTTCGCTTAGAAATTCATGAACTGCTTGTACTTCGTCATTTGCAGGAACAAATAAATCTCTTCCTTCTTTACGCACATAACCTTTACCGTTAAGATTAGCAACTTCATCTTTGGTTATTTCTTTAATTCCTTCTCCTGATAAAGCTTCATATCCTTCATCAGGAATTACCAGAGCGCCAATACTGAGTTTGCTGCCAGGGTTAACTTCTCGAAGGAGTTGAGCTCTTAACACTAATTTTTGATTTCCTGCTTTATCTCTTGCTGCAGCTGCAGCAGTCCAGAAATAATTATCTCTAAAGTTTGTTCTGAATGGTTCTTGGCCATTTACTCGCTGATAATAAAGAAAAGCGATAGGCATGATTTCTCTGGGCACGCCATCTTCTCGACCTGAGACTAATATAGGCATTTTCTCAGTTACTGCGCCATAGAATTCTCGTACTGGTTCTGCGCTTAATGGTAATGACATGGTAAATTCACCTTAATTATTTGTATTTTAAATACATTATTAACCGCTTATTTATAAATTATTAGTTATTATAAAGTAAGAACTGGTTGGTCCGAAGTCTTCTTCTAAACTCCGTTAATCTTACTGTAGTATACGGCCCACCATTCTTTTCATTGGTTTCATGTTTAAGGATTTCAATTATCTTCAAAAATTCTAATTTTTTCTCGTTGTAATATAACTCTAGTAGTGTTTTATTACACACTTGCAAATCAACTAAAAATCTTATTGAGAAAAAAGATTAAACTAAAGTTTAGCCAAGAGTGAACTTTCACCGATCCTTACTCGTAGGGGATTCATCTCAATGTAGCCGTCTCGCCTTCCAGAAGCTGCATACAGCAACTCTTTTACGTTTTCTGGTACGATACCACCTGAAATTTTAACCCCGCCTTCAAAATTTGCTCGCATGACGGCTACATCTTCAGCTTTCGCACCGCCGGCAGCAAATCCGGTAGAGGTTTTAACAAAATCAACACCAATACAACTAGCCAACTCACAGGCTCTTTTAATCTGGTCTCCATCCAGTTCTGAAGTTTCTAAAATTAATTTCACTAAGGCTCTATCTCTATGTGCAGCATCGACCACGGACTGAATATCCGTTCTTACATAAGTTAGGTCTCCGGCTTTAAATCTAGCATAATTAAGAACCATGTCAATTTCTTCTGCTCCCCTAGCCAAGGCCAGTTGGGTTTCAGCAGCTTTAAAGCCCGTGTCATAAAGCGATCCATCCGGAAACCCCACTACTGAAGCAACCTTAACTTCACTATGTCCTTTTTCAGCAAGGTAATTAATAGCTGGTGTTACATTTTCCGGCCGTACACAAACGGCGTAAGGCAATCTTTCTGGATTAGCAACAGTACTTTCTATAAAGGAAAGAAAGGCTTTGGCTCTAAGCTGAACTGGACTATCACCTTTGCCTGCAGCTTGCCGGTAAGCTTCTGACCGGTTTAAAAAAGTATGATCACAAATAACGGCAATTTGCTGGGGCGTTAAAGTATCAATCAGCAGTAAATTAGTTTCTTTAACCATTTTTTATCACTACTAAATAAGATTTATAGTTCTTTAAATATTTTATTATTCTGTGGCGTTATTGAAAAGTTAATAAGTGGGTATTACCCACCTTATTTTGTGACAAGCA
>CAZRCV010000040.1:0-5078 GCA_964598745.1 uncultured Methanosarcinales archaeon
TTCGTCGCTACGCTCCTCGTCGGGGCACGCTCGCTTAAAGCCCAGAGGACTTAACATCGTTATATTCAATCGCAAATGAGCTTTACCCCCTACCACCAAACTCATTTGTGGCTTCTCCGTTCCTTAACTGCGGTTTGTGGTACTCGACCAGACAAATAGGCAAGTTTAAAAAGAAATCTTCTTATTCTAGTTTAAATGGCCAAGAAAAAAGCCGTGGAAGCAGCAGAGCCTGAGACTTCCTTGATTAAGAAAGATCCCAAGAAAAAACCGGTTAATGCTCTGCTTAGCGGTGAAAAAGTAATTACAGAATCTTCAGACGAAGCCAGAGAATTATTCAACCAATCCAGGTTTGGTATTATTGCCGAGAATGGCAAGGTGGAATTGTCCTTGTTGGAAGGGTTGTATCTCTTGGAAAAGGGGCGTTTGGAACTAAGAGGCGATTCTGGCCGGGTAATTTCTACCGAAAATTATATTCGCAAAGCCCATAAAATTGAGCCTAATTTTCGGATTCGTTATGTAGTATTCAAGGATATCCGAAATCGAGGGTATATTGTAAAAACTGCTTTAAAATTCGGCGCTGATTTTCGCGTTTACGATCGAGGGGTAAAGCCAGGGGAGGACCATGCCAAATGGATTGTTTTTCCCGTGCATGAAGCCAGCACTTTAACTTGGCACGAGTTCAGCGCTAAAAATCGAGTAGCCCACAGCACTAAAAAGCGGCTGCTGATGGCGATAGTGGACGATGAAGGCGATTGCACTTACTATCAAGTAGCTTGGGTCCGGCCTTAACCCTATCGTCTCAAGGCGAGAAAATTATATAAATCTCCTGAACTCAGAAATTTCTAATGCTGGACCAAGATAGAATTCTTACTTTTCTACAGGCAGGTGGGCCAACTTTGCCTTCCAAAGTAGCTAAAAACATAGGTACTGATATATTAATAGCCTCGGCTCATTTATCGGTCTTAGCTTCCCAAGGAAAAATAAAAATTTCCCAATTAAAGGTAGGCGGCTCGCCGTTATACTTTCTTCCCGGCCAAGAAGATAAGTTGTACCAGTTTGCTGCGGGAAATATCAATCCAAAAGAATTAACAGTGCTGGATAGATTAAAAGAAGAACGAGTGTTGCGGGAAATAGATCTCGATTTGCTGTCTAAAGTAGCTTTAAGGTCATTAAAAGATTTTGCTACGCCATTGTATGTAACCGTTAAAAGCAAGCGCGAAGTATTCTGGCGCTGGCATTTGTTATCAACGGAAGATACAAAACAAGCCATTGGTGAAATTTTGTCTCAACAGCTTTCTTCTGAAGAAAGCCCGGAAGTTCCCGAAAGTTCAGTTCAAAGTATGCCGCTGTCCTTAGAAGAAAGTGAACCACAGCCGTTAACAGAAACCAATTTAGCTAACACTTCTCACTCTAACGAGATCAGCTCTAGAATTGCGGCTTCAAATCTCACTGTTACTGCAGTTAAAGCCGAGGAACGGAAGTTAGAAAAACAAAAAAAATTGCCTCTAGAAAGCAAGAAAAGGAAACTGGTAGCTGGCTCTTTGCCAGCCAAAAAGAATGATCAGCCAGCAGGTTCTGTGGAGGAGAGCAGTTCCAAACCTACGCCGAAGCCAGATGTAGTATTAACCTATGATAAGACTAAATTGGTTCAGGATGCCCTGGTTCCAGTAATTAAAGAGTATTTAAGCAAGTTGGAGATTGCCCCCGATGAAGTTAACATTGTCAGAAGAAATTATGAATTGAATTTGAAAGTCAAGGTTCCATCAGTTGTGGGAAAAATGGTCTATTTTTGCAAAGCTAAGAAGAAACACCGCATCGATGAAAAGGACCTGGCCGCAGCATACCTGGAAGCGCAGATTCACAAATTGCCGCTGATGTTTTTATACACCTCGCAGATCACTAAAAAAGCTGAACGATTGCTTGAAACTGAAGCATTTCCTAATACTATAGTAAAAAAAGTGGAATAAATATTTAAATTATAAACATTAATTCTAAAACATGGGTTTAAAATTTAAGGACATAGTCGTTAGCAAAGAAATTGCCATTTCTGATTTCAATGGCAAAGTTATGGCTATTGATGCCTACAATATGTTCTACCAGTTTCTTACCACTATTCGCTCAGCTGACGGTTCCGCGTTAACTGATTCTCAAGGCCATGTAACCTCGCACTTAATCGGCTTATTCAATCGTTCTACGGCTCTGATGGAACAAGGATTAAAATTGGTATTTGTTTTTGATGGCCAGCCGCCATTAATTAAGAAAAAAACTTGGGAGCTGCGGGCAGAAATTAAGCAGCAAGCCTCTTTAAAACTGCAGCGAGCACAGAAGGAAGGCAACTTACAGGAAATGAAAACCTTGGCTTCGCGCACGGCAGTTCTAACTAAAGAAATGGTTACGGAAGCTAAGAAATTGATTAGTTTGTTGGGGCTGCCTATCGTGTTGGCTCCGGCAGAGGGAGAAGCGCAAACAGCTTACATGGTTAAAACCGGACAGGCCTATGCTTCAGTATCGCAGGATTACGATAATTTAATTTTTGGCTGTTCGCGCTTGGTCAGAAACTTGTCCATTGCTGGCAAACGGAAAAAAACAGGAACACTGGGATTTGTTACAGTTAAACCAGAATTAATCTTATTGTCCGAGGTACTAAAAGAGCTGTGCTTGGATTTGGATCAGTTAATTGTCCTAGCGGTATTGAGTGGAACAGATTATAATCCAGGAGGGATAAAGGGCATTGGCCCTAAGAAAGCCCTGAAACTATTGCATCAATATAACCATGATTATGAAACTATTTTTCAAGAAGTAAAGTGGAAGGAACAATTTCCGGAGTTATCTTGGAAAGAGGTGTTTGACACCATTAAAAATATGCCCGTAACCGAAGACTATGTTTTACAATGGAAACCAGTAGATGCTGTGAAGTTGACTTCCTGGCTGGTTAAGGAACATGATTTCAGCGAAGAAAGGGTGCAAAGCAAACTTAACTCTTTGCAAAAAAAAGCCAGCAAATTCAATCAAAAAGGCCTGCAGAATTTCTTTTAAAACAAAAGGAATTTAAATTCCAATTTACTACTGTTACTATTATGCTGGTAGCCTGTGCTGAACTGAAAAATGCTGAAAAAGTTAGGCAATATTTAGTGAAACATCAGTTGCTTCATTACGATTACCTTCCAGTCAAAGTTCTAAATGAAATCTTTTTTCCACTATCTAAACGAGCTTCTGTTCCTAGCGCTGCTGTCAAGCAGACAAATCTTAAATTTCAAAAAAAACCAGCCACATTAACCTTAGAGGATCTGCTGGGTAAACAGTTATCTAAAAAACAATTGGCATTGTTGCCCAAATCACAGGAAATAGTAGGTGACATTTTGATCTTAGAGTTGCCGGCAGAATTGGAACAGAAAGAGAAAGTTATTGCTCAAGCCTGCCTTAAGCTGAATCCGTTGATTAAAACGGTAGTAAAGAAAACCAAATCTCACTCTGGAACTTACCGGACACGAAAAGTCAAAATTTTGGCAGGAAAGAGAACTAAGGAAACCATTCATCGTGAAAATGGGGTATGGCTGAAATTGCATTTGGAGAAAGCTTATTTCTCCGCTAGGTCTGCCAATGAGCGGTTAAGGGTTGCCAAACAGATAAAAAGCGGCGAAGAGGTATTAGTGTTATTTTCTGGCGTGGCTCCTTATCCTTTAGTTCTGGCTAAGAATTCGCCTGCCAGTAAAGTTGTGGGTATTGAGATGAACCCTTCAGCTCATCAATACGCAATGCAAAATTTGCAGTTGAATAATGTTGATAACGTGGTTATACATCGTGGTGATGTGCGGCTGGTTCTACCTAAGTTGCGCGGCGGCTTTGACAGGGTAGTTATGCCATTGCCTAAAACCAGCGAAGAATTCCTTAGCGTGGTCTTGCCCAAAGTAAGGAAAAACGGAATAATTCATTTGTATGTCTTTTCTCATGAAGATAAGGTTAAGCAGGAAGCCCAGAGAATTAAGGCCGACTGCCAGCAGGAAGGAAAAAAAGTGCAAATTCTTAAAACAGTTAAGTGCGGCAGTTTTTCACCGGGGATATTTAGGTTTTGCTTTGAGATTAAGGTATTAAACTAATTAGCTCTTGTTCTTGAAAATAATTGCTGCCAGAATAAAAGTAAAAAATAAAATTAGAAACTAATTATTCATCTGTTTCTTCAGAGGATTCATCACTGTCGTCGCTGTCATCTTCTTCAGATTCTGTTTCTTGCTCACGACTGTGGTTTGGCCTGTCTTGTTGTTCTGTTCCTTCTGGCCTTTCACTAGCTTTTTGAAGAAGTTGAACATTTTCTGCTTTTAAACCGCGATCTCCTTTCACTGGATTAAAAGAAACTTTATCGTTATCCCTTAAACTAAGCCCTTTGGGAAGAGCTGTGAAATGGACAAAGTAGTCGCTTCCATCTTCTCCGCTAATAAATCCAAACCCATTTTTTCTGTTGTAAAACTTTACCGTTCCTTCCATTTTTGTTCATTCCTCCGATACTCAACTTTCTTTAGGCCTTCTAGCCTATTTTAGGCCTAAACTCTACTTATTTTATAAATTTTACTTATTTTTTTGATTAGGGGAAAATTTAGGCATATTTATCCTTGAAAGAACTTGCCATTACCATAATAAATAAAAATAGCTTTTTCTTTTTAGCCATAAATGGTTTTGAAAGTTAAAAAACTCTATCCTGAAGCTGTTATTCCCACTTATGCTAATCCCGGCGATGCTGGAATGGATTTTTATGCTAATGAAACAGTAAAATTAGAGCCGGGAGAACGGCGGGCTGTTAACACGGGAATTTCCCTGGCTATTCCTCAAGGCTATGTGGGGTTAATTTGGGACAAATCAGGAATTTCCCTAAACCATGGCCTAAAAGTTTTGGGCGGAGTAATTGATGCAAGTTATCGAGGAGAAGTTAAAATCATTGTAGTTAATTTATCTCAGAAGGCTTGCTTTATAGAAAAAGGCAAAAAATTAGCGCAGATGCTGATTCAGCCGGTAGAACGTCGTGAAATTGTTGAAGTAAGCGAGCTGGATCAAACCACACGAGGCACTGGCGGTTTTGGCTCAAC
>CAZRCV010000041.1:0-4869 GCA_964598745.1 uncultured Methanosarcinales archaeon
TCCCTTAATCTAAATCAGAGGTGATTCATTTGAAACAAATAATTATAATTAGTTTAGCAGTAATAACCATTCTTTCGTTGTTATTATCGGGATGTCAAGGCACTGGGCGGGCGGGGGGTTCACAAAATATATTTTCCAATGGGGCTACTTCCTGTGATGGTGATAGCATCTGTGAAGTAGCTAAGACTGTTTCTACTCCTAGAGGTAGTACTGGTGCTTTAATATTAACGTCAGATGCTAAGTCTGTTATCGTGGATGGATCTTTAAATGTTGTAGACGGGTCTCTCTCCGCAAAAAGTTTGACTGGAACAGGAAATGCTTACGTGTGTACAGATAATTACGGTAATTTATTCCGTAGTACTACCCCTTGTTTACAAACTGCAATTAGTGCCAGTGGAACCTGTAAAATTTTCGACGTCAGAGAATCTGGTAACAATAACCAAAGAGGATTGACTGGAACGGCAGCTTGCTCAAATCAAGGGTTAAACTGCAAAAATACTTTTAAGCTCTATAAAGAATCGTTCCTAGACAATTCTAATAAGGTCCAAGCTGTTGACACTCAGTTTCTTTGGTTAGATCGATGTGGCGACACTATCGGAGTACCCAACACCAGGACAAATCTTCCAATAAATAGTTATACTGATTATGCTGAACCATATGCAGGACCACACAACTTATTGGAAGAAAATGTGGCAGTATTATGTTGCTCTAGTTAATAGCAAATCGCATGGCGCAATGTTCAATTACTTTTGTGATTTATTATGAGATGGTTTAAATTCATAAGACATTTATACTATTTCTTTTACTAAATTTTTAGTGAACATTACTATTTTAGGCGGCGGCAGTTGGGGCACGGCTTTAGCGATCCATTTAGCTAAGTTAAATCATGTTCTTAAGGTTTGGGAATTCTTAACGGAGCAAGCTAAAGATATGCAACAAAATAGAATCTGTCGATTGCTTCCAGAAGTTAAACTGCCGAAAAATATTTTTGTTTCTTCCATCATGGCTGAAGTTTTTCCTAGCGATTTAGTGTTGTTAGTAGTTCCGTCAGAGCATGCTGTCGGGACGATAAAGCAGGCAACGCCTTATTTGCGCCATCAGCCAATTATTATTTGTTCCAAAGGTTTTGCTGCCGACACGAGGTTGTTAACTGAGGCTATAAGCGAAATTATTGCTAACCCATTGTATTGTCTTTACGGCCCTACTCATGCCGAAGAGGTTTGCAAAGGGCTATTTAGTGGCATAGTGCTGGCTGGCAGTGATGGTAAGGAACGGTTAAGAAACCAGCTGGCTAGCCCAGATTTTAAAATAGACTTAAGTGATGATTTAATTGGTGTCCAAGTGGCTGCTGCCTTAAAAAATATACTGGCAGTTTTCATTGGCATTCTCGAGGGGTTGCAGTTAGGTGATAATGCTAAAGCTTATTTTATTGTTAAGGGAATGGAAGAAATAAGGCAGATCGGGCTAGCATGGGGCGCTAGGGAAGAAACTTTTCACGGGCTGGCGGGCATTGGTGATGCTATCGTGACTTGCATGAGCCAGCATTCTCGAAATCGCCATGTTGGTGAACAAATCGGCCGTGGACGCCAGCTTAAGGAAATTTTATCTGAAATGACCATGGTAGCTGAAGGAGTCTTGGCTATAGAAAAAGCTATGGTACTAAGACAGAGGTTTAATTTGCCCTTGCCTATGATTAGTAGCTTGTATCAAGTCCTTTTTGAAGATCAGCTGGCAGCGGAACTAATAAGAAAGATTTAAATAGGTTTTTTCTTTACTAAGATTATTTACTTTAAAAGAGGTTGAGAAGATATGAATGGAACCAAAGAACAAATTTTAAGTTCTCCTTATTTAGCCTTAGTTTGTATTGTGGCAGTAGTGGCTGTAGTTTTTTTAGCGGCGGGTAATTCAGCTACCTTGGATGCAGCCTCCATAGTATACAAAGAGCAAACAGAGGAATTTCAAGCTTATTGTACAGACAATGATCCACAGAACGACTATGATGTTAAAGGAACAGTGCATATGGGTACTTTAAAATATTATGATTTTTGCCGAGGCAGTACCTTGCACCAATTTGATTGTTCTTCCAGCCGTTCAGTAGATGAAATTGGAGCTTATGACTGCCCCAATGGCTGTTTAAATGGGTTTTGTTTATAAAAATTGGAAATAAAATAGAGGTAACATAACATGGCAACTAACAATTCGCAAATACCATATTTAGTTATGGTAGGTGTAGTAGCAATAATTGCAATAGCTTTTTTGGCTCTGCAAAGTTCAAGTAAGATCGAAGGCGCTTCTATCTATAAAGAGCCGCGAGAATCATGGGATGGTTATGACAGAACTTGCGTAGATAGTGATAGTGACAATGATTATTTTAAGGCTGGAATAGTTACAGCTGGCTCTTTTCAATACCATGATTTTTGTCAAGGAAAAGTCTTGTTTCAAGCTTATTGCACTTCCAGTAATTCCGTTAGGGCTGATGGATACACTTGTCCTAATGGTTGCTTAAATGCAGCTTGTATTAGGTAAAATCTTAAAGACAAACCATGCCCAAATCCAAGCGAAATTTATCCACCAACTATAATTTGCTTTTCCTAGGGTTGATAGGTATTGTAGCCTTAGGGACTATGTTTTTTTTTAATCAAGGCGGTGTAACTGGCAGTGCTGTTTCTGATGCTTGTTATGATAGTGATTCCTCTCAAGATTTTTACACCAAAGGTTATGCCAAGTACCGTTCCAAAACTCTAGAAGACTACTGCAGCCAGGATGGTGTTCGCTTGTACCAGTATTACTGTAAAAGCAGCATTAAAATTAGTAAAATCCATGGCTACATCTGTCCTGGAGGTTGCCAAGATGGAGCTTGCTTAAGAGTTAATGTCTGCGGAAATGGTATCATTGAAACTGGTGAACAATGTGATGATGGCAATGCCGACGAGGGGGATGGCTGCAGCAAAGTTTGTGTAACTGAGGGTGGTTACCAATGTCGCACTACCTCTGTTTGCAACTATGGTTAGAAGCCTTAGATATAAAGTTGTAATTTTTAGAACTTAACTTTACTGTATTGTTTTATGCTTTTGCACAGCTGCTTCAATTTTCTCTGGTTGATAGCCAATAATAATTTCGTCATCCACCTCAACTAAGGGAATAGCCATTTGGTTGGATTTTTGCAGGAGCCAGTCCCTAGCTGAATCACTTTCTTCCAAATCTAGAATCTCAAACGGGTATTTTTTTTTCTTTAACCACAGCCTTAATTGCTTGCACCATTGGTTATCTTGGGTAATATAAATTTTTATTTCTACCATTAACTAGTGAAAAGGCATATGTTTATATATAATTTTTCATTTAGTTTCATTAGGTGGCAGTTAGCAAAAAAGTTTTAATTATCATAAACCTGTCCTTGTTATTTCTAGCTTTCTTACTGTTTCTTAGTTTACTGGGTGTGCAAATAACTCCGGTGGGCCAGGCAGCCGTTCCTCGGCAAGGCCTGTGCATTGTTAACTACAAGGATCAGTTTACCATCACTAATGATTTAGACCGTTGTTGTTTTGAAGCAGCACAGCAACTAGAGTGCCGAAGAGAGCGTCATCAGTTGCAACAGGGAGTTACTGAATGGAGCTGTTACACTGGAATAGATGGGGCAAGGATACTATTTGATAATACTGCTCGAAGATATTGTTTGAAACAGCCTTACAATTAAAATGGCCAAAAGACCACCTCTCAAATGGGTTAAAAGAGCCGATAAACCTAAGCTAGCTACGGCTAAATTTACTTTTTATTTATTATTAACTGTGGTTATAATTTTAGCCATGTTAAATATTGCCCAAGTTAAGGGATTATTTATTCTCAGTCAGCCGGAAGTCAATGTTAAAAATGGAGTTATTAGTTTACAATCCCTGAATTTGGAGCAGAAGATTGCGCAAATGCTAATAGTCCAAGGGGATGTTAATAACTTACAGGTCTGGAAGGACTTGCAGGTGGGGGGAATTCATTTGTTTGCTCGTGAAACGGAAGAACTGTTTAAGCAGCAAATACAGCAGTTCCAAAAGGGAATGCGCATACCATTTTTTGTAACTGTTGATTTAGAAGGGTGCGTGAATCCATTCTTGAATTTTAGAAATTTCACTGCAGCAACTGAGGTTTCCACTTTATCTGAGGCTTATTCTAAAGGCACGGAAGAAGGGGAATTCTTACAAAACATAGGTGTCAATTTAAACTTTGCTCCGGTGGTAGATTTGCAAGATCAAATTTGGAAGTGCCGGAGCTTTCCAGGTGATGAACGGCACATCTCAGATTTAGCTGAGGCTTATGTCCGCGGGTTGCAAAAATATAAGGTTATTGCCACCGTTAAACACTATCCCGGTAAAACTCTTATTATTCGCGATCCGCATAAATTTGTGGTAAATGCTCGCATTGATAATACAGATTTAATTCCGTATGATTTTTTATTTGGTAAAGGCGAAGTCAAGGCCATGATGGTTAGCCACATTATTACAGAAGGAATTATCGATTCTGGTGGACTGCCGTCAGTGGTATCAAGAAAAGTTGTCAGCGGCATTAAAAGTCATTATCAGGGATTAGTTATCTCAGACGAAATTAACATGCTGGGATTAAGGAATTTTTACCCCACGCGAGAAGAAATGTATGTGGCTGTTTTTAAATCTGGCAATGATATTATCCTAAATTTTGATTCCGATCCTAACGAAATTAACCATATGATTCAAGTGGTCAAGGCCGCTATACAATCTCGTGAAATTTCTATTACGGAAATTGATGCTTCAGTAGCTAAAATTTTAACAGCCAAAGGATTCAAAGTGATATAGAGTTAGTTCTACCCTCAAGTATCTTCAACATTCTATTCGCGACTTAGCAGGC
>CAZRCV010000042.1:0-1457 GCA_964598745.1 uncultured Methanosarcinales archaeon
GTCATCCCTCAAAAATGATGAAAATGAGAAGCACAGAACATGGTTCTAGAAATGAAAGGCAAGGTAACTTTTTTAACAGATTATTAGAGAAACAGAAAGAATAATTATAAATTAGAGTTGCAACCAGGAAGCTAAATGAAAATTTCACAGCTTCCTCTTCCAGATTATTTTATCCAAATGTATTCTAAGTTTGATAAATTAACACCTATACAAGAAAAAGCTGTAACTGCAGGGTTATTAACTGGACAATCCTTACTGGTTTGCGCTCCTACCGCTTCTGGTAAAACGTTAGTGGCCACTATGGCTATAACCACGCAGTTAGAACAAGGCAAAGCTTTGTACATCGTGCCGCTAAAGGCTCTAGCCAACGAAAAATTCAAAGAGTACCAAACTTTGTTGGAGTCAACAAAATTTAAGACTGTTATGGCTACTAGCGATATTGACTCTGACTCAGGTTATTTAGCAGATTATAATTTATTAATACTAACCTCCGAAAAGCTGGATAGTTTGCTCAGGCATAAAGTTAACTGGTTGCAAGAAGTTAAATTGGTAATAATAGATGAAATTCATTTGCTTAATGACCCCTCTCGCGGACCAACGCTAGAGATTATTATTACCTTATTGAAGAATTTAATAAAACCGCAATTGATCGGCTTGAGCGCAACCATTGGCAACAAAGCCGACTTAGCCGAATGGTTAGGAGCTAAGTTAGTAGAAGATCAGTGGCGTCCAGTGGAATTAAAGCAAGGCATCTATTGTGATGGTAAAACTAAATTTACTTGACATCATTAATAAAATGAGTTAAGAGTTTGTGCTAGGCTTTCGATTATTTTTTTGCTAGGCGATTTCTTATAATTTTGAGCTAAGAAGCGCAGCCGTTGTTCATCTAATTTGATCCGTTTACTCTTAAGTTCAGAACTTAAGCGAATTATAAATTCTATACATTGAGTTACATTTTTTGGTTTACGCGCTAAATGAGCTCGTTCAAAATCAATCAGAACTGGCTGATTATGTTCAATAATTATGTGTTTGAGCGGATGATGCATTTCTTCCTTAGTTATTTCAAGTTGATCTAGTTGATAGCATTGGTTAATAACCTTCTGCAAAATATCCAAAACTTCCATTTTAGTGTGATTAGAAATCCATTCTAAAATAAACTCGCCTTCTACAAAAGTAGAAACAAAGTAATTCGGGCCATACAATAATAATTTAGGGCCTATGCCTATGGAGTTAACCCTCTTTAAGCAATTAATTTCATTAAGGATACTGTTCTCAGCCTTAGAATCAGCCAGCCTTGTTTTTATCGCCACTACTGTAGTAAATTTTTTGCCAACAAAGTGAGATTTAACAGTTATACTTCTATCTAAAATGCCTTTATAAATCATTCCTCGCTTGCCTTTGGCAAAATAATGAATATCTTTAATAATACCCTGCGTTCCCCCACTTGCATGAACAAT
>CAZRCV010000042.1:1467-4532 GCA_964598745.1 uncultured Methanosarcinales archaeon
CTAATTCTCTAAGCAAGGTAGATTTACTGATTTCATAAACATAAAGCTCTTCAAAGAATAATTTACACTGATCAATCTCATTAAACTCCAAAAGATTATTTTTGATAATTTGGTTAATCTTATTTTTATTAGTCAAAGAAGAAAACAGGAACAAAACCTTTCCATCGGCTGCTAAATAGTTAGAAACCTGACTAAAAAAATGTTCTGAAATTTCCCAACCATGTTTACCTCCATAAATAGCCTGATCTTCAATTTCTTTGTCAGCAGGCAGATATGGTGGATTAAAAATGATCGTGTTAAACACTCCCTGTACGTGTTCAAATAAATCACTGCAAACAGAAGTTATCTTTCGCAGTCTTAACCGGTTAATTTCCTGTTTTAATTCTTCTACTGCTAATGAATTAATATCCACAGCTACAACTTCGCCCACGCCATGATTATTAATGGCTGCAAAAGCCTGAATCCCAGAACCTGTGCCTAAGTCCAGCACCCGGCCGAAAGCCATCTTACGCACTGCTTTTTCTAATAAATAAGAGTCTTCTGCTGGTTGATAAATATCCATGGAATAGGAAAACAACCAGAATTTGATAAAGATTGCTTTAAAAATTAAGAAAAAACAAATAGGCTGAATTTATCTATAACTGGCCCCATTTTCAAGAAACCCAAAAGAACAACTCCCTTTGGATGGGAGTTCTCTGCGTAAGTATTTTATAGTTAATTCTTTTCTGTCAGAGTATGAAAAAAGAAGTTTTGAAAGCTGTCCAAAAGATAGTGCAAAAATATAAACTATCCCTAGTGATTCTCTTCGGGTCTTATGGGAGGGAGCAACATGCAGAGAGTGACCTGGATATTGCCATTTACCCCACTACTAAAATTAATGAAGAAAAGCTTTATGAGGACTTGGTATCCGCTTTCAGAAGAACTGATATTGACATTATTAATATAAAGGAAGTCTATAATCATTTACTTCTTTTTGAAATATTGCATAAAGGCACAATATTATATGAAAAATACCCCGGATTAAAAAGTACATTAGAATGGCAGAGTTTTATTGATTATGTTGATTTTCAACGATTTTTTGGGGAACGAAGCCATTTGTTGGATAAAAAAATAGCGGCATTGACAGAACAATGAATAATAAGAAGATAATATATAGTAAAATTGAAAATATCGTAGAATTACTTAAAAAGTTGAAAGATATCCTCATCGAATATGAAAAAAATCAGAAATTACAAGAATTTCTTCTATATGCGGCAGAAAAGAAAGCTGAAGAGATCATAGAATCGGCAATCTCTATGAATCAAGAATTATTAAAGAGAAAAGGAAAACTAAGTTTAAGTTATTACGAGAGTTTTATCGATTTGCAATGTTTTTCTGTTTTTAATCAAAAAGAATTATTGGAATTAGCTAAGACCGCAGGTTTCAGAAACCGACTAGCTCACGATTATCTTACTATTAATCAAGAGCTAGCTTTGAAAACCATGAAACTTATGCTTAAAATTTATCCTCTGTACTTGTCTAACGTAAAATTAATTGCATCAAAACAAAAATAATCACAACCCCAGCTCTTTAGCCACAGCCTCTGCTTGGGATAACTGTTCAAACGTGCCAATATCAATAACATGGGTGCTTATTTCATAAGTAAAGTTATAGCCCTGGTTGATTAAAATCTTGATAGCATCATTAATTTCAAATTCACCACGCGGACTTGGTTTGACCTTTCGACAAGCTGGGAAAATCTGCTTAGGAAAAATATAAACGCTAAAGTTAGCTAAGTTAGAAGGGGGGATTTCTGGTTTCTCTACAATTTCTAACACCTTCAGATTTTCTACCTTAAGCATCCCATATCTCCGGTGATCTGACACTTCTTTGCAAGTTATTACCCCTTCTGTAGGATGAGATAATATTCGAAATAACAGATCATGCTCAAATAGAGAATCGCAAGCAATGCAAATAAATTTATCACTAGCTACTGCTGACTCAGCCTGGAGAACAGCATCAGCGGTCCCTTTCATCTCTGGTTGATGCACATAAGTTAAATTTACCCCCAACGACGTTCCATCAGAAAAAAAATCGACAATTCTTTCTTTGCAATAATTAACGATTATAATAATATCGGTAACCCCTACCGCCCTTAATTGTTCAATAATTATCTGCAGCAAGGGCTTGCCATTTAATGGCAGCATCCCTTTGGGCAGGTCTTGCGTGAGTGGATATAACCGCTTGCCTTTACCAGCGGCTAAAATAACTGCTTGCATTGAACTAATAAAACAGGTAGGCTAATTTTAAAATTTGTGAAAAAGATCAAAGTTTATTCATCCACAAAATCTTCAATCTTAGCTGGCAGCTCTTCTCCCTTATTCAATAACCCTTTGAGCAATAGATATTCCCTAGCAATAAGGTAAAACAACAGCCCCACTGATTTTTTGCCCTTGTTATTGCAAGGAACCACTAAATCAATATTATTGGCAGGATTGTTTGTGTCACATAAAGCAATGACGGGAATGCCAATGCGGATAGCATCTTCAATAGCATTTTTATCCGGCCAAGGATCACAAACTACCATAACCTTGGGTTCTATAAAAGTTTCCAATTGGGGGTTGGTTAAAATTCCCGGGGGATAGCGCCCAGTTATCACTTTTATACCCGTTAACTGATTCAATTTTTTAAGAGCTTTCCAGCCATTTTCACGCCTAGAAACGATTATTATGTCCTCAGGACGATAATGAGAAAGAAATTTGGCTGCTAGATTAATCCGCTCGTCAATTTTCTTAAGATTCAAAACACTCAAACCATCTGGCCTAGTTTTGTAAATAAAATTGGCCATGTATTTGGTCTTAAATTTAGTGCCTATATGAATCCCTGATTTCAAATATTCATTGGAATCAATTAATAGATTTTCTTGTTCAGCCATAATATTTCCTCACCCTAACATCCAAACAAGAATTATGATTTCTTGTCTGTGATTTTTTTAGCCTCACACAGCAGAACTGCCTAGACGACAGTATTTGGCTATGATATGTTAATAAGTGTTTTATTTATAAGCGTTTCGCGCCTACTTGAAC
>CAZRCV010000043.1:0-4274 GCA_964598745.1 uncultured Methanosarcinales archaeon
CGGCGGGCACCTTTGAAACCTTAGGAACAGGCGGAGCTCCAGAAGATAAGATTACCAGGAACGTCAGTGAAGCGGACATAGGGGGGGTAGAAGGTGGACTTGACGTACATTTTGCGCTTGCCGCGGTATAAACAAATTCTTGATTATTTACCAGTAAATCGCGAGTGTATCTTATTTCATCCATGTTAATGTTGTGTCATGTACTTGTAAGTATTCAAATAACTTTTAATTTTGTCATATAAATCATCTACGTCGCTTTTCAGCCAAGTTTCAAACTTACGAAAGTGTTCTTTATAAAAATATTTTTCTAGCGCCAAGCTGATAAGCCAATAAAACGGGCGGCTTTCCCACTGTTTGCGCCTGTCGCTTACCACATATCCATCTATCAGCAAACGAATCGCGCCATGATTCAATTTAACTGGCTTGCCGTCTACTTCTACTTCCACTTCTTTTAGGTTTATGATATTTAAGGTGATCTTAATAATCAACTGGTAATAGTCGCTAACGCTCTTATACGGCTCGAGAATAATATGCAGCTGGCGGCCTTCGGAAGTAAGTATTTCCTGATTGGTTTTTTCAGTCCAATCCCAGCTCTTTTCATAAAACCATTCTTGAATCAAAGAGAACAATTCTGCTGCATTGCACAAGCCTTCATAGCTGAACTTAAGGTGGTCAATGACTAATTGGCGTTCCATGGCTTAAAATAAGTAAAATGCACCTTATATATTTATCTGGAAAAGCTGTCTGGGTGAAGAAAACTGTTAGCTGTTTTTACGAGTAAAATACTGTATGTTATTTCAATTATTTTAAATAATAGCCGAGCTTAAGAGGGGACTGATGACTAAGGCCAAAGCCATTCCCGCAATCCTTTTTTGCGCCGCGGCTCTTGGTTCTATTGGAGCTGGCTTAGTAGATATTGTAAACAAATTAACTTTAGAAACTGTTAGCCCTACTAACTTAGAACAAACCTCAAATCATCCAGCTGCTCCTTCTTCTCAGAAGCTTAACTACAGAAAAACAACTTATCCTTCAGGCCATGATTCTGACAATAATCAACTCAATAAGCCATTACTAAACCCAACTGATATTAGTGCTTTAACCAACTATTATTGGTCTAGCCCTTTTTTTAGACAACAGGGAGTTTATTTACCACAGGAAGAAGATAATCCAGACTTCCCTGATTTTGCAGCAGACTGTACTTCACAATGCGCCTATGTTGAAAGTTCTGACCGGAGTGGTTATATGCGGTATGATTTAAACACTGATGAAATAATCCAATTAAGAGTAGAAAAAAATACTGATTCACCCAGTTACTGTAACCAAGAACCTGATTGTGAAACTAGGTCGTTTCGAATGGATAGAATCTTTATAGTTATTGATCGGGATGGAGACCTGATTCGTTCAGGAATGACTGCTTATAACACCTCTGGGTTATCGTATTCAGATTACTATTATGATGAATAAAGTTTTAAATCAGTTGTAATTTAAGAATTATTAGTTAATCCACAACTCTTTGAGAGAGCCTCAAACACCAAAAAACTTTAATAATAGTTTAGGTCTACTACAATTGGGGTGAGCAATGGTAAAGACACTATGGCGCAGGCTTCTGAAAAAATTAAGGTTTAACCCATTTAGCCGCAAGGACCATATTAAATTAGGATTGTATGGGCCACCTAATGGGGGGAAATCTACTTTAGCTAATAAGATCTGTATGGACTGGCTGGGTCAGGAAATGTCTACTACTTCTCACATCCCGCATGAGACCAGAGAAGTAATAATTAAAGAACAGTTAAACATTAAAAACAAACGCGGCAAGCAGCTTACTTTCTCGCTAGTAGATACTCCTGGAATTGCCACCAAGATTGATTATGAAGAGTTTATCAGGAAAGGGTTAAAAAAGCCTGAAGCCAAAAAAAGAGCTAAAGAGGCCACTAAGGGTGTTATTGACTCCATCAAGTGGCTGGATGATATGGATTCAGTAGCTGTGGTATTGGATGCCACCGAAGACCCATATTCTCAAGTGAATATTACCATTATTGGCAATTTACAGGCTCGTGACATTCCCGTATTGATTGTGGCTAATAAAGTTGATCTTAAAAAAGCTAATGTAGATCTAATTAAAGCAGCCTTTCCACAGTATAACGTAGTAGGCTTATCAGCTAAATACGGAAAAAACATGGAAGAGTTTTACGAACAGCTGTTTAAACTAGTCAAATAATAACATTTAAAAAAGAGGAAAGAATACACCTTTTCAAAAAGCAGGTATAGGATGGTTACTTTTCAGTTTATACCATATCAGGACATTGAACATTTAACTTCTGCTAAACGAGTTAATAAGCTTCTTAATATTGTGAAGGATGAGAAAATTGTGATCCTGGAAGGGCGGCTTAAGAAAGAAGAAGAAACTGACTTGATTGAAATTACCATGGAAGAAATCGGGCCAAAGTTTAAGGGAATCGAGCTGAGCATTATTTATCCTGACGGCAAAAATCTTGATGCCCTGCAAAAAGTTAAAGGTTTATTTGCTAATATTCTATTAGGAGACCGCACTGGCTTAACCATCATTGGTCCAGCCTCTATTGTAAAGAAGATTGAAAAGAACCCAGATCAGATCGAGCTTTTCACAAAAGAGATAAATAAGAATGCCCGCTACCGAAGAAGGCGGTAGATTTATCTATTTGGCTAAGTCTTAGTTTGTGAGGGATAATTTATGCCACACCAATGTGTTCGTTGCAATACTTTATATGCTGATGGCGCTAAAGAAATTCTGAGTGGCTGTCAGTGCGGCGCCAGGCTGTTTTTCTACATTAAGAAAAAAGCCATTGAAGAGGGCAAGGTATTAATCAGCAACTTAACTGAAGAGGACAAACAGCACATTGAGACTGACGTTAAGGAAATTTTAAGCCTTAAAGAAGAGCGAGAAGACTTGCCGGTAATCTTGGATGTGGAATCAATTCGCATCCTTAAGCCAGGCAAGTATGAACTGGACTTGGTGCACTTGTTTCGCAAGGATCCCTTAATCTTCAAGCTGGAAGAAGGAAAATATGTCATTGATTTGCCGCAGGCGTTTAAGGAAATCTAGCAGACAAAATCAGGAAATTATTTATGGGGGATTTTCAGGGTATGCTAGGCGAGTATAACTGAGGTAAAAGTTAAAGTAATTTGCTCTTCAGCAACTTACAAAAATCTTTGATTTCCTTCTTTGGGATGGCATCCTTTTCTTCTATTTTCAACATAGCAAATATTTTTGTTCCAGCCATGTTATCAGGTAAACTTTTGGGCTTAGGAATAATATGAAAATGGATGTGATTAAAGTGTTCTGCTTCAGCAAAACAAACAAGATACTCCTTTTCACACTTAAGTTCTTTATGGAGCAACTTGGCTACTTTTTCTGAAATAGTGCTTAGTTCTGCAAATTCATCTTTTGAAAGATCATGTAACGATTCAGTATGGCGTTTAGTTTCTATAACTAACCACCCTTTTAATTTGCTGGGGTAGGCATGTTCAACGAGCCAATATTTTCCTTGGAGAATTGTAACTCCCGGGGAGATTCTTTTCTCTTCGGAGTTTGATTGGCAAATATAACATTCCATAACAGGTTCTTATTGAAGAGCCCATATATAAAAGTAGCTTTCACAGAGTAATAGTTTGTCTAACGATGTTATGTTTCAGTGGCTGCCGCAGTTTTTTCTAATGGAGTTTAAAATAACTTACTGCGAAGCAGAGTTTAGTGTGTGGGAATCGGAAGTCGTTGGCCTTTAGTAGAGAAAAGCCACCAGACAAATTCGGGCAAGCTTTATAAACAAAAGAATATAATTGCATGGCAAAGAGGAGATAAAATGAGCCATAATGTTTTAACTGCAATAGCCAACATAGTTGCTTTTGGCAATAATGATTTAAAGAGTTATGCTTCTACTTATTTAATAAAAATAAATGCTGTGGGCGAGCAATTAGAATTTTATATCAAAGACGCTTTAGCGGCATCATTTAAGCTTCCACAAGTAAAAAAGCAAGCAGCCTATTCACAAGTTTTCTCTTATCTTGGAAACCAAAATAATCCCTCAAGCTTATCACCATAAAGGATGTAAAAATTATGGATCCAAACAATCCGGCTAAATTAGTAGAGGCAAAATTAATCATTTACAAACAAAAATGAAAATCGCATCATTTTTTTCAGGAGCAGGCGGGCTAGACCTCGGCTTTACAAATGCTGGGTTTGAATTAGCTTTTGCTAATGATAATTGGGGTGGCTGCTGGGAAACATTTGAAAAAAA
>CAZRCV010000044.1:0-4270 GCA_964598745.1 uncultured Methanosarcinales archaeon
ATCCCTACAATGAAATCGTTACTTTTATTAACAAAAATTAAAATTTAGCTAGTTTTTCTCTAAGCCGATACAACAAGGTTAACATTTCATCAGTTTTGTTTTTAATAACTATTAATCTTTCCTCCATAGCGTTTAGAGCTACTAACTTTTTAACCCTATTGGTAGTTTTGTTGGCTTCTAAGAAAGCTTGAACTTGCAAATTTTGTTTAGCTATGGCTTTAGAGTGATATTCTAGAGCCTGCCAAACATTTATCTTTCGCGTAAGATCCAGGTAGGCCTCATCTAAAGGCATTTCGCCCCAGGACTTTAATGGTTCAGCCATAAGTAAATTAGAATATCTTCATTTAAATATCTTTTCCAACAGAACTAAAAGGCTAATTCTAAAATTGCTTTAAAGAACACAGAAACCTTAATAAAGCTGGTTTTAAGCCTAAAATATAAGGCGGTGTGGCTTAGCCTGGTTATAGCGCCACACAACAAGGGGCGAGGCTCATAAGAGTTGAGCGATGAGGCTTAATGCCAATGACTAAACTCTAATAAACTGGGTGACGTGGAAGTCGAGGATTCAAATTCCTCCACCGCCACTTTAATGTTCAGATTTGGATAATCTCCATCAGGAAACATGGTGCATACTAAACTGCCAACCGACCAACACGCCTGTCCCAATTGCAACTCGTCTCATGTAGATATTTATCTTTATAATGGCAAAAGGTACCTTAGCTGCCTAGATTGCGGACAAGAACAGGAATATATACAAGATTAAAGTTTAGATCATTATAGCAAATGCAACGAATTTTGTACGATTATTCAACTTATTTACTATAACAAAAAATGTAAAAACTATAAAGCTTATTAAAAATCTCTTAGTAATATCTGTTGTAGTCGCGTTACGGCTTTAAGATGATTTCTTCGCACCATCTCCTCACCAGCAGTATAGCCTCCTTTAGCTAACTCTGTTCTAATTTCAGCAAAAGAAGGCACCTTTTCCGTACCAGAATAATAACGCAATCTAATAATATCTTGTTCTAATTGAGGCAACGAAGAAATAGCTTTGGCTAGTTCTTGAGCTGACTCTTGATCTATAATTTCTTCTTCGGGTAATTTTTTGCCATCCCGAACAAAAAGTGCATTTTCTTGGTTATTGAGTCTTCTTTTATGTTTATATGGCAAATCCTGCAAGGAAAGGTATTTGCCATTAGTTGCTAACAAAACTAGTCTCGCTGATTCTAACTTAGCTCCTTCTGTTTTTCCATCTATTCCTTGAGCTAATTCTCGAACTACATCACCTGCTGCATAATTTTTATCAACAGCCTGTCTTTTTATTCTGCGCAATCGGTATTCTAAATCTTCAGGAATATAAACAACATTATGCCGCCGCATCCCGGCTAAATGCATAGCTTTAGCTGCCTGAGTATCAATAAAAGTTGTTAAAGCGCCTTTATCTGGCTCATACAAAGATAAATTATCTAAAATATGCCCAACTGCTTCAGAAACAAGTTCATCTACAGTGATTTGTCTTTTTTTTCTTCTAAGAGTTAAAATACGAAATCGGCCTTCTCCAACAGATATTTTATGCCCACCACGATATAACATCTCACCAGCAATACGATACAGTAAGGGGATAATCTCCTTAACTATTTCATTAGCCAAATTTACTTGTTCATTAGTTCTGGTTGGAATAGTGCCTTCCTGGCCTGGCTTAACTAAATTAACATACTGTCGGCCTAAAGAATTTAAATATTCTCCCCGTTCTGTTAAATTATTATTTTCATACATAATCAGGTATAGTTTAAAGGCTATTTAATAAATGTTTCTACTTCTAGGTGACATAATCCGGGGAGTACAGAAACCTTTAAATATAAAGTTCTTAGAATTTCCGTTATGCCAGCGTGGCACAACTCGGTACTGCGCAAGCCTGGAATTATTTACCACAGAGCTTGTTTCCGCAAGGATATCCCGGTTCAAATCCGGGCGCTGGCGCTTAACTGGCAGCCAAACACCGCATGGCCTTTTTTATATTATTGATTTCTCTGAAGGCTCATTTTTAGCCTGAAGTCTGATTTGAAATTCTTCTTTTTAATCGATTTTTTTTATTTAGAAACCTGTTAATTTCCTTAGTTGATATTTCCGTTGGGAATTTAGACTCGACATTCTTCATGATTTTTCTTCGCAACTTGTAGGTATTTGCATTCATAGCATAGGCAGACCATCCCTCTAAAAAATCATAAATAATATCATAATTTATTATTTTTTTATCATACTCTAAACAAACAGAATTAAGTTTACGATAAAACTTTCGTAGGTTTTTTTCTTTCAGAAGTCTATAATGAGGGAATACTTTCATTCCAAGAAATTCTATTCCTTTAGAAAAAGGAACTATCTTTGACTTATCTGGATGAAGCTTAAGATCTAAAGTTTCACGGAGAAAAACATCTACTTTCTTCATATACTGATATAATACTTTTGGTGATTTGTCCAAAATCACAAAATCATCGACATAGCGAATATAATATTTAGCTCTGAGTGTATGTTTGACAAATTGATCTAATTCATTTAGAAAGACGTTGGCAAAGAACTGTGAAGTGAGATTGCCTAACGGCATACCCTTTCCATCTTCAGTTCTGTAATTAGAGAGGATAGCCTTAATTAGCCAAATTACCCGTGGATCTATTATTTTATTTCTTATTATTGATAGTAACAAAATATGATTTATATTATCAAAATATTTTTTTACATCTCCCTTAAAAACAAAGGCAGTCAGAGTATAATTCCTAGATACAATTCTCTGAAATTGTTCGAACCGTTGTATGGCCTTAAATGTGCCTTTGCCTATCCTATTGGCAAACGAATCATAGATAAAATCTTTCTCAAATACCTGAAAAATAACATTATACAGCGCATGATGTATGATCCTATCCCTAAATGTTGACTTGCTAATTTTTCTTGTTTTTGGATCACGAAGAATAAATGTTTGTAGAGGTTTTGGTTTGTAAATGTGGAAAATTAATTCAGTTTGTAATTGACGTAAGTTTTCAATTAAGTTTTTTTCAAACTCAATAACATAATCCTGGGTAGTTTTTCCTTTACGCGCCTTTTTGAACGCCAGTTTTAGATTCTTAAGAGAACATAACTCAGAATACATGTTATCGCTGTCTGGCATAAATGATATCTAAAAAAAGTAATTAAAATACTTTTAGGAGAATAAATCCAAAAAAAAAGTCCTCGTTTAGTAGGGTTATTCCACGAGCAGCGTTAGTGTTGTTAAGGTTGTTGTTAGCATTGAGGTTGAAGTTATTGTTGTTGCAACCGAGCCACGCCGCTCAATAGCCCTTCTCACTGTTACTAGTATTTCTAGCCTTTATGCACCACCGCTTCACACGAAATTATGAAACAACCTAATTTCGGTGCTGAAATAAAGTACTTCTCTTCATTTCGAGCATTCCTGTCGCAGTTGAATTTAATGATCGTTTTCTAGATTAACGACCCTAGTGGAAGGACGTGTAGCCCAAACTACTCCACAGATGGAGTAACGAGGACAAAAAAAAATTAGATATTTATCTTTAAAAAATTTTCTTGTAATTACTGTGTAGATAATTTTTCTCGCTACGCGCCTTACGGCGCTCCTAGACGTACCCCACGAGCAGCGTTAGTGTCGTTAAGGTAGTCGTAAGCACCGAGGTTGAAGTAATTGCTCTTGCAACCGAGCCACGCCGCTCGAGTTCCATTAAATCCTGCGCCGTTTTGGCCATTCCAAGGAAACCATAATTTTGCCGGTTTATCAAAGTAGTTTCCAATTTCTACTAAAATTGATGGATCAGCAAGGCCAGTTAACTGTCTAACGTAACGAGCAGAACTAGAATCACGAAGCGCATCCACCAAAAGAGCATCCTGCAAAGTTGTTTTTGAGAAAGGCAGAGCTGTTCTTGTTCTAGATATATTTACTTCGGTTGGTTGAGAAAAATCAGCCGCGGTTGGATAATGAATAACTTCACCAGTAGAGAACTTAATGAGAGTATTCTGTCCATGATGACCTTCTCTATTGCCTTTATCCTTGTAATGTTGGAGAACTGCTGCAACGGCAGGATCTTTTTTTCCTTTGTATAATGCAGCTACAATGTTACAGGTTAAAGCAAAACTGGGTAAAAACATCCCTTGTCCTTCAAAAAACACTGCCCAGGGGTAAGGTTGGTTAGTAACTGGTGTGTTATCGGGATTTCGCACAATATCTCTGGCTACATACACCCTATTATATCGTTCAAACTCTTTACCA
>CAZRCV010000045.1:0-4200 GCA_964598745.1 uncultured Methanosarcinales archaeon
ACCTCTACCACGTGGCAGAGATGCAGATGTTTCGTCAACTGGCCATGGTATAACATTAAGAAATATTGTGTGTAGAGATGCTGATGGTAATGTATTTGAAAGTTATAAGAATCTACAAGTACAGAAAGATATTTTTCGCGATCAAGCGGGAGCGCAAATAAATTTAACTCCATATAATGCCGCAGTACATTGTGAACAAGCCGGTTTATTTTTACCAAGCGTGGCTCTATCTTGCAATGTCGTTGCTGAATTGTTTAAGTTAAAAGATAGTCATCCTGAAGCAAGGAAATTATTAGATCTGTATAAAGATAAAGGAAATGGTTTTGGCTGGCATGCACAAAATACTGTGGTCAGTTATAAGGACCAACGGGTAATTCATTATCCCCGGGATTCTGATTTTCCAACATTCGGTGGAGCAGCAAATATTAATTCTCAACACCCTTCTGTCCGATTACCATTTGAGAAAGTCCGGATAACAGGAATACTTAGAAAAGATAAAGTTCTTCAAAGTATTGATTTGAAAGACGCACTTACTGATCCTTTAACTACCCGTTTTGTAAGGCAATATACCGGTTTAGAAGATCCTTCTGTTTTAGTTGATATTGGAGTTTATTTTGGCAAACCAGCACGCATTTGGTTTCCTGATGATGTTAAAAATTTGAATGATACCCTAGCGGCGTGGCTCGGTTGCAACTACGTTAACTTCAACCTCAATGCTAACGGCGGCCTTTACAGCACTTACGCTGCTCGTGGGGTACGTCTGGGAGCGCCGTAAGGCGCGGTACGAGAAAAAATAATATGGGAACTATCGATCTAAAAGTTGAAGAGGCATGGAATAATGCTTTAACTACATGGAATTCTCCAACAGTACCTCACGTTATTGCTCCCAGAACCACACCAGAATTAAAAGATTTGGGTGAAATTGGTCAAGCTCTACAAAACGAACTTGCTTTTATGAACTATCCTAGTTATCAAACTTATTTGAATATAAACACTATCAGTGATAAATTAAAAGAAGATCCGGTAAGAGGAGTACGAGCCATTTCTAAACATGAATTAGGACATCGTTTTTGTCCCTATGATACAATAACTTCTATAATTTTAAAACATGCCGTGAAAAAAGAACTAGAAGGCCAGCAACTGCCTTATAATGCGGATTCTGCGGCAAATTTAATTTTAAATCTCTGGGCGGATATGACCATCAATACAAGATTAAGCAGAAATGGTGATGAAGATATTGTTTGGGCTTTCCAGCAATTAAGTGCTGCTAAAAAAGATAAATTATGGAAAGTTTATGCTAGAAGCATGGAATTGGCATGGAATAAAAAGATATTGCCAGAGGAAGTTGGATTAGGTGATGATGAAAACAAGGCAGCAAAAGAAATAGCTGACCTTTTTGCAGGCGAATTTTTTGATAAAGCAACCTGGAAAAGAAGTATAACCACTTATGCACGAGTAATAAGTAAATTCTTAGAAAGTGAAAGCAAGGATAAGGATAGCGCTTTAGATAACAATGCTGGAAATGCACCTAAAACAATTGATGAAAAAACATCTCGAGAATTGGCTAAACGATTGGCTGAAATTGGCAGTGATGGTTTACCAACCAATCCTAGAGGATTAAGAGAATTTAAGGAGATAATGGCGGGTGTAGGACAAGGAGATCCCAAAAAAGCCAGTATTACTTTTTATGACCAATTATCTGATTCATATGAAGTAATGTTCTCCACCAGACTATTTGGAAGGCCAAGAACTAATCCCTTTCAACCAGTAAGATGGACTCCGTCAATGAGCGCAGATAAATTAGATGTTGATTATTCTGTAAGCACGGGAGGAAAAATTATACCGGGAGTTAATACGTATGGGTGGAATACCAGAAGAAGAGAATCTCGCGGTGGTTTAGAAGAGGTTGTTCCAAATTCAGATTTATATTTAGATAGTTCCGGTTCAATGCGTGATTCAGTAGAACAAATCAGTCTTCCTGTTCTAGCTGGCTTTGTAGTTGCAAAAAAAGCGCATAGAAAAGGAGCAAGCATCAGGTCAACAAACTTTAGTGGAGACAAGCAATATGCAACTCAAGACTGGACAAGAGATTTAAATAAAATATTTGAGAATTTAGTAATACATTATGGTGGCGGAACAGTATTTCCAACCTCGGCTTTATTGGCAGAAGGACACGATCCAAAACAAGTTATGGTAATCACAGATACATTCTTAGGTAATGAAGAAGATACAGCTAAGGCAATTATAGGTTTAAAATCTAGAAATAAAGGTAACAAAGTTGCTATATATGCTTTGCATCCTGTTGATCGCGCTGACTATTTAAGAACTGCGGGTGCGGAAGTAATTCATGGAACTTCTACTGACATTTTCAAAAAGGCCATAGGAAAAGCTGATGAGGTTTACACAGTATAATGACCAAACCGCTAATTCCAATAAATCCAGGAGGACTTGACGATTTGGCTGAATCTTTATTAGAGCCGATCCAATCAGACAGTGACGCAGAAGTAATAGTTTCATCAACGGGTCAAAATGTCACATTGAGAAACATTATTTGTAAAGATGCGAATGGAACTGAATTTGAACGATATAACACATTATCTGTTGCAAAAGATATTGCGCGAAACGCCGATAAAACGCAAATTAATAACTCTCCCTATCAATGGGCGGTGTTTTTCGAGGGACAAGAGATGTTTTTGCCAAGTTTTGCTCTTAGCTGTAATATTGTTGCTGCCTTATATAAAAATAGAACAGATCCAGCAGTTGCAGCAGTTCTCCAACATTACAAGGATAAAGGTAATGGAGGAGGTTATCATGGACAGAATACTCTCATCAATTTCTCTACTAGTGAAGTTATTCATTATCCAACCAGGACTGATTTTTCTCAACCAAACGAAGTAAACGCCCCTAGAACAAGAACAGCTCTGCCTTTCTTAAAAACAACTTTGCAGGATGCTCTTTTGGTGGATGCGCTTCGTGATTCTGGCTCTGTTAATTACGTTAGACAGTTAACTGGCCTTGTGGATCCAGCTATTTTAGTTGAAGTTGGAAACTATTTTGGCAAGCCCGCTAAATTATGGTTTCCTTGGACTGGCCAAAGAGGCGCAGAATTTAATGAAACTCGAGCGGCGTGGCTCGGTTGCAACAGCAATAGCTTCTACCTCAGTGCTTACAGCAACCTAGGCAACACTAACGCTGCTCGTGGGGTACGTCTGGGAGCGCCGTAAGGGCGAGAATCGCAAAAAAATAAAAATGATCACAGAAACCAGTTTTCATCAAAACAATGTCAGCAGCTCTGAAGTAGACAGTACTTTAACTTCTTTTTGTCCTTTAAGTTTCTTATCATTAGACCAGACTGGACAACCAAATTTTAAAGCTAAGGCAAAATATTCCGCGTCATTGGGATCAGGACATATCCTCGCAGCTTCTGAAATAAATCTTTCAAAATCAGAAAATTGGATGAACGCTACTTTTGAACAAAGCATAGCAAATGAAAGGTTAAGGTCAGTTGAATCCAAGCCAGATTTTTCAGCAATCTCCTCTTTGTGTTTTTCAATTTCTCTTTTAAGATACTCAGGAGCGAGCAAATGGAACGCACCTGAGAAAAAAAGCTCACTGGTCTTGTTTTTAGGAGAAATCAAACAAGACATAATTACATTAGCATCAACTACTATGTCCATTCAGTACGCTCTTGGATGTTCTTTTTTGAAGCGTTCGTGCATGGATCTGTTGATTTTTCTTCCGAGATCCAAGGCATCTTTCTCTGTTAATTTAGATTTAGCAGTGATGGCTTTAAAAATCGCCAATTGGCTTACCTTTTCCCGAATAGCCGCCCGCGCTACTTCTGACCAGTTCATCTCTTTGAATTCTTCCATCTCCCGTTTCAAGTCCTCGGGGATCGATAAAGTTATTGTTGACATGATTAAAGCACCTCCAATTAATGCAGTTAATCCAGTGTATACACAGAATATATTTAAACTTTTCGCAGGATAAAGAATAAAAATGACCAAACCGCTAATCCCTATACCATTTGGACTTGATGATTTAGCAGAATCTTTGTTAGCGCCCATGCCTGTTCCTCCGCAAGGATCTGTTTCCACCATTGGTGGATATTTGGTAATACCAAACATTTCTTGTGTTGATGCCGGTGGTAAAGAGTTTGAACGATATAATAGGGTGTATGTAGCCAGAGATATTGTGCGA
>CAZRCV010000046.1:0-816 GCA_964598745.1 uncultured Methanosarcinales archaeon
ACTTATCCTAATTCAGCTACGCTGAACAAGGCGCTAAAGGCTCTGCACCAAATAACCACTGATTTATATTCATCATAGTTCTTAGGAAGAACATAGGCTTGATCACCTTGGAAAGATTTTAACTGGCCTAGCGAAACAAACTCTCCTAAATCTTGGCTTTGATTAATATCACTATTTTTAGATAAATATACAAATAAATCCGGGCCGGGAGTGACTTTAAAGTCATCTAATTTAAGCCAATTCTGGTTATTGAAAGTAATAACTAAAGCTCTGCCGCTAGCCTTGTGAATTAAGTCAATCTTCTGAAATGAACCGCTGCGCTTGATTTCTGAATTGGAACCTTCAGGGAGACTTATTTCCTGGTTTACTGTTTCAAGTTTGGTTAAGAAAACATTCTTTACTACCGGTATTATTATACTAAAAAAAAGAATAACTACTGCAATTAGTAAAATTAACTTGCGAACGAGTTTCATAATGAAAGTAAATTAACTTAGCCATATAAAACTTTCTGGGAACTGTATTTACTTCAAATGATAAATTAGTTTTTAGGAGTAGGCATTAATATGTTAACTAGTAAAAGCAAATTTAAACAAGCAAATTTAAATAACCATTAACTATAATAAAAGTATGGATTTTCAGAAGCTAGTTGAAGTTTATGAAGAATTAGAGAAAACTTCCTCTGGTAATGCCATGAGGGAAATTCTAGCAGAATTTTTCAGAAAGGTTCCTCCAGAAGATATTGCTGCCGTTGCTTACTTGACCCTTGGAACGATTGCTTCAGGCTTTGAAAACGCAGTTTTAGGCTTAGCAGAGAAA
>CAZRCV010000046.1:826-2870 GCA_964598745.1 uncultured Methanosarcinales archaeon
ATCTTTAAAAGATATTGCCAAAGCCGGAGGAACAGAACATTCCAAGGTAATAAAACTAATGCAGCAAAAGGGTGATGTGGGGATCACGGCAGAAGAAATCCTTCAAAAAAAACCGCGCATCTTAGCGCGAGCGGAGCAGCTTACCATTAAAGAATTAGTAAAAAGATTGCAGCAAATTGCTGTAACCAGTGGCCCAGGATCACAAGAAAGCAAAAATAACATTTTAATTTCATTGCTACAAAAAACTTCAGCTACTGGAGCTAAGTATATAACCAAAATCGTTCTTGGCACGTTGAGATTAGGCGTAGGCGATATGACCATCCTAGATGCTCTGGCTATGGCTTTCACCGGCGATAAAAAAAACAGAACTTTCTTAGAGCGAGCTTACAATATCTGCCCTGATGTGGGAATTATCGCTGAAACCATAGTGCACAAAGGGATAAAGGGTTTAGAAAAAATGGAAATACATCTCGGCCGGCCGATTAAAATGATGTTAGCGCAGAGAGTAGAGCAATGGGAAGACATCTCCAAAAAAATGCCAGGCAGGCTAGCAGTGGAAGGCAAATATGACGGTGAAAGAATACAAGCGCACAAAAAAGCTGATGGAACAATCAGTTTATTCTCCAGAAGATTAGATAACATTACCTTGCAATTTCCTGATTTAATTAACTGCCTTAAACAACAAGTAAAGGGAAAGCAATTCATAGTAGAAGCAGAAATCATTGCCATTGATGAACATGGCAGACACCTTCCATTTCAAACATTAATGCAACGGCGAAGGAAACACTCCGTAGAAGAGTTTCTACAAAAAATACCCATTCAAGCTAAAATGTTTGACTTGCTATATTATGATGGCGAGTCTTATTTGCATAAACCTTACGAGCAGCGCTATGAACAGTTAAAAAAAATAGTTAATCCTAATCTGCACATCACACTTAGCGAGCGAATAGTTGAGCCTAATTTAGATCAATTGAAAGAATTTTTTCAGAAAATGATCCAACAAGGCTATGAAGGAATAATGATTAAATCCATGGAAGGCGAATATCAAGCCGGAACTAGAGGCTGGAACTGGATTAAATGGAAAAAAGAATATGTAAAGGAGTTAAGCGATACTTTTGATTTAGTTATAATAGGAGCTTACTATGGGAAAGGCAAACGCGCTGGCGGTTATGGAGCTTTTCTTTGCGCTGCCTACAATAAAAAAGCTGACCGATTAGAAACAGTCTGCAAGTTTTGCACGGGTCTGTCTGATGCTTTACTAGCAGAACTTCCGCGTCAGCTAAAGAAGCATCAAAGGGATAGAAAACCAGCCCGCGTGGAAGTTAGCAAAGAAATGCAGCCAGATATCTGGTTTGAACCAGCCATAGTGGTAGAAGTGTTAGCCGCAGAAATTACCAAAAGTCCTTTCCATTCCTTAGGGCTGGCCTTAAGATTTCCTAGATTTATTCGATTAAGAGAAGATAAAACCGCAGAACAGGCTACCACTACTACAGAGATAAAAGATATGGTTCAGTAATTTATCCCAAAATTGTTTCTGCTTGTGCATTGGCCGGGGGATACTTTTCCTTTAGTGGAATTAACTATTTCCAACATTCCCTTTGGACCAAGAAAAGCATACACTACATCTTGAATGCAATCTCCATCATAATCAAAATGACAAACAACTTTTGGCCTGGGATCATCGCTTCCTGGAGGAAAAGTTAAACAAAAATCTTCCAGGCCATCTTGATTAATATCTTGAGTTGCAGTAATGATTTGTTTTAGAAATGTATCAATAGAAGCAACACTATGTTCACCAGCAACTTGTTTACCTGCTTCATAGGCATCTTTAACAGCATGCGAATGAAAATAAAATGCCATACCACCAGCCACAGCCAAGCCTAACAGCCTGCTCCAAGGCGACTTGAGAATTCCCGTCATAACACACTCCTTATTAACCTAGTTTAGATAATAATTAATAAATTATGCCTTAAAACAGCATATGTTGTATATATGATTGATCTATTATAACAAATATTAGCAACGAAGACATACCAACAATGAT